>JACQDH010000155.1 GCA_016201215.1 Acidobacteriota bacterium | reverse complement strand
CCGTGCCTGGGGCCGGAAATATCGGAGACACCCTTTTCCTTTTCGATCCAACTTTCAACAGAAAATCTTACAGACGGCAAAAACCGGCGCGGTGGAGCCGGAGTTCCGCTACAATCGCGCCCGGCACCGCAGCCCGCACGGCCGGGAGGCATTTCTTGAGCTTCCAACAGCGCCTGCAGGAGATTCGTTTCGGCTTCGAGCGCGCCTTCTGGGTGGCCAACGTCACCGAGCTGTTTGAGCGCCTGGCCTATTACGGCACGCAGGCCGTCCTGGCCATCTACCTCCACGAAACCCTGCACTTCACCGAAGCTCAGGCGGGCGACCTGATCGGCTTCTTTGGGGGAATCGTCTGGTTTCTCCCCATTCTGGGCGGGACGCTGGCCGACCGCTTCGGTTTCCGGCGCTCGCTGGCCTTCGCGTATCTGGTTCTGTCGGTGGGCTACTTCCTGCTGGGCTCGCTTACAGCGCCCTGGATGGCGCCGTTGCGCAACATCGTGCCGCTTTACTGGCTGGTGCTGGCCATCATCACCGTGCCGGCGCTGGGGCCATCGATCGTCAAGCCCTGCGTGGTCGGCACCACGGCGCGCGCTGCGCATGAAAATGTGCGCTCGATCGGCTATTCGATTTACTACACGCTGGTGAACGTCGGCGGGACGCTCGGCCCCATCGTGGCCTACTTCGTGCGCGATTGGATCGGCATTGAAAACGTCTTTCGGGTTTGCGCGATCAGCGTCTTCCTGATGTTCTTTGCCACGCTGATCTACTACAAAGAACCGACGCGCTCTGGCGAGCAACAGGTGGCCAGCGTGGCCCAGGCGCTCAAGAACATGTTTGTCGTGCTCGGCAACGTCCGGTTCATGATCTTCCTGGTGATCTTTTCCGGTTTCTGGATCGTCTTTTGGGAGGAGTTCATCGCCCTGCCGCTCTACGTGCGCGGCTACGTCAATCCCAACGCGAAGATCGATCTTCTGCTCTCCATCGACCCGCTAACCGTGATCCTGTTTCAGATCGCGATCAGCTATCTGACGCGGAAAATCCCTTCCTTCACTGCCATGACGCTCGGGACCCTGATTGCCAGTTTCTCCTGGCTGGTGCTGGCCTCGACCACAGCCGGTCATTGGATGGGAGCTGTGGCGGGCGGACTGGCCCGGATGGGCGTTTCGGTTCTTCCTTCTACGCTACTGGTGGCCGTGGCGCTGATCGTACTGGCGCTGGGCGAGATGACGCAATCGCCGCGCTTCTATGAATACGTATCGCGGCTGGCGCCGCCGGGCCAGCAGGGCACGTTTATGGGCTATTCCTTCCTGCCCATTGCCATCGGGTTCTTCACTGCAGGCCGGATCGGCGGACGCCTGGTCCACTACTTTGGCGAGGTGCGGCACCAGCCGCACCAGGTATGGTGGGTGATTTCCGGTGTGGGCTTTCTCACCACGCTGCTGATGTGGCTCTATGACCGGCTCGTGAAGCCCGGCCAAGCCACTCCGCCGGCCAGCTAGCCGAAGAAAGAGTTTGTGCGTAGCGCCGGCCTCCGGCCGGCGGTTTAGATGGGGAGCCGGCAAGATGCCGGCGGGACGGGTTTCAGTTGACCAGGCGGCGCAGACCCTCGAGCGCGTCGCGGGCCAGCGTGTAGCGCGGCTCGATCTTCAGCGCCTTCTGGAAATTCTCCCGCGCGCGCGCGTACATCTCCTTGGCCAGATAGGCACGACCCAGATTGAAGTAGGGAAAGTGGCGCGGGTCGTAGCGCTTGGCCTCGGTGGCGCGTTCCAACCAGGGGATGGCCTCGTCGTAGTGGCCCAGCTCGATCAGATAGGCCCCGATGTCGTTGTAGGGGTTGCCAAAGTCCGGATCAATCTCGATGGCGCGCTTGCACTGCTCGATGGCCGCGTCCAGCTTGCCCTGGAAGTGAAACGTCCAGCCCAGAAACGTGTGCGCCTCGGCGGTGGGCTGGATGGCGATGGACTTCTCGTAGAGTTCCACGGCGTGGTCGTAGTCGCCTTCCGTCTGCGCCTGGAAGGCTTCCTGCAACAATTCCCAAGCCTGTGAGAGTTTGTCGAGACTCATACGTTCGCGGCACGCCGCGCGCGATGTCCATCACGATTCGTAGCACAGCGTCTGGGGGGTGTCAAACCAGCGCCGCAACGCGAGTTCGCATGGCGCTACACTTCGACTGGAAATCCGCCGGGAGTAAAGAGAGAATGAGAAGTGCATCGCCTGAGATCGGAGAGCTGCCATGCGACTTTCCGCACGATTCTTCGTGGCGCTGTTGATGGCCTGCCTCCACCTGATCACGGCCGCGCTCCTGCTCGCGCAGGCGCCCGGCAAAGACGCCAGAGGGCAAGAATGGGGGACAGTCTCGCCAGCGGCCACGACCGACGCAGAAAAGGGCAAAAAGATTTTCAACGCTCAGTGCGCCATCTGCCATTTCAGCGGGAGCACGGCGAAGAAAATCGGCCCGGGCATGAAGGGCCTCCTCAAACGCGGGAAGTTTGCCGATGGCAAACCGGTGGACGACGCTTCCCTGCGCGTGTGGATTGAAAAGGGCGGCAAGGACATGCCGGGGTTCAAAGACTCAGTGAACGCAGACCAGATGCGCGAATTAGTTGCCTACCTGAAGACTCTCTAGTCGGGGTAGGTTTGACGAGCGAGCCGCGGCAAGTGCTCACGCGCCGCGCTTGCGCTCCGCGCGCACGCGTTCGAGATAGCGGCCGGTCTCCACGTCCACGCGCACAACCTCATTCTTGGCCATAAACAGCGGCACCATGATGGAGACGCCGTTCTCGAGCGTGGCTTCTTTCCACGTGCTGTCCTGCTGCGAGTGGACCGGCGGCGCGGTATCGGCGATGCGCGCCTCCACCACCGAGGGAAAGACCACGCTGATCGGTCGGCCCTCGAAAAATTCCACCGGCAGTTTCATCTCCGGCTTCAGGAATCGCGCCGCCGGACCCAGCGTGGCCAGCGGGATTTCCAACTGCTCGAAGCTCTGCGGGTTCATGAAATAGGCATTCTCGGCGTCGCTGTAAAGGAACTCCATGGTCTGCCGCTCTAGTTCCAGATCTTCCATTCGCAAATCGGGGCGGAGGTGAGGTTCGCTCAGCCGGCCGGTGGCAACGTTGCGCAGCTTGGTTTTCACCACGCCGCCGGCCTGGCCGCCTCCGGCCTTGAACTCCGCCTCCAGCACCTTGAAGATCTGGCCCTCGATTCGGAGCGCCATCCCGGGTTTGAGTTCAGCAGCGGGAATCACCGAAGCACCTTGGAGGGGACGCAGCACAGCTATTCTAGCGCGGCGGCAGGCGGTCGGCTAGAGCAGCGCCAGGGCTTGCCGAGTGGTGATCAGGCGTGCCCCGTTGGCGGTCAGTTCCTCGAGCGCGCGCTGCCCAGTGGCCGGGTCTAGCGTTTCGATCGCGTCAGTCACCAGAGCTACGCGTCGCCCTCGCTCGAGTAATCCCTTCGCGGCCAGGCGCACGCAGTATTCGGTCACCACGCCAAACACGACGAACTCCGCGTCCTTGTTGACGAGCGAGTCCAGCCGCTCGAGAAGCGTCTCGGTGTGGGGATTGTCAAAGACGTCCAGAGTCTGTTTTTCGATGACCACCTGCTTGTACTTGCCAAGGTCGGCCGGCAGCGGAAAGTCTGCTCGGTTTGGGATCAGATAAAAACTGTCGGTCATCGTTTCCGGAATGATCTGCGCGCCGGGCGTGCCGCGCACGCAGTGGGGAGGCCACTGGCGGAACTCCGGGTCATCGGGCGTGTGCGCGTCGGCATCGGAAACCATGAACACCCGGCCCGCACGTGCCGCATCCGCCAGACGGCGCATGTTCTCAATGCGCTTCTCGGCCCCCGGCACGTAGAGCCTCCCGCCGGGCAGCATGAAGTCAACCTGAGTGTCCACGTCCCAGAAAACAACGTTGCGCGCCACCATGGGAAAGCTTTCCTTGCTGCCTTAGATGCGCGCGGCACGCTCCACGCGCCGACGCACCTGACCGAGCAATTCCTCCAGCCGCGCGCTGTAGCGCACCGGGTAGCCAGCCAAAACAAGCGGGGCGCGCAAGTCCGCCACGCTTTCCGGGAGGCGTTGCAGGCCCGATAGACACCGCCGGCGCGCCTCCTCCAAGTCCGTGGCGGGCAAGATGTGCTTGCCGCCCCGCATCACCGGCAACAGCAAAGCCTCCGTGCCGGGAAACTGCTCCTCCTCGAGCGCAATAATGTCCTCTGCGGATTTGCCGCCGGCGCCGGTGACGCGAAAGACCTGCTTGCGCCCGGGATAAGTCACCTTGGCTTCGCTGAACTTCGCGGCATTGTGAACCGCGCCACCGCGCTCGAGCTCCACCAGCTTGTAGATCACGCCGAGGGCGGGCGCATCGCTCGAGGTGGCCAGCGCCGTGCCCACGCCGAAGCCGTCGATCCGCGCGCCATTCGCGAGCAGCTCGGCGATGCGGTCTTCGTCGAGGTCGCCCGAGGCAAACACCTCGACGTCGCGCCATCCGGCTTCGTCCAACCGCCGACGGACCCAAATGCTGTCGGCAGCCAAGTCGCCGCTATCGAGGCGGACCGCGCGCGGCCGGCGGCCCATGGCGATGATCTTTTCCACCGCGCCGTGGACATCGTAAGTATCCACGAGCAGGACGGCATGGTGGGGATAGATATCCAGGAACTGGCGAAAGGCCTCCTCCTCGCTCTCGTGGGCCATGATCCAGGAGTGCGCCTGGGTGCCGAAGATGGGGATGCCGAAGCGCCGGCCAGCCATCACGTTGGAAGTGCCCTGGCAGCCGCCGATGTAGGCCGCGCGCGCGGCGAGCACTCCCGATTCGATCCCGTGGGCGCGGCGCGTGCCGAACTCGATGACGCTGTGCCCGCGCGCCGCAGTGACCACGCGCGCCGCCTTGCTGGCAATCATGGTCTGGAAATTGAGCGTGGCGAGCAGGCAGGTTTCGACGATCTGGGCGTCGGCAATCGGCGCGGTCACGCGCAACAGCGGCTCGCCAGGGAAAAACACGGTGCCCTCGGGCATGGCCCAGACGTCACCTGAGAAACGGAACCCGGCCAGATAGTCGAAGAAGCGCCGCCCGATGCGCTGAAACAGCGGATGCGCCCGCAGGTAGGCGATCTCGTCGGCGGCGAAGCAGACATGTTCGAGGAAATCGAGCGCCTGCTCGAGACCTGCAGCCACCAGGTAGTTGCGCCGCAGCGGCAGGTTGCGCACGAAGAGCTCGAAGGTGGCGCGCGCGTCGAAATGCGTCTCGACGTACCCCGCCGCCATGGTCAGCTCGTACAGGTCGGTCAGCAGCCCGGAATGGCCGAAGCGGCCTGAACGGTTATCCATGACCAGCCCGCGGGGCCATTATGCCACCCGGCGAGCCAGGGACACCAGCCGAGGGCCGACTAGAACTCGAATTCAAATCTTCCGCGGAACTGCCGGCCGACGGAGTTGAAGAACTGGCCGAAGTGCGGGGAGAAGATGTTCTGCTGGACGTCGCGCGGGTTGTCGTGCGCCGTGAGGTTATAGACGCGCAAGCCGGTATTGATCGTCACTTTTTTATGGAACAGGCGCACGGGGAATTTCCGCGCCACCAGGATGTCCCAGGCGCCGAAGACCGGAAAGCGGCCGGCGGCGTTGCGCTGGCCGACAAAGTTCAGGTCGTTGTCCACGTTGGAGAAGGGGAAGCCGTTGCGAATCTCGAGTACAGGCGAAAACTCGATCTTCCATGGCAGGCCGATGGTGCCCCAGAACAGAAAGCGGTTGGGGGCGTCGTAGGGCAGCAGGCCGTGCTGGTTCGGGCGGATGATGGGATAGGGATAATTGCCGAAATACTGGTCGAAGGTGTTCAGGTCGCCCTCCGCGCGGGAGCGCACGAAGCTGGCAAACAGCGTGGTGCGCTCGCCGGGCTGCCAGCGCACGGTGGCCTGGAACTCCCGGTAGCTTTGCCGACCGCCGTTGAGCAGGCGCAGCGCCGCCGAGCCCGTGGTCTCGAAGGGCTCGAGAACGAAATCCCGATGGGTTTCGCGCTGTTCGTAGCCGAATCGGACCAGCACACCACGGACGATTTCGCGGTCCACTTGGAAATTCCAGCCCAGGCTGTAGGGCACGTGCAGGCGACCGTCCGGCGCGGCCACGACGTGCACGAAGGTCACCGGGCCGCCCACGATGTTCAGGCCCGTGGCATCGTAGCGGGTAATGGTTGGCGCGGGATAGGCCAGGTATGTGGCGACGTTGAGCGGAATTTTGTCGTAGAACAGGCCCACGCCGCCGCGGACGGCGGTCTTGTTGTCCCGCGTGGGCGCCCAGACGAACCCGATGCGCGGCGCGACGTTCACCGCATCCTCGGAGAGATCGTCGCGGTCGAAGCGCACGCCGAAGTCCAGCGTGAGCTGCCGGTGGAGCTGCCAATTGTCCTGGAAGAAGAGGGCGAAGTCGTTCTTGGTCGCGGCGAGCGAGCCCGGGGGCCCGTAGGTAATGCGCTGGCTGAGCGTGCAAACCGTGTGCGTCACATCCTTTGTACAATCGGTGCCCGGAGTGGCCGGCTCGCGCAGCACGAGCACAGGAAGATTGCTGACCGTGCCGGCGTAGTCCGACCGCGCGTAGAAGTAGCCCACCTGGAGCAGGTGGGTTCCGCCAGCGCTCAGTGGATGGAAATGATAGGTCTGCGCCCACTGGTAGATCTTGCTCTCGCGGTCCTGCCGGTTGAAAAACGTGCCGAAGTTCATCTCCGAGAAAAGGTCGAGTTCACCGGCCAGGAGCTGCGCGGGGAAGATATGCGCGTCGAAGCGCTTCACGGAAAAGGTGGAGGCCAGAAAGCCGCCATTCGAGAAGATCGATCGTTCCGTCACCGCCACCTGGTAGCCCCGCTGGCGATAGTTCGGCGAGGTGAATTGCGGATTGAACGTGTTCATGTTCACAAACTGCAGGTTCTGCGGGTAGATGGAAACCGTAGTGGTGAAGCGGTGATTGGGAGTGATGTTCCAGTCGAACTGCGTCAGGGAATCAAACGTTTCCACCACCTGGTCGTTCTGCAGATCGGGCAGCGAAGGCACCCGCGTGCGGACGAACTTGTAATCGAACGATTGCAAAAGGTAGAGCTTGCCCTTGCGCAGCGGCCCGGAGACGGTTAGCCGTGGCCGGATGGATTCGATGCCCATGATCGTGTCGTTGCGCCGCCGGAACCGCGGGAAGAAACTCTTGAGCGCGAACCGCCATTCGTCTGTTCCGCCCGGCGTCTCCAGTTCCACCACACCGCCCGCAAAACGGCCATACTCGGCCGAGAACGGATTGGAGAGCACCCGGGCCGACCCTACGGCCTCCAGCGGCAGGCCGATCGCGGCCAGCCCCGTGACCGGATCGACGGAGCTGACCGAATTCACCAGCGTGCCAGCCTGGTTGGCGCGGCCGCCCTTGATATTCAGCAGGCCGTCCGGGCCGCGCAGCACGCCGGGCAGGAGCGGCAGGGCGTCCTGGAAATTTTCGTTCAGCAGCGGCACCGACTTCAGGGTGTTGGCGGTGAGCGTGGGCCCGGCGGTGCTGGTCGTGGAGATGTCCACGCCCGGCGCTTCGGACTTCACCACGACTTCTTCGGTCCGCTTCTTCGGACGCAGCGGGATGTCGAGTTTCACATCCGCCTTGGGGTCGAGTCTCACCTGCCGCACTTCGGTCTCGAACCCGGCCAGCGCGACGGTCAGCTCGTAGTCGCCCGGCTCGACCCCCACGAAGAAGTATTCGCCGCGCTCATTCGAGACCGTGGAAACTGCGTTCTGGGTCTGCTTGTTCTTCAGCGTGACCCGCGCGTTCGGCCACACCGTCTGCACCTGGTCCGCCCCCAGGGTGTAGATCGCGCCGGTGAGCTTCGCGGTGATGGCGGCGTGCGCCGAAACTCCCGCGAGCACAAACACGCCCACGAGGATTGCGGTAGCGCGAAGTCTGCTAGGGAAGTTCTGTGGTCTCACAAAGAACCCTTTCGATCCTGGGGCGCGTCCGAAGGCGAGCCACAGAATGAGCTCACCGGAAGTGAACTATACGCCCAGCCCGTCATGGGATGAAACTTGCCGGGGCCTTGTTGCATGGCCTGCGCCTGGGCGGTGGTCTGCCCTAGCGTCGCAGCGTCAGCCCGCCATCCACGACGAGCACCTGGCCAGTCGTGTAGTTGTCCGGCTCGAGAAAGAACCGCACCGCGCGGGCAATGTCTTCCGGACGTCCGAAACGCGCGATCGCGCCGCTGGCTATATGCGGGTCATACTTGCCCGCGCTCACGCTCGGCTCGGCCATGCCCGCGACCGTGGCGCCGGGCGCCACGACATTGACGCGCACGCGCTTCCACTGCCGGGCCAGGATGCGCGCCGCCTGCGCCAGTGCCGCCTTCGGCGCGGCATAGTTCAGGCTGGACTCAAATGCGGCCACCGCCTGCATGCTGGCCAGCAGCACAATGCTGCCGCCTGCGCTGGACTGTTCCATCGCGCTCCCCAACTCCTTGGCCAGAAGGATGGGTGCCACGTAGTTGGCGCGTAGGGAGGATTCCAGGGCCGCGGCGTCCAGCGCCTCCCACTTCACTCGCGCGGGCTCGCCCGCCAAGATCACCGCCGCGGCGAGCGGGCCACCCAGTGCTACGGCGGCGTCAAGAAACGCACGCCGCACCGCGGGGAGCGAAATATCGCCTTCCACCAAACTGAGCGTTTGGCCGAACTGTTCCGCGACGGCGCGCCGCAGCGCTTCGGCGCGCGCGCGGTTCGCCCGGTAGCCCACTACCAGCCGGGCTCCCTCGCGCGCCAGCAGCCAGACAGTAGCGGCGCCCAACCCCCCGCTGCCGCCGGCTACCGCGAGGACGCGCCCGGCCAGCGTCCGCTCGGCAAGCTCAAAACGGAATGCGCGATAACGCTCGGCCTGTTTTTCGTCCCAGTAAGGCGACGCCACGAGTCCCCCGCCTGCTCACAGCATACGGAAGAGAGGAATGCCACGGAAAGCACCTTTGGTGCCGCAGCCACGCGAAAGACAAAACCCCCGGGTCGCTTCCCGGAGATAAACACCGGGAGGCGAACGACACGCCTGAGGGCTTCGTCAGAGAAATGCGTTCCGGGGAAAATAGCGTCCCACAGGTAAACGCGGGCTCGCTGGAAGCGCGCCACGCAAAATCTTTTCGGGACGCGAAACCGCGTTTAGCCTAGCACGGCGTCTTTGAACGCCTTGGCCGCGCGCAGCCGCACTACCGTCTTGGCCTTGATCTTGATGGGCTCGCCGGTCTGCGGGTTGCGACCCATGCGCGCCTTGCGGTGCGCCTTCACTGCTCGCCCGATGTTCGGGATCACGAACTTCCCCGCGCCGCCCTTGCACTCCTTCACGGCCAGCTTGAACAGCTCCTCGAAGAACGTCGTTGCGGTCTTCTTCGGCGTGCCGCACTTGCCGGCCAGGTGCGCCACAATCTTGGACTTGCTCATTGGCTTTGCCATCTAGGTGGAATCTCCTCCTCAGAAGTGGGTGCTGCAATCCCCGGAGCGCATCGTGGGCTCGGGGACCGCCGGCACTATAGCCGCAGTTTCCACGCAAGGCAAGAACAATCCTCCAAAAAGCCAGAAAAAATGCGGCTTCCAGAGTCTGGAAGCCCTGGAAGCCGCTTCTGGAGCACCTGCGGGCCACCGCAGTTCCGGCGGGAGAACCGCGGCGAAGGACTCGGGAGGGATAGCGGGCTGTTCCGGATTGGGAAAGCCAGTTGGTGCGTGCGGCCACACAGCCAGCTTCCCAGCGAGCAGAGAAAAGCGGAAGGCTTGGCGCGCAGGTCCTAGAGTGTGGCCAGGCCCTGGTAGAAGTGCGCGATGGCCTTGATCCCGCCGAAGTAATTTTCCAGCGCGATGTGCTCGTCGGGCGCGTGGGCGTTTTCGTCCGGCAGGCCGAAGCCCATCAGCACGCAGGGCACCTTAAAGGTGTCGTACATCTGCGTGACAAACGGGATGGAGCCGCCTTCGCGGATGAACACGGCGCGCTTGCCGAAGCCCTTCTCCAGCGCGTCGTGCGCCACTTCAAAGAAGGGATGCGTGAAGGGCGCCACCCAGGGCTTGCCGGTGCTGAGCACTTCCAACTTCATCTGCACCGTTTTGGGCAGTAGCTTGCGCAGGTGCTGTTCAACCAGGCGGGCAATCCTCGCCGGCTCCTGGTTGGGCACCAGGCGCGTGGAGAACTTGGCGTAGGCCTTGGACGGGATCACCGTCTTGGCGCCCTCGCCCGCATAGCCGCCCCAGATGCCGTTCAGCTCGAGCGTCGGGCGGCACCAGAGCTGCTCGACGATCGAATAGCCCTTCTCACCGCAGAGCACGGGCGCCCCGACGGTCTTGCGAAACTCCTTTTCCTTCCAGGGAAGCTTGTGGAGGGCCTTGCGCTCGGCGCGCGAAACCGCGGCCACGTCGTCATAGAACCCAGGGACGGTGACGCGGAAGTTCTTGTCGTGCAGCTTGGCGAACAGCTCGCACAGAATGGTAAGCGGATTGGGCACGGCGCCGCCGAACACGCCGGAGTGCAGGTCTTGCGCCGGTCCGGCGATCTCCATCTGGTAGTAGTTCAGTCCGCGCAGACCATAGGTGATCGAGGGCACGCCGCGCCCCAGCATCGCGGTGTCGGAGACCACCAAGGCATCGGCCTTGAGCCGCTCCTTATTGCTCAGGACAAAGTCCCACAGGCTCTCACTGCCCACTTCCTCTTCGCCTTCGATCATCACCTTCACGTTGATGGGCAGCTCGCCTTCGATCTGGTGCAGCGCTTCGAGCGCCTTCAGGTGGATGTGCACCTGGCCCTTGTCGTCGGCGGTGCCGCGCCCGAAGAGGTTGCCGTTGCGCACGGTGGGCTCAAAGGCGGGCGAAGTCCACAGCTCGAGCGGTTCAGGGGGCTGCACGTCATAGTGACCGTAGAACAGCACGGTAGGCTTGCCGCGAGCCTTCAGCGATTCGCCATAGACGAGTGGATGCATCTTCGTCGGCACGATCTCGACCTTGTCCATGCCCGCACTGCGGAGCTTCTCGGCCACCCACTGGGCGGCGCGCTCGATGTCGGATTTGTGCTCGCTCTTGGCGCTGACGCTGGGGATCTTCAGGAACTCATACAGTTCGTTCAGGTGCGCATCGCGATGGCTTTCTATGTATTCCGTAAGATTCATGATTGGCTCCCCAGGAGTGCTTATATCAGATTTCGCTGCGTTCTGCTGCGGCCCGTTGGCTGCGGTCGTGGCCACTGGTTAGGATGCGCGCCGCTCCAGGAAACCTAGGATTTTACGAATCTCGGCCAGGAGGAGCAAGCGAAATGCCCTCCGCGGTTGAAGCCTTGCGGTTTCCCAGAAAGCACACCGAGCCAAGACCGGCATTGACGGGCCCGCGGAGCTGCCGCAGCATAGTTTCGTCATGGCCGATATCCATCCTCCGGTACAGTTTGAGAAGCCGCGTCGCAGCTCGCGCATGTTTATGCGCGTGCGCGTGGTGGCGACCGGCAAGAACCAGGACGGCCGCAAGTTCCGCGAGACCTGCGAGACCATCGTCATCAACGCCCACGGCGGCTTGCTCTACCTCAACCAGCCGCTCGAAAACGGCGCGATGATTGTGCTCGTCAATCCCTTCACCCAGGAAGAGCAGGAGTGCCGCGTCGTTTACCTGGGTGACGCCGCCGAAAAGGGACAGCGCGTCGGCGTCGAGTTCCTCTCACCCGCGCCGCACTTCTGGGGCGTGGAGTTCTCGCCGGCCGACTGGCCCGCCCGCCCCGAACCCACTCCGCCCAACTAACTCTCTCGTGCGCGGGCGCAGGCCCTGCCGACAATCCCGGCCCATCGACATCCGTCTCCGCAGGTTTGCAGAAGCGCGCTCGGCGACGTTACACTGGGCGGCGGAGGAGTGGCCGAGCGGTTGAAGGCGGCGGTCTTGAAAACCGCTAGGCCCGAAAGGGTCTCGGGGGTTCGAATCCCTCCTCCTCCGCCATACCTCCCCGGCACCATCCCCGCGCAACAATCTCTGTGACCGATCCACGCAGCAGAGGAGCCCACTAGCGTGCGCGAATCGCGAGACGCGCCAGTTATCTTTTAGCGTACCGGATGGAGTGTGTCGCTGTCGCGTGGGGGAGTCAGGCTAGAATGGCCCTTCGGTCACCTGATGCGTCCCTCCCGAACAACGTGGTGGATTCTGGCTGCCTGGTTCTTGCTGGTTGGAACGTATGCCGCGGTTTCCCTGCTGGTGCGTCCAGGCCCGGGCCTGACGAGCTTCGGAGACATTGCCCAGTGTCTGGTGCCGCTATTTGCCAACGCGGGTCTGCTGCTCAACGCCGGCTCGCCCGATTGGCGCAGGAACGCCTTCTGGATGCTCCTGGCGCTGGGCTGTTCGCTCTGGATGGCGGGCCAGCTCCTGTGGACCTATTTCGAGATCTATCTGCATCAGCCGGTGCCCAATCCGTTCGCTGGCGATGTTATCTTTTTCCTTCACGTCGTGCCGATGATCGCGGCGCTCGCGCTGCAACCTGATCAGCGGCAAGCCGATCGCGGCCTGCGCTTCGGCTACCTGGATTTCACGCTGCTTCTGCTCTGGTGGGTCTATCTCTACCTTTTCATCGTCATTCCGTGGCAATTTGTCCGGCCGGAGGTCGCGCTGTACGGCCACAACTACAACGTGATCTATCTGGTGGAGAACCTGATCTTCCTGACCGTCCTCGGCATGCTCTGGCTGCGAACGACAGGCCCCTGGCGGGTGGTGTATGCCAATCTGTTTGGCGCGGGCTCTTGCTATGCCATCAGCTCCCTGGTGATCAACGTGGCCATCGACCAGCAAACGTATTACACCGGCAGTCTCTACGATATTCCTCTGGTGGCCTCGTTGGTGTGGTTCGGAACCTCTGGCATCGTGGCCTACCGGATTTGCCCGGACCCGGGACCGACGCAAGCCTGTCTTCCCAGCGAAAGCCAAGCCGTCGCCGGTCGGCCGCCCAACGAGGGGGTGTGGCCAGCCCGCCTGGCGATGGCCGCGGTGCTCTCCCTGCCCCTGCTGGCGGCCTGGGCCGTTTTTGCCAGCGAGGTACCTCCGGCGGTGCGGGAGTTCCGCTTGCGGGTGACGCTGGCCAGCATTGTCCCGCTGACCGCGCTGGTCTTTTTCCGACAGCGCCTGGTGGACCAGGACCGCCTGCGGCTGCTGGCTGCTTCGGAGGGGTCGGTCGAGAACTTGAAGCGCCTGCAAACGCACTTCGTGCAGGCGGAGAAGCTGGCCTCGCTCGGTCAACTCGCGGCCGGCGCGGCGCACGAGATCAATAACCCGCTCACCGCCATCCTGGGGTATTCCGACCTACTGATCGACGATCCCACCGCCGGAGAAAGGGCCCACACGATCGGCGAAAAAATCCGGGAGCAGGCGCGGCGGACCAAGACGCTGGTCACGCACCTGCTCAGCTTCGCGCGGCAGGTTCCTGCGGAACGCACCCTGCTCGACGCCAATGCCGTGGTCACCAGCGCGGTGCAGCTCCGCGGGCTCGACTTGCGTGGAAAAAACATCCACATCGAGCTGCACACCGAAAGCGTGCTGCCCGGCGTCCGCGGAGACCCCAACCAGTTGCTGCAGGTCTTCTTCAACATCATCAGCAACGCCGTGGACGCCATGGAGGAAGTGGGCGGCGGCAAGCTCACGGTGCGGACTCTGCGCGACCGTACCAACGTAGTGATCGAATTCTCCGATACCGGCCCCGGCATCCAGGAGCCGCACCTGGTGTTTGATCCTTTCTACACCACCAAGCCGGTGGGCAAGGGCACCGGGCTCGGCCTGAGCATCTGCTACGGCCTGGTGCAAGAGCACGGCGGATCCATCACCTGTTTCAACCGGCACGAGGGCGGCGCGACCTTTCGCATCCAGATCCCCGCCGTGCTGGCGCTTTTCCCGGTGCGTGACGCTACGCCGGTTCCGCCGAGCGCCGTGAAATCCAGCTAGCTACCTCGGCCCGCAGAAATCCCCCAGCACTGGCCTCCGTAGTCGCGGCGTCAGGGTGCGCCTGTGTCCCGGCGATGAATGTGTTAGATTCTGCCGCAGCACCGCAAGGAGCTTTCAGGACGTGCGATGAGCGAGCCAGCCATTGTCACCGAAAGCCTCACGCGCCGCTTCGGCGAGCTGGTTGCCGTGGACTGCATCCACTTGACGGTGGACGCCGGGCAGTTCTTCGGTTTCTTGGGGCCCAACGGCGCGGGCAAGTCCACCACGATCCGGATGCTCACCGGCCTGCTGGCCCCCACGGCAGGACGCATCCGCCTGCTGGGACTCGACCTCGAAAAACATGCCGTGGAAGTGAAACGCCAGATCGGCGTGGTCCCGGAAGGCCTGGCGCTGTTCGACCGGCTCACCGGCGGCGAATACCTGAACTTCGTTGGCCGGATGTACGCGCTGGATCGTGCCACCGCCGCGCAGCGCACCGCCGAGCTGCTCGATTTCATGCAGCTTGCCGACCGCCCGAAGACGCTGATCGCCGACTACTCTCACGGGATGCAGAAGAAGCTTGCGCTAGCCGCCGCGGTCATCCACGGGCCGAGGATTTTGTTCCTCGACGAACCGTTCGAGGGCGTGGACGCCATTGCGGCCGGCACGCTCAAGGCCATGCTCCTGCACATGATCTCGCGGGGCGCGACCATCTTCCTGACCTCGCACGTGCTGGAGATCGTCGAGCGCCTGTGCAGCCACGTGGCCATCATCCACAAGGGCCGACTCGTGGCGCAGGGCTCGCTTGAAGAGCTGCGGGCCGGCGTGGCCTCTTCAGCGAGCCTTGGCAGCTCGCCCGGAGAAGCGTCCGCGACGGCGGGACCTCGGGAAAAACTCACGCTGGAGCAGATCTTCCTTACCATCGTGGAGCCTGGGGCCTCCGGGCGTCGCGCCGAGGAGGAACTCTCGTGGCTGAGGTAGTCCGGCCCGGGGGCATCGGAGAGCAATTGGCCCTGGTCGCCGGATTGCGCTGGCGGCTGTTTCGCAATGCGTTGCGGACGACCAGTGGGCAGCTTGACCTGGCGGCGCAAATTCTGGTCGGCGCGCTCCTCGGCGCGATCGTGGTCGGCCTCGGCCTGGCCATCGGAGCCGGCGCCTATGCCTTCGCGGCACAAGACCGGACAGGGCTGCTGGCTCTGTTGTTGTGGGCCACCTTCCTGGCCTGGCACTTCCTGCCCATCCTGATGGCCACGTCAACTGCCAGTTTCGATTTCCGCAGCCTGCTGCGTTTCCCCCTGCGCTTCTCTGTCTTTTTTCTTCTCAGCTTGGCGTACGGTCTGTCCGACCCCGCCGTGGTTGCGGCTCTGTTCTGGCTGATTTGCGCGGGGCTCGGAATCGTGCTGGCCCGACCGGAGTTGCTGCCGTGGACGGTGGTCATCCTTGCGGTCTTTGCGACGATGAATCTGCTCTTGAGCCGGATGATCTTCTCTTGGCTCGAGCGGTTGCTGGCTCGGCGACGCACGCGCGAAGCCCTGGCCGCCATCCTTGTCCTTCTCATCCTCGGGTTTCAACTGTCCACCGCAGTCGGGGCCCGTTGGCAAACGCGCGTACGGCCATACGTGCGCGCCGCCCTGCCGGTCCTGCAGCAACTCCCGCCGAGTCTGGCGGGCAAGGCGCTGGCGGGTGCAGTGAAGGGCGACGCCCTCCAAGCTCTGCGCTTCACCGGCTTCGTGGCCGCCTATGGGTTTGCCTTCGGCCTGTTGCTGCGCCGCAGGCTCCGCGCGCAGTACCTGGGCGAAGACCTCGGCGAGTCACAGGCCCCGGCGGTTGTGCTGCGCGCATCTGGCTCCCCCACCGCATCTTTATCCTCGGCTTCCTTGGCCCCCTCCTACCTCCCCGGCGCTGTGGCCGCCGTCTTTGAAAAGGAACTCCGCTATGTGCTGCGCAATTCCGCTTTGCTGCTTTTGCTGGCCATCCCGCTGATCCTGATCGTGTTCTTCAGCCTGACCTTCGGTTCGCGCCGGCCGGGTGGCTCGGCCCCGGATATCTTCACCCGCACGCCCGAGCTGGCGTTTCCCGGCGCGGTCGCGTACATGCTTCTGATCCTAGGCCAGATGGCGCATAATAGCTTCGCCTACGACGGCCGCGGCGTGCAGTTGCTGTTCGTTGCCCCAGTGCGCTTCCGCGATGTTCTGATCGGCAAGAATCTCCTGCTCGGCCTGCTCGTCCTCCTGGAAGCCTGCCTGGTCTGGCTGCTGATCAGCGTGCTGGCCAGCCCGCCGGATGTGCTCGTCGTTGTGGCCACCTTCTCCTATGTGTTGTTCTTCCTGCTCACTCACTTCCTGGTCGGCAACTGGCTCTCGCTGCGATTCCCGCGGCGATTCGAGTTCGGCCAGCACCGCCGCCGGGCATCGGGCGTCACGTTACTGGTCAGCTTCGGCCTGCAGTTCGTTCTGGCGGGGATGGCGGCGGGCGTCGTGTTGCTCGCACGCCTGTGGGGATGGATGTGGCTGGTGCCGGTCGTATTCCTTGCGCTGAGCGCTGCAGCGCTGGAGGTTTACAAGGTGTCTCTCGACGCCTTCGACCGACTCGCTGCTCGCCAGCGCGAAGTCCTCACCGCGCAGCTCTGCCGCCAGTGAAAAACTTGCGCGCGGCAGGAGGCTGCGCTACATTCGCCGCGCCCGAAACGGCTCGCAGCATTCTCTGCCATCCTTCCAGGGTGAGGAATCGCCGATGAACCAACGCCTGCTTTTCTTCCGCTCCGTTTTCTTCGCTGTTCTTTTCTTCCTGCTACGGAGTACGGCGGCCGTGCAAGACATGACCCAGCACCTGGTGAAGTTTGTGGAGACGCCCGCGGTGCCCGGCTACGAGCAAGCGCTGGCCGCGGAGATCCGGGCGCGCCTGGCGAAGTTTTCACCACAGAGCGACAACCTGGGCAACGTGTACGTGACGCTGGGAAGCGGCACGCCACACCGCCTGATCGTCACGCCGATGGACGAGCCGGGCTACGTGGTGAGCGATATCACCGACGACGGCTACCTGCGGGTGCAGCGGCTGCCGCAGACGGCTCCGCATGCGTTGTTTGACCTGCTCCATGCCGCGCAGCCCGTGGTGATTCAAACGCGCAAGGGCACATGGATTCCCGGTGTCGTCGGCGGCCTCTCCACGCACCTGCAGCCGGCGCGGCAGAACCCGCCGCGCGGGGCACATCCCGACGAGATGTACATCGACATCGGTGCAGGCTCCGCAGCCGAGGTGCGCCAAGCCGGCGTGGATCTGCTCGATCCAGTTGCCATCGACCGCAAGCTCTACGCGATGGGTTTCGGCCGGATGACCGCGCCCGCGATCGGGGATCGCTTCGGATGCGCCGCGCTGGTGGAACTGCTGCGCCGGATCGATCCTGCAAGACTCCGCGGTTCGCTGAGCATCGCGTTCGTCGCACAACAGTGGGCCAATTCGCGCGGACTCGATCGTCTGACGCAGCACATCAAAGCCGATGAAATGATCTATGTGGGCCGACTCCTGCCCCGCCGGCCTGCAGCGGGGCGTGGCGCAGCGACCCCGCACACCGCCGAGACCTCCGTTCTGCTGCGCCAGCCGCAGGGGGTTCCCGGCAGCGGCGTTTCCATCGGCACGGCAGACCCCGAGGCGCCGCTGGCAGGTCTGACGCAGGAGCTCAAGCAACTCGCCGATACCAACAAGATTCCTGCGGCAGCGGATTTTTCCGCACCGCTGCCGCGCGTCAGCTATACGCAGGGTCCAGTGCTGCCCGAGCGCTTTGCGCACCTCGGCATTCCGACCAGAGGGCCGGTCACACCGGCGGAGGTGATTGCCTCGAGCGACCTCGAGAACTTGGTTTCCATTTTAGAGATCTATGCGCAGGGATCGGCGCGGTCACCGCAGCCAAGTGGCAACGCGAACAGGCTGCGCAATTCGCCTGCTCGACCCCAGGCGGCTCCGCAGGCAACGGAGATCCTAAAGGAGCTCGTTGAGACCTATGGGGTCAGCGGCCACGAAGGTCCCGTGCGCGAGGCTGTGGTGCGACTGCTGCCCACCTGGGCGAAGCCTGAGACCGATGCAGCCGGCAATTTGATCCTGCGCCTGGGTTCCGCGGAGAAGAACTCCTCAGCGTCACGGATTGCCTTCGTCGCGCACATGGATGAAATCGGCTATCGCGTGCGCTCGATCACCGAAGACGGCCACCTGGTGGTAGAGAGCCGCGGCGGCGGCATCGCCGAATTCTTCCTCGGCCATGCGGTTTGGGTGCACACAGCCGGCGGCACGCGGCCGGGCGTGCTGGAACTGCCGCTCGGATGGGAGCGGCCGGGCTTCGAGTGGCCGCGCGCCCCGCAGCCCGGCGAGGAACCTTCGGCGTGGCGCGTGGATGTGGGTGCGAGCAGCGCGGCCGAGGTCGAGCAGCTCGACATCAAAGGGGGCGACACGATCACAGTTCCGAAGAAGTTTCGGCACTTAGCCGGCACGCGCGTCAGTGGCCGCAGCTTCGATGACCGCGTGGGTTGCGCCGCGCTGGTTTCCGCGGTGTGGGCCCTAGGGCCCAGCCTGCCGGGACGCGATGTCACTTTCCTCTGGTCCACCGAGGAAGAAGTCGGCCTGCGCGGCGCGTTCGCGGCGGCGAAGAAGCTCGCCGGCGAGGGCCGCGCCCCGGACTACGTTTTCGCAGTGGACACGTTCGTCAGCGCGGATGCACCGCTCGAATCGAAACGCTTTGCCGACGCGCCTCTCGGCAAGGGCTTCGTCGTCCGCGCAGTGGATAACTCGAATATCGCCTCACGCGAACTGGTGGATCGCGTTGTGGCGCTGGCGCGCCGAAACAACATTCCAGTCCAGTACGGAGTGACCGGCGGCGGCAACGACGGGGCAGCATTCCTGCGCTACGGCTCCACCAACCTGCCCCTGGCCTGGCCCCTGCGCTATTCTCACTCGCCGGGCGAAGTGATGGACACCCGGGACCTCGAAGCGCTGGCACACATTGTCGCCGTCATCGCAAGGAGCTGGTAGCACGCGGCCACATTCCCACGCAAGCAGTGCTGGCTCTTCGCAGCAAACCCACCCGAGCACCGCCAGCTCGTACCGGTTGACTGCCACCCAGATCACAGGGAAAGCCAGGATCATGCGTCTCGTGTTGATCATGGTTGCCCCCGTTCCTTTCCACTCCTTTCTCTGCATCCTTCGGAGAGTCGGAAGTCGCCGCACCGCCGTTTTGTTTTCTCTTTGCATCGGTATTTATCTGTGTTTATCTTTGATTTTGCCCACGAGGTTCTTATGCCCATCAAAACCATCATCGAACCGTTCCGGATCAAGTCCGTCGAGCCTATCCGGCGGACCACGCGCGACGAGCGCCAGCAATTGCTCGAAGCGGCCGGCTATAATCTATTCCTCATGCCCGCCGACGCCATCCTAATCGATCTTCTCACCGACTCCGGCACCTGCGCGATGTCCACCGAGCAGTGGGCGGCGATGATGTCGGTCCAGGCCATTTTCGGTTTTAAGCACGTGATCCCCACGCACCAGGGTCGCGCCGCCGAGCGTATCCTTTTCGGCGTAATGTGCAAGAAGGGCGACGTCGTGCCCAACAACACCCACTTTGACACCACCCGCGCCAACTGCGAATTTGTCGGCGCCGAGGCGGTGGACCTGCCCATTCCCGAAGCGCTCGAGCCCGCGCGCCTCCATCCCTTCAAGGGCAACATGGACACGGCGCGGCTGGCCGAGCTGATCGAGCGCGTGGGCGCGAAGCGCGTGCCGCTGGTGATGCTCACCGTGACCAATAATTCGGGCGGCGGCCAGCCCGTCTCGATGGCCAACATCCGCGCGGTCAAGGAAATCTGTGCGCGGCACGGCATCCCGCTCTACATTGACGCCTGCCGCTACGCCGAAAACGCCTACTTCATCAAACTACGCGAACCGGGCTACGCCGAACGCACGCCGCGCGAAATTGCCCAAGAAATGTTTTCCCACGCCGACGGCTGCACCATGTCCGCGAAAAAAGACGGCATGGCCAATATCGGCGGCTTCCTGTGCACCAACGATGACGCCATCGCACAGCAGGAAAAAGACCTGCTCATTCTGACGGAAGGTTTCCCAACCTACGGCGGGCTGGCCGGGCGCGACTTGGACGCGATCGCCGTGGGGCTCAACGAAGCGCTGGAAGAGGACTACCTGAACTATCGCATCGTCTCCACCGCCTACCTGGGGAACCACATTGCTCGCGAGGGCGTGCCCATCGTCCAGCCGCCCGGCGGCCACGCCATCTACATCGACGCGCGGGCGTTTCTGCCGCAGGTGCTGCCGGCGGAGTTTCCCGGCGTGGCGCTCGCCGGAGAGCTCTACGTCGAAGGCGGCATCCGCTCGGTCGAGATCGGTACGCTGATGTTCGGCGAGCACGCCACGATGGACCTGGTACGCCTGGCCATCCCGCGCCGCGTCTATACGCAGAGCCACGTGGACTATGTCGTTGAAGTGATCCTGGAAGTTTGGCGCCGCCGCGAACAGATTCGCGGCCTGGAGCTCACCTACCAGGCAGCATTCCTGCGCCACTTCAGCGCGCGCTTCCGGCCCCTGGCGCCGAGCGCAGCGCCGCAACCGGCCACGCATCAAGGTTAGCGCGAAGCCCACCATGTGCATCCGGGGTGGAAGCGGGAAACCGTAGTCCTGCCGTCGTGGTAAGGCCGCGAAGCGAATATGATACGGCTCCACTTCCACTACGTATTGCGCTGCGGCCGCGAGTGTGTTAGGAATAGCCCGGGAAAGGGGAGCCGCGCTCTCAACCTGGACAATCAGAGGGAGAAGTCTGCCGGATGCCGAAGAAGCTGCACCTGTATCTGATCAAGCCGTCACAGTACGACGACGACGGCTACGTCGTTCGCCACTGGCGCGGCGTGCTGCCGAGCAACACGCTGGCCTGCCTGGCCGGGCTGACCGAAGACGTGCTCGACCAGAAAACGCTGGGCGATTCCCTGAAAGTCAAGATTCACCTGCTCGACGAGGTCGTGGACCACGTTCCCGTCAAGCGCATCTGCCGGTCGCAACGCGGCACGCGCACCAAGACGATCGTCTGCCTGGTGGGCGTCCAGACCAATCAGTTCCCTCGCGCGGCCGACCTGGCGCGCGCGTTTCGCCGGGCGGGTCTGACGGTGATGATCGGCGGTTTCCACGTCAGCGGGTATCTGGCGCTGCTGCCGAAGATTCCGCCCGACATTCAGGAGCTGCTGGATGCCGGGGTGACCATCGTCAAGGGCGAAGTCGAGGAGACCTGGCCGGAGTTGCTGCGCGACGCCATCGCCGGGCGCCTTAAATCCCTCTACGACTTCCTCAACAACAAACCAGACCTCTACGAGAAACCCGTGCCGGTGATCCGCAAGGAATACCTGCGCAAGTTCGTCGCTTCCAACTTCGGCACGCTCGATTGCGGCCGCGGCTGCCCGTTTGAGTGCAGCTTCTGCACGATCATCAACGTGCAGGGCCGGAAGATGCGTTATCGCTCGGCCGAGCACATCGCCAAGGCCGTGCGTCATAACTATCAGCGCCACGGTGTGAGTTTTTACTTCCTCACCGACGACAACTTTGCGCGCAACAAGAACTGGGAGCCCATCTTTGACGCGCTGATCCGCCTGCGCGAAGAGGAGCACATCCCGGTGGAATTCATGATGCAGGTGGACGTGCTCTCTTGGAAGATCAAAAACTTTGTGTCCAAGGCGCGCCGCGCGGGTTGTATTAACGTGTTCATCGGCATGGAGAGCGTCAACACGGACAACCTGAAAGCCGCGGGCAAGAACCAGAACCACGTGGACGAATACCGGCAACTGATAGACACCTACCGCACGTCGGACATCTCCACGCACGTCGGCTACATCATCGGTTTCCCCGGCGACACGGTCGATTCGGTACGCCGCGACCTGACCCGCCTGATGGAGCAGGTGCAGCCCGATCACGCTTCGTTCTTCATGCTCATGCCGCTGCCGGGCTCGCAGGACCACCTGGAAATGCACCGCCGCGGCGAGTGGATGAGCCCTGACTTCAACATTTACGATTCCCACCACGAGGCCACGCGCCACCCCAAGCTGAAAGATAGCGCCTGGAAGAAGCTCTACCTCGAGGCCTGGCGCACCTTCTACAGCTTCGAAAACATGAAGGCCGTGCTGGAGCGCACCCCCGCGTGCAACTACTGGAATAACTTTATCCGCTTCATGTGGTACAAGAATTCCATCTTGACTGAAGACCGCCACCCGATGATGTGCGGCTTCCTGCGGTTGAAGGGCCGCAAGAACCGCCGCCCCGGCTATCCGATTCTGTCGCGCTGGCAATACTTCCGGGAGCGCACGAAGGAGCTGCGCGAGCATCTGGCCGGGATGCTGCGCATCCTTTTCGAAATGGAAGAGCTGTGGCTGCAGACCCGGCGGCCGAGCGAAGCCGAGCAGCGCATCATAGAAGAGCTGAACAAGATCCGCGTGACCGCCCGCGGCCAGTTGAAACTGGCCGACCTGCAACTGGCTCATTTCCGCGCCAAGATGCACTTCCCCACGCTGCACGTGCCTTCCAAACTGCACCTGTTCTGGGCCAAGTGGTATCCCTTGCTCGCCTCGCGTACGGTCTATACCCGAGCCGATCTGGACAGCTTCTGGCATACCGTGAGAGAGCGCTGGGACGAGCGGCAATGGTTCCGCATTCCTCCACACCGCTTCGTGCTGAACTTGTTTCGCGACGTCCAGCTCTCCTTGGTGTTCTTCATTCACCTCCGACGCGACGCGTAGCCAGCGCGCACCGCCTGGCGGACGCCTCGCCGGTGCGTGTTTGGGACGGCCTGATATAATCGCGCGCCATGGCGCGCTCCAAATCGTCCCGTCCCGCCCGGACCGCCCCCATGCCTCCGCCGGCCGGAAAAGGCCCTTCGTTCAAGCCGCCGCGCTACCTCGCTGTCGAAGGACCCATCCGCGTCGGCAAGAGCACGCTGGCCAGGATCCTGGCAGACCGCATGCACGCCCGGCGCATCTTTGATTGCGAGGACAACCCCTTTCTCGGCGACTTCTACAAGGAAAAGCCCGGGGCGGCGTTCCGCGCGCAGTTGTATTTCCTTTTCGAGCGCCAGCGCCGCCTCCGCGAAGCGCAGGCAGTGGAAACGCCCGGGGCCGTGGTGGCCGATTTCCTCTTCGAGAAAGACAAAGTCTTCGCCTACCTTAACCTCGACAACAAGGAGCTGAAGCTGTACGAGAAGTATTTTGAAATCTTTGCCGCCGACCTGCCCGCGCCCGATCTGGTCATCTACCTCCAGGCCAGTCCCGCCGTGCTGCGCGAACGCATCGCCAAGAAAGCCGATCCCGCCGAGAAGCAGATCTCGCTCGAGTACCTCGAAGAAGTCGTCCGCGCCTACGAACATTTTTTCTTCCGCTACTCGGCCTCCGACCTGCTCGTGGTCAACACCTCGGAGATTGATTTCGTGGAGCGCAACGCGGACTTGCAGCAGCTCCTGCGACGCCTGCAAGAACCCGTCAAGGGCACGCAGTATTTCCTCCCGCTGGGCCAGAGTTAGAGGACCCCTGCCCGGGGGCGCGCTCGCCAAACCGAGCCCCACGAGTATCCACCCTGGATTGTTCCCGGCGTAGCCGGTCATATGGTCCGTGAATTGCCTAAATCTAAGTGGGGGTTGTGCTGCTGGCTAGCATGGCCAGTGGCGCGCCGTAAGAAGTCCGTTGCTTACTATCGTTTAGGTGGGCTAGTCTAGGGGAGCCTTGCTTCCCTGTGGGAGTTATGCCCCGCTGCGACGCCCCGGGTGGGAGCAAAGCCGCTGCTGGGGCCGGGGGCCACGAGCCACTGCCTAGGGACTCCGTGGGTTCCCAATGAGCTTCTACGTCGGCCTCGATGTTGGCAGCGTCAGCGTCAAGCTGGCAGCGATCGCCGCGCCAGACGAGCGGCAAGCGTTCGCTGACCTCCTGGCCCAAACGAAATCCTTTCGGGTCATTCCTGCCTCGCTTGGCCAGCGCGCTGGGCGCGCAGCGATCATCTCCGCATACCGGCGCATTCTGGGCAGCCCCATGGAGTCAGCGCTGGAACTTCTGCAGGAGCTCTACGCAATCCTTGGCGAATCACGGATCGCTGGCATCCGCGCGACAGGCTCCGGCGGCCGGCTGATTGCCAATGCTCTGGGCCTCCCTTTCGAGAACGAATTCAAGGCCATTGCCCGCGCCGCGGCGCTGCTCTATCCCGAGGCGCGGACGATCCTCGAAATGGGCGGCGAAAGCTCCAAGTATCTGCGGCTGGACTGCCCGACAAACGACGGAGGCAGCGCCGGCGACCTCGTCCGGCATGCGGGGATCGCGGACTATGCCACCAGCGGGGAATGCGCCGCCGGCACGGGATCGTTCCTGGACCAGCAGGCTTCCCGGCTGCAATATCGCGTGGAGGAGATCGGCGCGGTGGCGAGCAGCGCGCGGAGCGCCGCGCGGATCGCCGGGCGCTGCTCAGTCTTCGCCAAGTCGGACATGATTCACGCCCAGCAGAAGGGCTACAGCACCGACGAAATCCTCAAAGGGCTGTGCGAAGCAGTCGCACGCAATCTGAAGAGCGGCCTGGTGAAGGGCAAACCGGTCGTTCCGCCAGTGGCCTTCCTCGGCGGCGTGGCGCAGAACACCGGCGTCGTCGAGGCGCTGCGCAAAACATTTCAGCTTGCGCCCGAGCAACTCTTCGTGCCGGAGCTGCACTCCTGGCTCGGCGCGCTGGGCAGCGCGTTGCTCGAGGAACAGGAGAGGCGTCGGTACTCCGGGAAAAAGCTCCACACGATTCCACAGCAGAGCGGGCTGGCGGCTAGCTACCGGTCGGTCCCGCAGCCGGCCTACCGTCCGCTTTCGCTAGAAAACGTGGTGCTCCTGCGGAGTCAGGCTCAACCCTTCGAGTTGTCGGCCACGAACGGCCAGCGTATGCCCGCCTACTTGGGCATCGACATCGGTTCGGTGAGCACCAATCTAGCCGTGATCGACGGCGCCGGACAGGTGCTGCACCAGATCTACCTCTACACGGTCGGCCGTCCGATGGAAGTGGTGCACCAGGGCCTGCAGGAGATCGAGCAGCGGCTCGGCGCGCACATCGAGATTCGCGGCGTGGGCACCACGGGCTCCGGCCGGGAATTGATCGGCGAACTTGCCGGCGTCGACACGGTGAACGACGAGATCTCGGCGCACAAGACGGGCGCGCTCTATGTGCATGAGACGCTGGTGGCCGGGCGCTCGGCAATCGGCCCGGTGGATACGATCTTCGAAATCGGCGGTCAGGACTCCAAGTTCATCTCCATCGAGCGCGGGGTGGTGGTGGATTTCGCCATGAACGAGGCCTGCGCCGCAGGCACCGGATCATTCCTCGAAGAGCAGGCCGAGCGGCTCGGCATCCGCATCAAAGACGAGTTCGCTAAGCTCGCGCTTTCCTCCCCGGCCCCGGCGCGGCTCGGCGAGCGCTGCACGGTGTTCATGGAGCGCGACCTGACCGCGGCGCTGCACCGCGGCGCGGAGGTCCGTGACCTCGCCGCCGGGCTGGCCTATTCGGTCGCGCTCAACTATTTGAACCGCGTCGTGCGGGGACGCAGGGTTGGCGAGGTCATCTACTTCCAAGGCGGCACGGCTTACAACGATGCGGTGGCCGCGGCGTTCTCAATGCTGCTGGGCAGGCGCATCATCGTGCCGCCGCACAACGGCGTAATCGGCGCCATCGGCGTGGCCCTGATCGCACGCGACCGGGCTCGCACCACCACCCGCCCTTCCGCTTTCCGTGGATACGACCTGAACCGCACCCGCTTCCGGACGCGCGAGTTCGTTTGCAAGGCCTGCTCGAACTACTGCGACATGAAAGAAATCACCATCGAAGGGCAGAAGACCTACTGGGGCGACAAGTGCTCGGACAAGTTCCGCAAACGCGCCCGCACCGACCGGCGCCCAGTGATTGAAGACTTGCTTGCTTTCCGCGAACGCGCCCTGCTCCAAGGGTTCTCCGAGTCGCCCGGGCTGTCACCCGCTGGCCAGCGCCGGCCGACGGTCGGCATTCCCCGCGCGATGTACTACTTCGACCGCTTCCCCTTCTGGCGCCGATACCTCGAGGCAATCGGATTCGACGTGGTCCTCTCTCGCCCCACCGACCAGCAGGCCGCCGCGCGTGGTGTGGAGCTCAGCGTGGCCGAGCCGTGCTTCCCGGTGCAAATTGCGCACGGCCACGTGGCCGCGCTGCTCGATGCCGGCGCGGATTATGTCCTGCTGCCCAACGTCATGGATATGGAAGCCTGCGCGGGTGATTCGTCCCACGTGAAGTCCCATCTTTGCCCGTGGAATCAGACCCTGCCGTACGTCCTGCGCGCCGCGCCGGCATTTTGCGAACGTGCGTCGGTGATTCTCTTGCCCACGGTGTATTTCCGCCTGGGGTTACGCCGCGTGAAGAAGCAACTGGCTGACTACTTTGCCCGCTTCGGCGTCGCCCGCCGACAGAGCGACGCGGCGGTCGAGGCTGCCTACGCCGCCCAGAAGGATTTCGCCAATGGCCTGCTGGAGGCAGGCCGCAAGGCCTGGGCTGCGCTGGAGCTGACCGACGAGCCGGCCGTGTTGCTGGTGGGCCGGCCGTACAACCTCTACGACCGCAACGGCAATTGCGACATTCCGCGGAAGCTGCGCGACCTCTACGGCGTGAACGTCTTGCCGATGGATTTCCTCCCGCTCGACTCGCAGCCGGTGGGTGACTTCCATCCCAACATGTACTGGGATTCCGGCCGGCGAATCTTGGCCGCGGGCCTGCTGGCCCGGCAGCATCCGAACCTGCACATCGTCTACCTGACAAACTTCAAGTGCGGTCCGGATTCGTTCCTTAAGCACTTCCTGCGCGAGGCGGCCGGCGCGCCGTTCCTGGTGCTGCAGTTCGACGGCCACGGCAACGACGCCGGTTACCTGACGCGCTGCGAGGCCTATCTCGACAGCAAAGGAGTTTTGCGATGCCCCTCGGACTTTCCAGCCGCGTGAAGCAGATTCCGGCCTCGCATCCGCTGGCCAGCAAAAAGGTGTGGTTGCCGCGGATGTCCTACGGAAGCGCACACGCCTTCGCCGCCGCCTTCCGCTCGATCGGGATCGACGCGGAGTGTACGCCGCCGTCCGACGAGCGCACGCGGGAACTCGGCGCGCGCTTCACCTCCGGGGATGAGTGCTACCCGATGAAGGTGACCCTGGGGGATTTTCTCAAGCTGCTCGAGCAGCCTGGTGCCGATCCGAAGAACATGGTCTTCTTCATGCCTACCTCCGAAGGCCCCTGCCGCTTCGGCCAGTACGCCTCACACCTGAAAACAGTGCTGGTCCGCGTCGGGTACACGGAGACCGCCGTGCTTTCGCCCAGCGACGCCAACGCCTACGGCGGTGTGGGCGAACTGGCCGGGACATTTGTCCGGACGAGCTGGCGGGCGATCGTCGCCGCGGACATCCTGCTGAAGCTGCTGCTGAAGACCCGTCCGTACGAATTGGCCTCCGGCGACGCGGACGCGGCCTACGAAGTCAGCTTGGGCGACCTGTGCAACGCGCTCGAGGTGCCCTATCGCACTGTGGCCGAGCAAATGTCCGCGGTGAAGGCCAGCCTGGTCCGCTCCCGCGACCGCTTTCGCCGAGTGGCTGCGCGCTACGACGCTGAGCGACCGCTGATCGGCATTGTCGGAGAGATCTTCTGCCGCCTGAATACGTTCAGCAATGACGACCTGGTCCGCCGCCTGGAGAAGTCCGGCGGCGAAGCATGGATCGGCGACATCTCCGAGTGGATCTGGTACACCCAGGCCCTGCAGCTCCGCGACCTGCGCTTGGCAGGCCGTTCGCTTTCGCTGGCCGCCTGGGGCGCCAAGTTCCGCGGCCGGTTCCAGAAGAAGGACGAACACGAGCTGGTCGCGCTGTTCGCCGAAGACTTCCGCGGGTACGAGGAGCCCGGGGATATCGGCGACGTGCTGCGCTGGGCCGAGCCCTACCTGCCGTGGCACGGCGCCCAGGGCGAGATGGTGGTCAACGTCGGCAAGGCTGTCTATCTGGCTCGAAAGGGCGTGGACGGCATCCTCGACATCAGCCCGTTCACCTGCATGAACGGCATCGTGAGCGAGGCCATCTATCCGCGGGTCAGCAGCGATCAAGGCAACATCCCGATTCGCAGTTTCTACTTCGATGGGACCCAGTCCGATCTGGAGCGTGATCTCGGCATTTATCTCGAACTCGCACGCAGCTATCGCCACCGCAAACCCTGGCCCCGCGTCTATCCTGCTTACTTCCCGGCGCGCGCCGTGCAGTCCTGAGCGGCCCCGCACCTGGCCTGCGCTGAACTTGTTCTTGCCGCCGCTCCGCTTCCGGGACTATGCTGCGCGGAATTCCGCAACTCGGCAGCGAGGTGGGGACATGCAGAACTGGACGCGACGCAGGTTTTTCCTGACGACCCTGGCCGGCGGCGTGGCCGCGGGCGCGCGCAAACTCTTCGGCGCTGCCGGCGCGAATCGTGGCGCGGGGCAAGCGGGATTCCCTGCGCTGCGCGCGTGGCAGACCGCTCCGGTGGCAAAGGCCACGCGCCCGCTGATCATTTCCAGCGCGAACGGGTTGCGCGCGCTCGACCGGGGTATGGAAATCTTGGGCCAGGGCGGGGATACGCTCGACGCGGCCCTCGCCGTGGTCACTGTGGTCGAGGACGACCCCAATGACAGCTCGGTCGGTTATGGGGGCCTGCCAAATGAGGACGGCGAAGTCGAGCTCGACGCCAGCGTGATGCACGGGCCGACGCGGCGGGCCGGTGCCGTGGCCTCGCTGCGCTACATCAAGAATCCCGCGCGACTCGCCAAATTCGTTCTCGAGCGCACCAACCACGTGATGCTGGTCGGCCCCGGCGCGCTGCGCTTCGCCGAGGCACACGGCTTCGAGCGCATGAACCTGCTGACGGATAAATCCCGCCTGGCGTGGCTGGCCTGGAAAGCCGCGACCACCGAGAACTGGCGCCCCGGGCTGGACAGCCCGGAGTGGAAAGAGAAAATCGCGGGGCTGCTCGACCCGCCCGAACGGATGGCCTGGCGGGAGTGGATCCACGATGTGGTCACGAACCCGCCGACCGGCACGATCCCGTGTCTCGCGGTAAACGAAAAAGGAGACCTCTCCGGCACGACTACGACCTCGGGCCTGGCGTGGAAGATTGCCGGGCGCGTGGGCGACTCGCCGATTGTCGGTGCGGGGCTCTGTGTGGACAACGACGTGGGCGCGGCGGGCTCCACCGGCCGCGGCGAGGAGAACATCAAAGTCAGCGGCGGACATACGATCCTCGAGATGATGCGCAAGGGGATGTCGCCGACCAATGCATGTCTTGAGGCACTGCACCGCGTGGCACGCAACTACAATGGCTACAAGACGCGCTTAGGAAAACTCCACCTGCAGTATTACGCTCTCAACAAGGACGGAGTGCACGGCGCGGCCACGCTGTGGTCCCATTCGGCCCGCGGCCGACGAGTCACCTACGCGGTACACGACGGCACGGCCGCCCGGTTGGCGGACTGCGCCGCGCTGTTTGAAGGCCGCGGCGGCTGAGACCAGAGGCGGGGAGGCACAGAAGCTAGGAAGCAGGGCAAGCCAGCCTGTTGTTTGGCTCCGCCTTCCGTTATTTCGCAAGGTCCGCCCCAAAGAGAGCACGTCCTCCACTTGGCTGCCCTCGTTCCTGTTTCCTTCCAGCGGAAGCTCGCTTATTCTTCTGAGTGATGGAATTCGCGAACGCTGTCATCATCGGCGGCGGCGTAGTGGGCTGCGCCGTGGCCCGTGTGTTGTCCAAGCGGTGGGACAACGTCTTCCTGCTCGAGCAGATGCCGAAAGTGGGCATGGCCGCCAGTTCGCGCAACAGCGGCGTGATCCATTCCGGACTCTATTACACGCCGGGTTCGCTCAAGGCGCGGCATTGCCTGGAGGGCAACCGCCTGACTTACGAATTCTGCGCGGAGCACAATGTGCCGCACCGGCGCACGGGCAAGCTGGTCGTGGCGTGCACGCCGGATGAAGAAGCCGAGCTGGGCAAACTGCTCGAAAGCGGCCGCGCGAATGGTCTCGAGGGCCTGCGGATCATCGACCGCGCGGAGATCTGCAGACGCGAGCCGCACATCCAAGGGCGCGCCGCGCTGGCGGTGCCTTCGACCGGCATCGTGGCGAGCGAAGAACTGGTCAAGGCCTACGCGCGCCTGGCCGCCGAGCAGGGCGCCAACATTCTGACGCATGCCCGGGTGGTGCGGCTCGAGCCCCGGAAGGATTTTATCCGCGTGGAGATTCGCATCGGCGAGGCAGAAAAAGCGTCCACGGAGACTGCGGAGGCGCGCTGCGTGGTGAATGCCGCGGGCCTCTACGCCGATGAGGTCGCGGCCATGCTGGGCAACACACGCTACCGCATCTACCCGGTGCGCGGCGAATACTGCGAGTTGGTGCGCGCGAAATCGTACCTGATCAACGCGTTGGTTTACCCGATGCCGCATCCGGAGGGCTTGAGCCTCGGCGTGCACTTCACCCGGACGCTGTGGGGCACGGTGCTGGTGGGCCCAACGGCGCGGTACGTCGCACACAAGAACGACTACGAGCGCGACCGCCTCCCGGTGGAGGAATTCGCGCGCCTCGGAAAGCGCCTGCTGCCCGAACTCGAAGCGGCCGACCTGGTTCTCGCCTACTCGGGCCTGCGTGCGAAACTCGTGCCACCCGGCGGCAAAGGGCCCGCTGACTTCGTGATCGCGCGAGACCCGGACGTGCCCCGCGCCATTCAGCTCCTCGGCATCGAATCGCCCGGGCTGACGGCGGCACCTTCCATCGCCAACCAGGTCTTCGAGCTTGTCCGGGAAATCCTCGACTGACTCGATCGGTTTGCTCCGCCATTGGATACCGGCGGGGCGCAGCAAGCGGCGCTCCTGCGTAACCCAAGAATCCTTAGCGGACGAGTTGGGAGGCGAAGACCAGCCCAACGCCTTGGGCTTTGAGGCGCGGCAGCTCATCCTGGAGCGCCTGGATGGTGGCGGGGTAAGGGTGGCCGATGGCGATGGCGGAACCTACCTTGCGCGCGTCCTTCACAGCCAGCGCCATCTGCTGGCGCACGGCCTCGCGCCTCGGCGTGTCGTCGAGGAAGACCTTACGCGACGCCGCGGGCACGCCGGCGCGGACCGCGGTGTCGTAGGCCAGCGTCGCGGTGGTCGTGCGGCTGTCGATGAAAAACATTCCCCGTTCGCGCAACGCGGGCATGACGGTCGCCATTAACCGCGCATCGGCGGTGGCCAGCGAGCCTTGATGATTATTTGCGCCGGCAGCATAGGGCACCGTCTCCAGCATCCCGGCAAGCAGGCGCGTGGCCTCGGCCGGGTTCATCCCGGTGCGCAGTTGGATTGCTTCGGGCTTCGCGTCGCCGTTGCTGGACTCCATGGGCAGGTGCAGCATCACCTGGTAGCCGCGGCGATGCGCTTCCTCGGCGATGTCAGCCGAATGCGGGTGGTGCGGCAGCACGGAAACAGTCAGGGGAAACGACAGGTCGAACACAGCATCGGCGGCGGCGCGATCGTAGCCGAGGTCGTCAATGATGATCGCCAGGCGCGCCTTCGGCACCCGGCGCCCTGCCGCTTCCGCCCGCAGGTTGCCGAGCGGCGCGATGATGTGGATGACGTGAGTGCGCAGCGCGCCGTACCGGTAATCAAACCGCACCAACCCGGGCGCAGTAGTGCGGTTCTCGCGCTCGAGGTCGTGCTGGCGGGCCACGCGGTCGAGTTCGTTCTGGAGCTTGCTCAGCGCCGCTGCATCGGCCTGGTCCGACCGGCTCGGAGGGAGGGTGATGTAGATGTGATCGGTAGCGGGCAGGCGCTCGGCGCGTGCCTTGCGGCCGGACGGTGGAGTCTCCGGGCGCATCCCGACTTCCGCTTTACCCGCGGTGGCGATCTTGGCGGCAAACACCATCTCGCGCGTAATGGCGCGGATCTCCACCGGAGTGAGCTGCTTCTTGCCGCAGCCGGTGGCGAGCACCAACACCGTTGTACAAAGCAGGGAAAGAAGAGCGGGGACGGGTCGCTGCCGCCCGCTGAGGATCGGGCTCCTCGGCTGGTTGGAGTGAGCTGGCAGTGCCGGTAAACCCACCTCGAAACGATCAGGCCGGTGCGGCGCTGGCCCGGGCACGGTACGGCTGCACGGGAACCAGGCGCGAAGCGGCCTTGCGTGTATCACCCTTCAGCAGCTCGATTGCCTTCCTTAGAACCGGATCTTCGGGCGGGGGCAGGCGCCAGGCAGGGTGCTCCGCCTGCGGGGTGGGCGGTGTCTCTTCGTCGCGCGAATCGGCCTGGTCTTCGCCCGCGGCGCGCACGACTTCCGTGGGTACGACGCCTTCTTCTGCGATGGATTTGCCGCCGGGCGTGTAATAGTTGGCGATGGTCAGCACCACGGCCGCGCCGTCCTCGAGCTCAATCAGCTTCTGTTCCGAGGCCGTGCCGAAGGTGTGCGTGCCCACCACTTCGCCGCGTTTATTGCCGCCGATGCCCGCGGCCAGGATTTCCGCTGCGCCGGAGGTACTCCCGCTGATCAGCACGGTCATCGGATGCTTCCAGACCGCTTTCCCGGGCTCCGCGACAAATTCCTGACGGGCCACGGTCTGCCCGCGCAGTGCACCGATCGTGCCGGAGGTCAGGAACAACCGCGCCGCGGCCACCGCTTCGGAGGTCTCACCGCGGCCGCAATCCCGCAGGTCGAGCACTAGCTTGCGGATTCCCTGCCGATCAAACTGGAGCAGCTTTTCGCGGATCTCGTTGGCCCTGCCCGCGTCGAGCGCCGGCACGCGAATGTACGCGACGTCGGGGGTCACTTTGTCCGCTAGCGCGTGGGTGGGCGCGAGTTGCGCGCGGATCAGCTCGACGTCCTGCGGCTCGGTGTGCCCGCGACGCACGACGGCAACCTTCACTGCGGTGCCCGGCTGGCCGGCCAGAAGAATCTGCGCCTGTCCGACCGACATCTCGCGCGTAGTGAAACCGGCAATGGCTTCCAGCAGGTCGCCATAGCGCAGGCCCGCTTTCGCCGCCGGGCTATCGGGGAGCACGGAGACCACGACGATGTACCCGAAGCGTTTGGAAAGCGTCGCCCCGACTTCGGCGCGCGCGCCGCTCTGCAGCTTCTGCTTGTAATCGGTGTACTCGCGCGGGCTCAGATAGCTGGACATGGGGTCGAGTGACTCGAGCAGGCCATGCAGTGCGCCCGCGGTCACCAGCGGCAGGTTGGGCTCTTCGACGTAGTCCTGCTGGATATGCTGCAGCACCTCACCAAAAACGGTCAGCGAGCGATAGGTCTTGTCCTCCCCGGTCTTGCCGAGCACGTAGCCCAGCCCAACATAGCAGAGGACCAGGACCGACAGCGTGATTACGACCAGCTTGGCAAGACGACTCATATTCGGCGGCTCACTTTCATTAGGAACACGCAGTATAGCATCCCCGGCCTGTGCCCGAAATGCTCTATCGTTCCTTCGCCGGCGAGACCGAATCTGCCGGGGTGGACCGCGTGGCCCGCAAGGGCTTAGACGCCGCAAACCGTTTGGCTTTCAGCAACTCCACCTTGCGGCTCATCCGCTTGCCCAGCTTTTGATTGAGAAAGCGTTGTTTCACCTCAGAAGTACCCACCTACACAAAGTGTACCTCAGCCTTGGCGGCGCGGGCCAATGGATCGGCGGCGCAGTGGGCCCCTGGTCTGGCCGGCCGGCCGAACTCACAGCGCTCCGCGTGCGGATTCGCTTTCGCCGAGGTGTTCCGGACAGTGGGTGAGGTAAGTTTGGGAGATGCGGTCCTGCCAGGTGAGGCGGTCCTCGTCCCATAACGCCCAAAGGAAACCCAGCAGGACCGTGCCGACCGAAATCAGGTAGCCGAAGCTCCGCCAGAGCAATTGCCGCGGAGTTGGCGCGCTGCCGTCGAAGCTCACCACGCGCAGCCGGCGGAGCAGCATCCCCGGTGTCGAACCCCCCAGCGCGGTGAACAGCGCGAAGTATTGCGCGTAGAACAGCACTGTCGTGACCGCACAGACGAGCAGGTCAAGCCGGCCAAAGCTGAAATGGCCGCCGAGCGACCGGAACAGACCGAGAACGCCAGCATAGGCGAGCAGTAGGAAGGCAGCGTCGAGCAGTCCGGCGCGCTGTCGTTCGCCTAACTCAGCCACGGGATAGAGCGATGCCCTGGGACTGGGGTGATACACCTCGGTGCCGGCGAAATCCAGCGCGGGTTGGTGGACCGCGATCTCCACCCGCTCGACGCGGTCGCTGCGGAGCGTCCTGCTCGGTGGGAGGTCTGCTTCCGCCGCGCCATCCGGGGCGAGCACAGACGCGCGCTCGTCTGCCAGCTCGTGCTCCGCATCGCCAGGGTCGGTGTAGCTGCCGTTGCTGTCCGACTCCGACGGTTCAGTGCTGAACGGCAGGGTGGGCTGAGTGTTGTCCGCACACGGCCGGTTCCGGCGCGTACGATAGGCTTTCAAGCGGTGGGAAACCTCGCGCCGCCAATCCACCTGGGTGGTGACGTTGTCCCGGGCAGGCGCAGCGCGGCCAGCCGCGGCAAGGACTCTTTCCGCCTCAGGGAGCTTCGCGTCGCAGAAGCAGCACGTCTCGGCGTGCCCTTCGTTGACCGCCCCACACTTTTTGCAGGTCTCGATCACCGGTCCGTTTTTGCGCTGCGGACGGCTCCGCTCTTGATTCTCCGGGAGGGCGCAAAGCATCTTAGCAAGCGTGAACGCGCCGCCGGGAGCATCAGATAGGAAACATGTCGCCAATCAAACAACCCGAAAAAAGCAGGAAAGGGACTGGTCGGTGCGTCTGTGACTCAATGCACGCCAACGCAGGGCCGTGCGGCGGAGCGCGTTGCTCCGGCTGGGTGGGAGTGCTAGGCTAGCGGGCTATTTTCCAGATGTGTGTATTGCTGCGGCGTGCGGCGCAACGATCGGCAAACTTTTCATGAGCTTCCTGGGCGCATTCTTGCTTCGCGGGCGGGCCTGGCCTGCCGCGTGGCTCCCGTGGCTGGCGCTCACCGTGGCGCTGGCTGCCAGTGGACCTGCTGCCGCGGCGCAGGTCCGCCTGCCTGCCCCGGGCGGCATCGTTGAGCTGGAAGCCAAACAGCAGCGCAAGGAAGGCGACCTCTTTGTTGCCGACGGCGAGGTGGACATCCGCTACCAGGACGTGCGGCTGCGCGCTGACCACGTCGAATACAGCGTGCTGACCTCGGTCGCACTGGCCCGCGGCCACGTCCAGTTTGATTTCGGCTCGCAGCACCTGGACGCCGACCAGGCCCGCTATAACGTGCGCAGCGGACGCGGCACCTTCGAGCACGTGCGCGGCTCGGTGCAGCTCGAGCGCCGCCCGAATCCCGCGATCTTGATCACGCCGAACCCGCTCTATTTCGAGGCGCAGGAAGTCGAGCGCACAGGCGAGCGCACCTACAAGATCCGCGGCGCCTGGCTGACCGTCTGCGCGCCCGACCGCCCCATTTGGAAGTTCTACGCGCCGCACGCCACGCTCACCGTGGACAAGTCGGTCGCGCTGGTCAACGCCAACTTCCGGCTGTTCCGCGTCCCGCTGATCTATCTTCCCTACGCCACCGCGCCGGCCAGCCGCAAGCTGCGCCAGTCAGGCTTTCTGCTCCCGGACTTCTCCAACACCACGCGCAAGGGTTTCGTGGTGGGTGAGGCCTACTACTGGGCGCCAGCGGACTGGGTCGATCTCACCTTCGGCGCGCAACTGCTGAGCCGGCGCGGCTGGAGCCAGAATGGCGAATTCCGGGTGCGACCCTGGGAGAACGTGCGGCTGGCAGCGAGCTATTTCGGCGTGGTCGACCGCGGGCTGCGTGAAGGCCCCGGCGGAGCGCGCGTGGCGCAGGTCGGGCACCGGTCCCAGTTCGAGTTCGACGCCTTGCTGCCCGATGGCTGGCGCGCGGTGGCGGACATCAACACGCTGACCTCACTCACCTTCCGCCTGGCCTTCGCCGAAACCTTTCGGGAAGCGGTCAACTCCGAGGTGCGCAGCGCCGCGTTTGCGACCAACCATTTTCGTGGCTTCAGCCTGAACTTTGCCGCGGAGAACTACAAAAACTTCCTGAATGCCCAGAACATCCTCAGCGCGCAGCAGGAAACCGCCGTGTTGCTGCGCACCGCACCCGGAGTGCGCTTCGGTGCGGTCGAGCAGGCGCCCTGGAAACGCTGGCCCATCTATTTCGGCTTCGGCGCTTTTGCCGACGCCGTACATCGCAGCGAACCCTGCACCTCGATCCGCCTCAGCCCCTGCACGGACCCCGGCCCTGTGCCCTTCGCCCAGCGCCGCTTTGAAACCGCCGCTGCCGTGCAGCGCACCGAGATTGCTCCACGCGTCACCGTGCCGCTACGCTGGGGGCCGTGGCTGGGCGTCACGCCAACGTTCGTGCTGCGGACCACGCGCTACGGCTCCCAGCTACTCTCCGGCACCATTGTGGGCGATTCGGTCCGGCGCACCACCGCCGAGGTCGCTGTGGATCTTCGCCCGCCGACCCTCGCGCGGGTCTGGAATCGCCCGGCGACGAAATGGAAGCACGCTATCGAGCCCCAGGTGATCTATCGCTATGTGAACGGCGTGAACCGCTTCGGGCGATTCATCCGCTTCGACGAAAACGACACCTTGACCGACACGAACGAATTCGAGTACGGGCTTACCCAGCGGCTCTACCGTCGCGCGGGCGAGGGCCAGGCGGAGGAGATGGTCACGTGGCGCGTGGCGCAGAAGTACTATTTCGACCCTACGTTCGGCGGCGCGCTGGTGCCCGGCCAGCGCAACGTCTTCCAGGCTCTCTACACCATTACGCCGTTTGCTTTCGCTGATACCCCGCGCCGCTTCTCGCCCATCGTGAGCGATCTGCGCGTCACGCCCGGCGGCCGGTACGACGCCGAGTTCCGCATGGAATACGACACCGTGCGCGGCAAGCTGACCACCGCGGGGACACTACTGAAGATGCGGCCCTACCGTGAGTTCTTCGTCACGCTGGCCCACTTCGCGCTGCGGTCCAGCCCCGCGCTGCAACCCAAGTCCAATCAGATCCGCGCCCTGGTGGGCTACGGCAACATGAACCGCCGCGGGTGGAACACCTCATTCGGGTTCAGCTACGACATCCGCCAGCAGTTCCTGCAGAACCAGTTGGTTCAGGTGAGCTACAACGGCTCCTGCTGCGGCATCGCTTTTGAGTACCGCCGGCTGGCGCTCGGCACGGTGCGCAGCGAGAACCAATTCCGCGTGGCGCTGATCATCGCCAACATCGGCACGTTCGGAAACCTGCGCCGCGAAGAAAAGATTTTCTAGAGCCGGTTCCGGCGGCTGCATCCTCCTATGGATCCTCACGAGATCGCCTTCTGGTCCATCGAGAAACTGGCACGGCTGATCGAGAAGAAGAAGGTCTCCCCGGTCGAGCTGGTCGAAATGCTGCTGCGCCGCATCGGGCAGCAGAACCCGCGCCTGAACGCCTTCCTGACGGTCACCGCGGAGCGGGCCCTCTCGGAGGCGCGTCGCACAGAAAAAGAAATCTTCGGGTTGCGGGGACGGGCTCACTACCGCGGGCTGCTCCATGGCATCCCCGTCGCGCTCAAGGACAACATCTGGACACGTGGCATCCGCACCACCGCGGGCTCGAAAATACTGCGCGAATTCGTACCTGCCCAAGACGCCACGGTCGTGCGGCGCCTGCAGCAGGCCGGGGCGGTCCTGCTCGGGAAAACTAACCTGCACGAGTTCGCGTACGGGGTCACAACGAACAATCCCCACTTCGGTCCCACGCGCAACCCGTGGGACCTCACGCATATTCCAGGCGGTTCGAGCGGTGGCTCGGCCGCAGCTGTTGCCGCGGGGCTGTGCTTTGCGTCGGTGGGCAGCGACACAGGCGGCTCGATCCGCATTCCCGCGGCGCTCTGCGGCATCGTGGGACTCAAACCGACCTTTGGGCGTGTGAGTTGCCACGGTGTCGTGCCGTTGTCAGCGAGTCTCGACCACGTTGGTCCGCTCGCGCGCACGGTAGCGGATGCGGCGATTCTGCTCCGCGTCATTGCCGGGCGCGACCCCTACGATGCAAGCATAACTGCGCAGCGCGTGCCAGAGTACGCGGCCAAGCTGCGAAAGCCTGTTCGGGGACTCCGTCTGGGCTGGCCCCGCGACTTCTTTCTTGACCGCGTGGGCGACGAAATCCGCCGCGCGATCGAGCAAGTCGCACGAGAGTTCGAGCGGTTGGGTGCGACAATCGAAGAGGTTTCGCTGCCGCGCGTGGCCGCATCCGGCGATGCCGGCAACCACATCGCGCTCGTCGAGGCGCGCCACTACCATGAAAGCCAGGGCTGGTTCCCCGCGCGCGCTGCGGACTACGGCGAAGACGTCCGCAAGCGGCTCCAGGCGGGCGCTGACGTCCGCGCGATTGACTACCTCGCGGCGCTCGAGGTACGCAAGCAGGTGCGCCAGGATTTTGCCGCTGCCTTTACACGGGTGGATGCACTTCTCGTGCCGACCACGCCTATCGCCGCTCCGGCAATCGATGCCGCGGTGGCCAAGATCGGCGCCGAGGAGGAACCCGTACGCAGCGCGCTGCTGCGGCTGAACCGGCCGGCGAATTTCGCAGGCGTGCCGGCGATTTCAATTCCCTGCGGCTTCACGCGGGAGCACCTGCCGATCGGATTGCAACTGATCGGTCCAATGTGGGGCGAGGCACAGCTACTGCGCATAGCCAGCGCCTACGAGCGCGCCACTGAATGGCACACGCAATATCCGCCGGGGCTCTGATCGAACCAGAGGGGGCGCAGCAAGCAGCGTCCCTAACTGGGCGCGCGGAAGGGCGCGGAAGACCAGGCGCCGCGAATCCACATCAGGCGATGCCCCAGCCCGAAGCCGACAGCGCCGACCACCAGGCCCCCGAGCACGTCAGCAATGTAGTGGTAGCGGCCATAGACCGTGGAGACCAGCATGGCCAGGAAGAACGGCAGGAAGATCCAGAACAGCCAGCGCCGATAGCGCCACGCGCCCAGCAGCGCGACGCAGGATCCCGAGACGTGCGCCGAAGGGAACGCGGCGCCATGGACCCGGCCGAATCGCTCGACCAGCCCGATCAGCGACGTGAAAAAGCCACCAGTCAGCTCCACGCGCTGCAGCGCGGCCAGCGCATGGAAGGGGCTTTCAATGGGAAACACGATGGAGATCACGTAACCCATCGAGTAGGCCGTGATCGAAGATGTCATGACCGCCCAGAAGGCGCGGTGTTCCTCTCGCCGGTACAGAATGGCTCCCAGGATCGTGAGGTAGAAGAAGTAAGTGATGTAGGCCATTTGCATGAAGTCATTGAGCGCGGGGCTCGCAAACTGCTCGAGCCACACCGTCGGGTGCACGCCCACCAGCCAGTGATCAAACGCAATCAGCCAGCGGTCGAACCACCCGGGGAAAATCAGGTGCACCAGGTAGTGCAGCTCTTCAAAGCAGAAGAGGAAAAGTGCCTGTGGATACCAGGAGCGTATGAAAACAATGACCCTCGATGGCCTCCCGCCCCCGGCAGCGCGCGCAGCGGAATTGGCCGCCGCCCGGCTGAGCGCGAGGATCAAGGCGGCGACACCTGCTTGCACCACCAGATAGCCCCAGGCTCTGGGCAGATGACCGTGAAAAATGGCGATCAGCACGCTCGACACGCCCAGATAGCCGAGCCCCACCCACTCGAACGCACCGCACGAGGCGACGGCTTCGCGCAACCACGTCGCGACTGCGGCCAGGCAGCCCGAGATGATCCGGTTGCGGCCCGTGCGGTAAGGTGCGGGGTCGCGCCAAGGCAGAATTATCGCCGCATCGGAGCGCTCGATCGTTTCCGTCCTGTGCAACGGCTTCATAAGTCACTCCTGCATCAGGCATCACTTCGTATTCAGAAAGATCGGAATTCCCTCTCGCTGCGCTCTTCGGGCCACTGCCGCCGCACCTCCATGCGCCTGCGGCGAGTCCCTTTCCTGCCACCGCAGAATCGGCCAGCCTCGCTGGCAAGCCAGGCGCTCGAGCCGCGCGGAGGGATTGACAGCGGCGGGGTGGCCGACAGATTCGAGCATCAGGCGGTCACCCCAACTGTCACCGTAGGCATAGCTGCTGCCCAGATCGAGCCCGTGCGCGGAAGCCAGCCGTGCCAGTGCACGGGGCTTCCCGGGCCCGCACACGGCTTCGCCCAGCACTTCGCCGGTCCAGCGGCCTTCGACCACATCGAGTTCAGTGCCGCATGGCGTCATCTTCACCAGCAGTTGAAGGCAGACAGCCTCCGCCAGCGGCTTCAATGTGCCGCTAACCAGGAAAATCCTGTGTCCTTGCGCGGCATGCCATTCCAGGCGCACGAGCGAATCTGGAAAGAATGCGAATGGATGACGGGAGAGTGATGCCAGGAAAGCATCGACCGTGCCGGTGCGCACTCCGGTAAGGTGCGCCTTGTTGCCATGCACGGCGCCGGAGGGATCGCGCCAAACCCGCCGCATGAATTCGAGGAGCCACCGCGCTGCGTGCGCCGCGGTGAGGTCGCCCCGCCAGCGAAGGTAGCGCAGGAAACGCCGCTCGAGTGAGGGCGAGCCCAGCAGCGTGCCGTCGAGATCGAAAAATGCGCCGATGGCCATGCACAGTCCTTTCCGCCTAGTGGACCGATCCCACCCGGGCTTCGCGATGCTGGGGCACGCGGACTCGCGCCGGCGCTCTGGCAGGGCGCGGCCCGGCGTGAGCCAGCGCAACCAGGTATCGCCGGCCCTCCCAGACCACCGGCAGCGCCCGCACCAGGCAAAACGTCAGCGTCGCGCCGACCAGGACTTGCGCGCCGAGTTGAAGCAGCGCATGCCCAGACCCGCCTGCCAGACGCAGGGCGGCGGCCCCACCGCGCGCCCAGGTCAACTCCAGGCCGAGCCAGCAGAAGCAAATACACTTCAGCGCAGCGTAGGCGGCGCGGCTGCTGCGTGAGTCCATCAGCGCGCGGCCCCACCAGGTTTCCAGCATCCCGTTCTTCCCAAAGCCGACTCGCCCGGAGCGGGCGGCGAGGCTGCGAATGAAATCGGTCAGCGTCCCGCGCACAAAGAACACCACCGGCACCCACAGCGAAACCAAGCCCGTGACCGCAAAAAATGTGAAGAAGAGGTTTTCAATGACGCGGTCGCCCAGAATGTCGAGCTGCGCCCCGAGCGGTGTGGCCAGGTTCTTTCGCCGCGCCAGGTAGCCGTCCACTCCGTCGAGCGCAATGGCCACCACGATCAGCGCGAGCGCGGTGAGATTGACTCCGGTGTTCTGGCCGAAAAGCGCCACGGCCGCAAATGCCAGCGCCACGCGCAGCGTCGTAATTTGGTTCGGTGTCATGCGCGCCTCCTCGGCACCCCCTCATCCCGGACCGGCGGGAAGAGGCGGGGGCACGCCCATGGAAGGGCACCTCGGATGCCACTGGTCCGCACAGTCCCGAGTAGCTACAAGTGGTCAACAATTCAATGACTTAGTAGATGGACTGCGCCGTGCGCCGCCATGCCGATCGCTGTAGCGGCGCATGGTTTTTGTTGCACCTGACGGGCGTACCCTGCATGGAAGGCCAACACAGGCTCTTTGCCCGGCGGGGAACACGGAGCCATGAGCCGGGGTGCTCACCCTAAGCTGCGGGGGTGAGTCGAATATGGGAGAATAGGCGACTGCCCGAAGCGCTTGGGGCGTACCGGGCATCCAAGAGAGGAGCAGTTCAAAGGGAAGACTTCATGGAAGTAGGGATACTCGCTGCCTTTATCGCTGGGCGGGTGTCGTTCCTGTCGCCATGCGTGCTGCCGCTGGTGCCGGGCTACATCTCCATGCTATCGGGAATCGGAGTCGAACAGCTCCAGCAGGGCCAGCAGCCGCGCCGCAGCCTGCTGGGGTCCTCGCTGGCGTTTGTCGCGGGGTTTTCGGTGGTGTTCATCGCTTTTGGCGCCTCGGCCAGCGCCGTTGGACGGTTTCTGGTACACAACCGCAACGTGCTGGCGCCGCTGGCGGGAGCAGTAATCATGCTATTCGGCCTGCATCTGGTGGGCTGGTTGAAATACATCTCCATCCGCGTCGGCCTGGCGATTGCGGCCGTGTTGCTGGCCCTGGGCCTTATCCTCGGGTTCAGCCGGGCGCACCTTGCTTCAGTTTCGCTGATCTTTCTCCTGGGCCCGTTTCTCAGCGGATGGCTCAACCGCGACGTTCATTTCCGCAACCTAGGCGGGAGTCCCGGCATGGCCAGTGGGTTCCTCTTGGGCTTCGCGTTCGCATTCGGCTGGACGCCCTGCATCGGGCCGATCCTGGCCGGCGTGCTGGCCATCGCCGCCACCAGCGAGACGATCGTGCGAGGAGTCTTCCTGCTGGCCGTCTATTCGGCCGGCTTGGCCATCCCCTTCTTGCTCACCGCGCTGGGCATCAGTCGCTTCCTGCACTTTTACCAGCGCTTCCGGCGGCATCTACACGCGGTCGAAGTTTCTAGCGGCGTGCTGCTGCTGTTTGTGGGCGGGCTGGTTTTCATCAACCGGCTGACTTGGCTTTCGGGTAAATTGGGGTTTCTGAATCGTTTTGCTTGGTAGCAGCTTCCTATAGTCTAGACGGCAAACGGAGTCCGGCATCATGAAGAAGACGCTTCTGATCGGCATTACGCTCGCGGCGATGCTCGCCCTGATGTTCTGGGCCGACGGAGCAATGCGCAAAGGCACCAAGCCCACGGCGAAAGCGACAACCGCACCCGCGGCGGCTGCGCCGGATGTCGTCTTCAAAGATCTTCAGGGCAACGACGTCAGCCTGGCGCAGTACAAAGGCAAGGTGGTGCTGGTGAATTTCTGGGCCACTTGGTGCGGGCCCTGCCGGATTGAAATTCCCTGGCTGATCGAGTTCCAGCAGCAATACGGCCCGCGCGGCTTCACTGTGCTGGGCGTGGCCATGGACGACGAGGGCAAGAAGGTCGTTGAGCCGTTCGTGACCCAGGAGCGCTTCGACGTGAACGGCCAGCCAACCACCGTGAATTACCCCATCCTGCTGGGTTCGGACGAAATCGCCGACAAGTTTGGCGGGCTGATCGGACTCCCCACCAGCATGCTGATCTCCCGCGAGGGCAAGAAAGTCAAAACGATCGTCGGCCTGGTGAATCACGACGAATTGGTGAAGGCCATCGAGGGCCAGCTCTAGCCCACAGGCCATCCTTTCCCCCGCAACTGCGGTGAGCGGATGCAGGACGCTGCTTTCCCGCTGCTCTGAATGCTGAGCGCTGAATGCTAAAGGCTGAGAGCTTCTGCGAATTCTCGGCGAGGCGGGAAACCTTCCTTGCGGCCGCTGCGTATCTAGCTCTAGGGTAAGCGAACCATGAATCGGGGTGTGCCCCTTCGCGAACCGGTGGCCGTGGCGCTGGAGACGCTGCGCGCGCACAAGCTGCGCTCGTTTCTGATGCTGCTGGGGATCATCCTGTCGGTGTCGACGCTGATCGTGGTGGTGGCGCTGATCGAAGGCACCAACCGCTACATCGCCAACCGCGTGGCCAATCTGGGCTCCAACGTCTTCCTGGTCACCCGTTTCCCGCTGATCACCGAGATCGAACAACTACTGAAAGCCACGCGCCGGAACAAGAACATCAGCTGGGAGGACTACGAGGCACTGCGCGATAACTTGAAGCTGCCGCGGCGCGTTGGCGTTGAGGTGCGCACGCTCGGCAAGACGCGCGCCGGCACTGAATCGCTCGAAGATATCGACGTCCGCGGGGTGACCGCGAGCATCGGCGAGATGGACATCGAGGAGCCCGCCGTCGGGCGCTACATCTCAGAGGCTGACAACGAGCACCGCGGGATGGTCACCCTGATCGGTTCGGAGGTCGCCACCAAGCTTTTTCCGGGCCTCGACGCGCTAGGGCGCGCCATCCAAATCGACAGCCTGCCCTTTCAGATCGTGGGGGTGGCCAAACCCATCGGCACGGTGCTGGGCCGGTCGCAGGACGCCTTCGTGTACATCCCTATCCAGACATTTCTGAAGATCTACGGCACGAACCGCAGCCTTTCGATCAACGTCCAGGCCCGCGGCCCGGAGTGGATGGCGCGGACACAGGATGAGGCCCGGGTGCTGATGCGTGCGCGCCGACACTTGAGGCCCAACGAAGAGGAGACGTTCGGCATCCGCGACGCCGCTTCGCTGCTGGACCTGTGGCGCCAGATCACCGGAGCCATCGCCGCCACGGCTGTCGGTGTGGTCTCGGTGTTCTTAGTGATCGGCGGGGTGGTGATCATGAACGTCATGCTAGCCAGTGTCACCGAACGTACGCGCGAAATCGGCATTCGCAAATCGCTGGGCGCCCGGCGTCGCGACATCCTGCTGCAGTTCCTGATGGAGGCTTCAGTGATGGCCGGCGTGGGCGGCGCCATCGGCGTCGCCGTGGCCTACCTGATCTCAGGGCTGGTGGGCGCCACGACCTCGGTGCCGATGGCCGTGCCGGTGCCGGCGGTGATCATCGCCCTGGCCGTGTCCACGGCAGTCGGCTTGTTCTTCGGCATCTATCCGGCGCGCAAAGCAGCGCGCCTGGACCCGATTGAGGCGCTGCGCGCAGAACTCTGAGGCACGAAGGAGCAAGCCATGCGGATTCATCTCGGCGAAAACACCCGGATGGCGCTGACCACGCTGCGCGAGCACAAGATGCGGTCCTTCCTCACCGTGCTGGGCGTGGTGATCGGCGTCACCGCAGTGATCTCGGTCGCTTCGATCTTGGTCGGCCTGGACCGCGACATGCGCGGCTTCCTCAACGATTACGGCACCGAAACACTGTTCGTCTTCAAGTTCAGTCCGGGCATCCACACCGGCCGGCTGACCGCCGAGGAGCGCACGCGCAAACCGCTGACCCTGGAGGACGCGCTGGCGATCCAGGAACAGTGTCCCTCGGTGAAGGCCGTGACGGCAGATGTTTTCCCACGCATCTTCAACTTTCAGCCGCGGCTGGTCACCGCGCGCTATCGCAACAAGGAAGTCTCCGGCATCGATTACGCCGGAACGCTCCCGGCTGCCGAGCAGGTTTACAGCACCCACATGGACCGCGGCCGGTTCTTCTCCGCCGCCGAGGACCTGCATCGTGCCGACGTCACCGTGATCGGGTTCGACCTGGCCGATGCGCTCTTCCCCGACGAAGACCCCCTGGGAAAATCCATTCTCGTCGGTGGCGTGAACTACGAAGTGATCGGCGTGGCGGCCAAGCGCAAGGGGCAATTCTTCAAAGACGAAGCCGCCGACAAGACGGTCCAGGTTCCCTACCGCACCTATCACAAACACCACCCCAGCGACGACGAGCACTTCATTGGTGTCCTGGCCCATCCCGGACGGAAAGCAGCCGCCGAGGACGAAGTCCGCGGAGTGCTCCGCCGCCGCCGCAACGTGCCCTACGACAAGCCCGACAACTTCGGCATTTCCAGCGCCGAGCAGATTGCCAAAGAGTTCCGCCAGATCACCGGGTCGGTGGCCCTGCTGATCGCGGTGATCAGCTCGATCGGGCTGCTGGTCGGCGGCGTGGGCGTGATGAACATCATGCTGATGTCGGTGACCCAGCGCACCCGGGAGATCGGCGTGCGCAAGGCCATCGGCGCGCGGCGCCGCGATGTCATCTGGCAATTCCTCACCGAAGCCATGACGCTTACTGGAGCAGGCGGCGTGATCGGCGTGCTCCTTGGCGTCACCATCAGTTTGCTCATCAACGCTCTGCTGCCGAAGCTGCCCTCGGCTGTGCCGCTCTGGGCCATCGTGCTCGGTGTCGGGATTTCGATGAGCGTGGGCCTGTTCTTCGGGATATACCCGGCGATCAAGGCAGCGCGCCTCGACCCGGTCGAAGCCCTTCGTTACGAGTAAGTGGGACCGGTCTGTCACCGGCTCCGTTCCCTTGCTCCGGGCTGCGCTGGTGCTGTAACCTGAAACAACCATGGATGAACAGGAATTTCGCAACAGATCTGACGCCGCACTCGAAGCGCTGCGACGGCGTTTGCTCGAGCTCGGCGACGAGCATGGCTTTGAGGTCGAGGGCGAAGGCGGGAAACTCGAAGTTCTCTTTGAAGAGCCCGAAGAGGCCAAGTTCGTGATCAGCCCGAACACTCCGGCGCGCCAGATCTGGATTTCCGCGCTGGCGACCAGCTTCAAGTTAGGCTGGTCGGAGGCAGCCGGCGCCTTTGTGCTGGAAAAGACCGGCGAAAACCTCAATCAGGTGATGGGCCGCATCCTTACCCAACAGCTCGGCGGCCCGGTGGCGGTGTGATGTCCATGCGCCGCGCTTCTGCTGGCCTTCTTTTTGTTCTGCTGGTTGCCTCGCCAGCCCGTTTTCTCGGCACGAGCGAGGCTGAAGAGCGCGCCAGCTCACCGGCCCAGTTGCCCAGGGCCAGCAGCATCGTCGAACCGCGCGTCTACGTGTCGCTCGCCCCGGTGCCCCGGGGCCGCACGTTCGAGATCGCCGTGGTAGCGAACATCCGCCCCGGCTTTCACATCAATGCGCACGACGTCTTGCAAGACTTCCTGATCCCCACCTCGCTCGAGGCCGAACTCCCGCCCGGGTTTCGCGCGCTCGCGACCCTTTATCCCCCCGGTGTGCTGCGCAGGTTCAAGTTCTCGTCGGCGAAAATGTCCGTCTATGAGGGCAGCGCCACGCTGCGAATGAAGCTGCACGCGCCCTCCGATGCGCCGCTGGGCACGCTCCAGTTGCCGTTGACGCTCCGCTACCAGGCCTGCAACGAAGAAGCATGCCTCCCGCCAGTGAAGATTGCGGTCACGGCGGATCTCCAGATCGCCGCCGCTGGTGCGCCCTCACACCCCGCTTTTCCCGAGATTTTCGCGACGAAGCCAGCCCGAAGATCAGCTTCGACCCACTAAGCGATTGTCGTTCTGACCTTCGGATTTCGGGAATTCCACAGGAGATGCCCCGCCTCCGAGGAGGCGGGCTGGATGAGACCTGCCGGGTAAACATCGCAAAAGATCGCAGTGTTGAGATGCTTCGCTGCGCCCAGCATGACAGGGCGCACGAAGGGCTTCTGGGTGGGGATTATCGTGCGGCGGGGCTTGCAGCGGCCGAGTCGTCGCCGCGACGCAACACAGGAATCGCGCGGCGCAGCCGGCTGACCACGTGCTCCTTGCCAAGCGCAACCATGGTGTCAAAGAGTGGGGGAGCGACGGCCTGGCCGACGATGGCCACGCGCGTCGCGTTGATCAGCAGGGCCGGCTTGACGCCCTGGGCGACAGCCAGCTCGCGCAGGACGCGGTCGCAAGCCTCGTGGTTCCAGTCGGCCAGCGCGGCGAGGCCATCGGCCAGCTTGCCAAGCAGGGCAGGCAAGCGCTCGTCCTTCCAGAATTTTTCGCGCGCCGCGGAATCGTAATCAAAGGTATCGCTGAAGAACGCGCGCGCCCAAGTGGAAAAATCGGGCAGCAGGCGCGTGCGCGGCCGGAGGAGGTCCACCGTGTGCGCAAACCAATCGTGCTTCGCAGCGCCCCACTCCGCCTGCCACAGCCCGGCGCCGGTGAGTTGGGCCTGCACGTGCGGCAACAGCTCCTCGATCGGCAGCTTCTGCAAGTATTGCGTGTTGAACCATTCGAGCTTGGCACGGTCGAAGATTGCGTTGGTGCGGCTGACGCCGGAGAGAGTGAAACGCCGGATCATCTCCTCGGTGCGCAGGAATTCGGTGTCGTCGTCGGGCGAC
>JACQDH010000164.1 GCA_016201215.1 Acidobacteriota bacterium | reverse complement strand
GGCCAGATTGAGGGTCGGAAAGACGACCCGCGAGCCTTTTCCGGTGCCGGGCACCACTTCGCCGGTCAGTGCAAAGGGCTGGCCGAGCAGGCGCGCGGCGCGGACCACCTGACCTTCGCGCACGGCCCGGCGGATGGCCGTGCTCGAGGCCACCTCGCCGCGCACCACGACCGGCGGCACAATCTCCACCGCAAAGCCCGAGCGGCGGCCCAGCCCCTCGAGCAGCCGTACGTCCCCGGCATGTTGGTAGCCGAATCGGAAATTCTCGCCGACCAGGATTCTCGTCATGTGCAGCTTCTCCACCAGGATCCCGCACACAAACTCCTTGGCGGAGCGGTGGGCCAGGCTGAGGTCGAATTTCAGCACCAAGGCGGCGTCGAGTCCCATCTCCTGAAGCCCTGCCAGCCGCTGCTCGAGCGTGGAGATCAGCGGCGGGGCCTCGTCGGGCCGCAGGACCTTGAGCGGATGCGGGTCGAAAGTGACCGCGGCGGCCAGGGCCTCCATGGCCCGTGCGTTGCGCACGACCCCGCGCAGGATTTCGCGGTTGCCGAGGTGCATGCCGTCGAAATTGCCCACGGCCAGCACGGTGCGGGGCTTCGCGACGCCGAATCGCGCGGCCCAGTCGGCCAGCGAACGCAGCACGGCGAGCGGCATCAGAGGGCGACCTCGAAGCTCAGGCCGTCGTAGGCGAGCTGCACGTGGGGAAAACCGCGGGAGAGCAGGCGCGCGTTGGTCTCCGCGTGCGGCAGGTCGTGGGCGATGTGCGTGAACCAGGCGCGGCGCGGGGCCAGCTCGGCAACCAGCTCGAGCGCCTGCTCGACGGTCTGGTGCATCGGGTGGGGTACCTCGCGGAGCGCATCGAGCACCAGGTCGTCCAGGTCGCGCAGCAATTGCTTCGAGGAATCGGGGGCGCTGCTGAAGTCGGTCAGATAGGCGGCGCGGCCGAAGCGGAAACCCAGCACGCCCATTTCCCCGTGGAGTGCGGGCACGGGCACCAGCTCGAGGCCGAACACATCGAAGGGACCGTTGATGGGGTGCAGCGTGACCTGCGGAATGGTGCTGATGGCCGGCGTGTCGTCGAAGACGTAGGCGAACGTGCGCTGCAGGATGGCGAGAGTCTCCGCCGAAGCGTAAACCGGGAGGGCGACCTTCTGGCGCACGTTGAACGGGCGAATGTCGTCGAAGCCCAGGATGTGGTCCGCATGGCCGTGAGTGAAGACTACGGCATCGAGCCGGTCGAGCCCGGCGCGCAGTGCCTGGAAGCGGAAGTCCGGCGTGGTGTCAATGACCACGTTGCGGCCCGCGCGGGAGAGCAGGATGGAAGGGCGGGTGCGGTTGTCGCGCGGGTCCGAAGAGTGGCAGACGGCGCAGTGGCAGCCCAGGCTGGGTACGCCCATGGACGTGCCCGAGCCGAGAACCGTCAGCCGCAGCGAGGCGTCGGGGTCAACCTTCGGGGCGGGCATTGCTGTCAGGGGCGGGACTTCGCCTTTCCCGGCATGGCTTGCGCGGCGTGCTTGGACATCTCGAGGTAGCTCATCTTCAGGCTGCCGAGGACTTCGACGAGCAGGCGGTCGTCGTCGGGAGCCAAATTGCCGCGGGTGGTTTCCCGCAGGGCGTCGAGCATGTCAATCATCTCGCGCGCACCGTCCAGATCCAGAATGGCCTGACCGGTGCGCGGGTCGGCGTAGCCGCCCAGCAGCAGCGCGGCGTTGCGCGCCAGAAAATCAACCAGCATTTGGAAGCTCCGCGACGGCCTGGGGGCTTCGGCCGCGGCTCCGGGCGACGGCGCGCTGGCCGGGCCGGCCAAGCCCGCCTTTTGGTCGGCGACCAGCGTGGGACCGCCCAGGTTCGCCGAGGGTTTTTTCGCCGCGGCGGACTCCTGCTCGCGCTTTTCTTGCTCGACGATTTCCTGGCGTAGTTCGCCGTCGGCGGTGAACAGGCGGCGGTCCACCACTTTGAACGATTCTTCCTGCTTCTGGTCGGCCAAAGCTGAACCCCTCAGACGAATCGAAGATTGCTGGGGAAACGCAAGGCTCAGTCTAGCACCCGCGCGCGCTTTTGTGTAGATTCTCTGTTGATCTTGAAGTGTTTTCTTTCTCTGAGGTGGTGGCGCAGGAACTTTCTTTCTTTCGGCCTGGCAGAAGAGGGCGGGGGGCCGATCTACACAACAGGCTCGCGACACATGGTCGGGCCTCCGCGGCGGTCGGCCTTACCCGCCGAACGATCTCCTCAGCGCCAGCTTGGCTCTTGCGCGATGTGAAGATACAAGCGGCGGGCTTCAGTTCGCCACGGGTGACTCCGGCGCGTCGAGTTGATGGCGCCCTAAAGGGCGCCGCTACACACCCCTTTGGCATTCCCCCCGAGCGCAGCGAGTGATGGGCACCACAGGGCCTTGTCAATTGCCGGGGCGTGCCGTAGAGTGAGCGATTACTCCCCCGTGAAGGCAAGCCAGCGTGTCGTCTCGACAGGTAAAGCGTAACCAGCCTCGCCGGAAGCCGCGGGCGAAATCCCGCGCGCCGCGCTCCACCCGCAAGCGTAAGCGGCAATCCGCCCAGCAGCCTTCTCGGCCGGACCTGAGGCGAGCGGGCAAGCTGTTTGCCGGACTGGTGGACTTGCAGGCGCTGTTGCGCTCGCCGCGAGGGTGTCCCTGGGACCGCGAACAGACGCACGAATCGCTGCGCACCTACCTGCTCGAGGAGACTTATGAAGTGTTCGAGGCGCTCGATTCCGGCGAACCGTCCAAACTGGCCGGCGAACTGGGCGACCTGCTGCTGCAGATTGTCTTCCACGCCGAGCTGGCCCGCGAGGCCGGGCGCTTCGACATTGGCGACGTCATCGAGCACATCCACACGAAGATGGTCCGCCGGCACCCGCACGTTTTCGGCGACACCAAGGCCAGGACCTCCGCGCAGGTCTTGAAAAACTGGGAGCAACTGAAGGCCGAGGAGCGCCGCGGGGGGCAGGGCGCATCGCCCGGAAAGAGGAAGGCCGCGGCGTCGCTGCTCGACGGCGTGCCCCGAACCCTGCCGGCTCTGCTGGAAGCCTTTCAACTCGCCCGGCGGGCCGCGCGCATCGGCTTTGACTGGCAGGACGCCGAGGGGCTGTTTGACAAACTGGCCGAGGAGACTGCGGAACTGCGCGAGGCGCTAGCGCGGCTGCGCGCCGGGAACTCCTCCGGCGGAGAGAAGGCGGCCGTGGAGGACGAGGTCGGCGATCTCCTGTTTGTCGCCGCCAATGTTGCGCGCTTCCTGGGGATCGATCCGGAGATCGCGCTGAAGAAAGCCAACCGGAAATTCAGCACACGCTTCCGGGAGATGGAGCGGCGGGCGGCGCGCGCAGGCCGGCGCCTGGCCGAGGTGCCGCGGGACGACCTGGAAACGCTCTGGGAAGCGGCCAAAGGAAAAGAGGCGCGCGCGGCCGGGGCGCCCGGACCCGCTGCGGCGGGGAGCGGCCGGAAATGAATCCGCAGGCCATCAGCGCCGAGCAGATCGAGGTACGCCACTGCCGCGAGCTGGCCGAATTGGAGACCTGCATTGAACTCCAGAAGCG
>JACQDH010000163.1 GCA_016201215.1 Acidobacteriota bacterium | reverse complement strand
GACAGATACGGCTGGGCCTGCCCGAGCACGCGCTGGAAGAAGGCTTCGGCGATCTCCTCGTTCAACAGCCGCTCGCGGTTGTGGCTGAACACCGCGTGATTCCACACCGACTCGTCCATGGCCAGCCCCACGAACCAGCGGAACAGCAGGTTGTAGTCGAGTTGCTCCATCAGCAGCCGCTCGCTGCGCACCGAGTAGAAAATCTGCAACAGCAGCGCCCGCAGCAGGCGCTCCGGCGCAATCGACGGTCGCCCCACATCTGCGTACAGCTTGGCAAACCGCGGCGACATCTCCGTCAAGACCGTATCCACCATCTCCCGGATCCGACGCAAGGGGTGCTCGGTGGGTACCCGCTTCTCCGGCGAGAGATAACTGAACATCGCTTCCTGCTTGCTGTCTTCTCCGCGCATCGGTTCGCCTCCTGGTTCACTGATGAGACGAATCCGAGTCGGAAAAGTTCCAGGAATCAGAGTTTTTCAACAAGCTGCTAAAGGACTTGTGAGTGTGTAAGTGCGCCGAACCATCGGACTGCGAACTCCATTGGGATTGCAAAGCTCTTGGCGGGCTTTGCAGCACAGAGTACCTCAACGGTAAGAGTACGTCAATAGGAAATTCATCGCAGGCGCATCTTGGATCGGGCGTGGGAAGGTTGTTCGAATCCGATGTGTCACACCGTTCGTGACGACCAGAAGGACTCGCGCGGGCGAGGGATGCCGTTTGAGTTGGGGCAAAGGGTTCTGGAGAGCCACAAGGCCGTGGGTTGCGCTGGGGAGAAGCGGGCCTCCAAGTTTGGAGAAGCGCACGGAGAGCCGGCGGGATGTGCAGGAGGTGGGTAGGCAGGCCGGCTGCGTACCTGGGAGGAGGGGGATTGGCGGCTGGTGGTTCCTGAGTTCAGCAGTAATTGGCTTTCCTGTTGGTTGGCTTTGCTTTCTGCTCGGGCCAGGTACCTGGTCTTTCGTGGGGTTCGGCAATTACTGTTCCGAGATTCTTCCGAAGTCCTGTTGAAACATGCAAGCCTTTCAAACATTCCCACTTCATCAATTGCGGTTTTCTCAGGGTCGAAAGGAAATTCTTTCAGCGAACCCAAAGCGAAGGCAGCTACCCCTGCGGTGTGCGAGGTTGCCCCAAGTGGCGTTGACGTGGCGCAAGGAGCTTGGCACAGGGTTCAGTACATTCCGCCCATGCCGCCGCCATGGCCTGCGCCTGCCGCGGCCTTCATTCCGTCTTCCTTGATGTCGGCCACTAGGGCTTCGGTGGTCAGCATCAGGGCGGCGATAGAAGCGGCGTTCTGCAACGCCAGGCGGGTCACCTTGGCCGGATCAATCACTCCGGCCTTGACTAGGTCCCCGAACTCGCCCGTTTCCGCGTCGAAGCCGAAGTTATCGTCCTTAGACTCGCGCACTCGGCCGACGACCACGGCACCCTCGTGCCCCGCGTTCTGGGCGATCTGTCGCATGGGCTCTTCCAGCGCCCGCTTGACGATGTTCACGCCGATGGCCTCGTCCCCGTGGACCTTGAGCTTCTCCAGGGCCGGGACACAGCGCAGCAGGGCCACGCCGCCGCCGGTCACGATGCCTTCCTCGACCGCCGCCCGAGTGGCGTGCATGGCATCCTCGACGCGAGCCTTCTTCTCCTTTAGCTCCATCTCGATCGCCGCGCCCACCTTGATCACCGCTACGCCGCCCACCAGCTTGGCCAGGCGCTCCTGGAGCTTTTCCTTGTCGTAGTCCGAGGTGGTCTCTTCGACCTGCGCGCGGAGTTGCTTGATGCGGCCCTCGATCTCGCTGGCCTTGCCGGCACCCTCGACGATGGTGCAGTTGTCCTTGTCGATGGTCACCTTCTTGGCCTTGCCTAGCTCTTCGATCTTCACGTTCTCGAGCTTGATGCCGAGGTCTTCCGTGATGGCCTTGCCGCCGGTCAGGGTAGCGATGTCCTCGAGCATGGCCTTGCGGCGGTCGCCAAAGCCCGGGGCCTTCGTCGCGGCGCACTTCAGCGTGCCGCGGAGCTTGTTCACCACCAGGGTCGCCAGGGCTTCACCCTCGACGTCCTCAGCAATGATCAGCAGCGGCTTGCCCATCTTGGCGATCTGTTCGAGCAGGGGTAGCAGGTCCTTCATCGAGCTGATTTTCTTCTCGTGGATCAGGATGTGCACGTCCTCGAGCACGCATTCCATTCGCTCCGGATCGGTGACGAAGTAGGGCGAAAGGTAGCCGCGGTCGAACTGCATGCCTTCGACTACCTCAAGCGTGGTCTCCATCGTGCGGGATTCCTCCACGGTGATGACGCCGTCCTTGCCCACCTTCTTCATGGCCTCGGCGATGATGTTGCCGACCTGCTTGTCGGTGTTGGCGCTGATGGTGCCCACCTGGGCGATCATTTCACCCTTGACGTCGCGGGAGAGCTTTTTGATCTCCGCGACGACTGCCTCGACGGCCTTGTCAATGCCGCGCTTGAGCGCCATCGGGCTTGCGCCCGCGGCCACCGTCCGCACGCCTTCGCGGAAGATGGCCTGGGCCAGCACGGTCGCCGTGGTGGTGCCGTCCCCGGCCACGTCGGACGTCTTCGAGGCGACCTCCCGCACCATCTGCGCGCCCATGTTCTCGAGCGGATCCTGCAGCTCGATCTCCTTCGCTACGGTCACGCCGTCTTTAGTGATAACTGGCGCGCCGAACTTCTTTTCGATCACGGCATTGCGCCCCTTGGGGCCGAGTGTGATCTTCACGGCGTCAGCCAGAATGTTGATGCCGCGCAGGATCGACTGGCGCGAGCTCTCACCAATCACGATTTGCTTTGCCATTGGACTTCACCCTCCTGGGTGAATGAGAATTTCTGCCCCGTCAAAAACCTTCGGAATCGGGGAAAACTACTTCTTGCCGGACGCCGCTTTGGCGGCCCTGCTGAGCTTCGCCAGGATTTCCTCCTCGCGGAGGATCAGGTACTCCTGGTCATCGATCTTGATGTCGTTGCCGGTGTATTTGCCGAACAAGATGCGGTCACCCACCTTCACGTCGAGGGGGATCCGTTGGCCCTTTTCGATCTTGCCGGCTCCGACGGCCATCACTTCGCCCTCCTGGGGCTTCTCTTTGGCCGTGTCCGGGATGATAATGCCGCCCTTCGCGATTTCTTCCTCTTCCAGCCTCCTTACCAGGACGCGGTCGTGCAGGGGAGTCACATGCACAGTCATTTTTCCAACCTCCGTTCAATCCATTCTGAAGATTCCGACAGTAAGCTCGTTATTACCCTAAACCGACATTAAGGGCGAAAAGTCTCCCTGTTCTTCTGTCGCGCCACTTCCAGGTTGTCGGCTTCTTTTTTCTGGCGCTCGATTTCTTTCTGCGGATCCTCTTTCCCCCCCAGTTTCACAGATTCGGCAATCGCAGCCTCGGCTTGTCCATCCAGCCGTTTCGAAAACATGACCAGCCCAAAAGAGTTCAGGAGGCTGGAACGGAAAAGGTTTATCGAGTACTGCGAATCTTCCCAGCGGGCGATGACCTTTTCTGTCGACCTGTACAGCTCGTTCGTTGGGAAGCTGATCTGGGCATCTGGCCTCGTTGCAGTTCCGTACTTGGCCGAGATGGCTTGTACCATGTCCTCGGCAGTTAGCCCTTGTGTGGCGTGCCGATCATAGGTCACCAAAATCCTGTAGAGCTCGCCATTGTAGAAAGTGAAGAATACCTGCCAGACCGAGTCCGCCTGGAGCGAAGAGCCAGAAGACTCTCGCGGCCACCACGTCAACTCTTGAATTACCGCTGGGCGCTTGTGGATCAGCTTTGTCTGGAGCGGTTTTAGGTCAACCTGGTTTGATAGTTCGACCAAACTCATTCCGAACGAAAAGTTTCGATACTTGGAAAGGTCCTGCCCGTGAAGCAAAGGAGCTGAAAGCAGGCTCATAAGGAGGGAAATGGCCAGGTTGCGCATCATCTTCATTTGAACGCCTCTTTGATCATTCCTTCCTCACGCAGTTCCTGCCTCTTGCGAGCCCTATGCTTGGGTTCAGGCGGCAGCCAACCTTGCTCGGTCCCAGTCCTGAAGGTCCTTGGTCCGGAAGAGAAACAAGCTCTCCTGGATATGCCGCGACTGGGCGGAGACAGTCACATAGCGCACTCCCAGGAAACCTTTCGAGGCCACTCGCGTGATTTCCAGGGAATTAAATTTCCCTGATTTCAGCCTGGCCAGGATTCGCTTGACTGCCCTGCGTACCGCCTTTTGTCCGTCAAAACCGAAGACGGTTGCTTTGATTTCACCAGCCAGGTAGAAGAAGGTCCATCCCGCTTCGTGGATTTTTCGATCCAATGCGTACCCATCGAGATTCTTGACTAATCTCCAGCCAGGCG
>JACQDH010000154.1 GCA_016201215.1 Acidobacteriota bacterium | reverse complement strand
CACGGAGATCCGCAGACACACCACAAGGCAAAAGGAAGGTCTCTTGCATTCAGGTTTTTTTCTGTGCTCTCTGTACCTTTGCGTCCTCTGTGTTGAAGTCTTTTCTCTTACGGTTTCAGAAGCACCTTGAGGACACCGGGCCGCTGCGCGAAGCGCATGGCCGCGGGCGCTTCACGCAGAGGAAAAACGCGCGCGACGAGCGGGCGCGGATCCACCTTTCCTGAGCGCAGCAGCTTCAAAGCGCGCCGAAACGGCCCGCAGCGTGAGCCGATCACCGTAAGTTCCTTCACCACGACGGGCCAAGTCTCCACCGGCGCCGCGCCGTGGAACGTGGACTTCAGCACCAGCGTTCCGCGCGGCGCGGCGAGCTGCTGGGCCAACGTGAGGCCAGAAGGCGAGCCGGTGGCCTCGACGACGAGCGAATAACTCTGCCGGGGCGAGCGCGAGTTTCGCCGGACGGATGAGACGAGCTGTGTGGCCACGCCTGCCTGGCGCGCGCGAGCCAGCTTCCCAGCGTGCTTGCCGAACATCACCACGCCGAGGCCGGCGGAGCACAGCACCCGCGCAATTAGTTGGGCCAACTTGCCATCGCCCAGCACCGCGGCTTCGCTGTGCTGCATGACGCGCACCTGCTCCAGAATCTCGCAGGCCGCGGCGAGCGGCTCGGTGAACACGGCCTGCTCGTCGGAAATCGCGCCAGGCACGACGCGAAGATTGCAGAGCGGCAGGCTCAGGTACTCCGCAAACGCGCCGTCATGCGCCACGATCCCCAGCACACGCCGCCGCAGGCAATGCGTGGGGACCCCGCGGCGGCAATAGCTGCACTGCTTCCGTGCGCGTGCGCGGCCGAGCCCGGCACAGGCGATATTGATCTCGCCGACCACGCGCCGGCCAAGCCACTTCCGCCGTTCCTTGCCGGTTCGGCTGCCCACGCGGACAACCTCGCCGACAAATTCATGGCCGGGCGTACCGCGGAAGTTGTGGTAGCCGCGAAGAATCTCGAGGTCGGTATTACAGATTCCGGCCAGGCGCACGCGCACCAGCGCCCAGCCCGGCCGGAGGCGCGGCACGGGTTTCTGCCGGGGCTTGAGGCGCCCGTTGCGGACGACGAAGGAAAGCATGGGAGGATCACCGCAGGGCGGCGGCCAGGGCCGCGGCGAGTGCAGGCTCCTGCTCTGGAAAGACGGTGCGAAGGTCGAGCACCAAGCGTTCGTCTTCGACACGGGCGAGCACCGGCGCGCCGTCGGTGGCCCGGCGCAGACGCGCTTCAAGCTGCGTCGCCGAATGGCGCGAGCTCTCCACGGTGATCAGATGTGTCGGAAGGTGCTCGGCCGGCGTCGAGCCCCCGCCGATCACCGACTCCCCGGGACGAATCTCGATCTCCGCGGCGCCCGGCGGGACCTGCGGCCGCAGCACATTGAGAAAGGCTTGCGACCGGCGTTCGATTTCCTCCGGCGCGAGACGGATCATCCGCAGTGCGGGGATTTCATCCAGCACGCCGCGCCAGCAGGCGTTGAGCGTCGCTTCCAGCACGGCGATGGTCAGCTTGTCCACGCGCAGCGCGCGGAACATCGGGTTCCGCCGGATGCGCTCGACAAGCTCCTTCTTGCCGGCAATCAGCCCTGCCTGTGGCCCGCCCAGCATCTTATCGCCGCTGAAAGACACCAGCGAGGCGCCCGCAGCGAGGCTTGCCCGGGCCACCGGCTCTTCGATGCCGTATGCGGAGAGGTCCACCAGGCACCCAGAGCCCAGATCCTCGAAGACCGGCAGCGAAGCGCGCCGGCCCAGCTCGACCAACTCCGCAAGCGAGGGCCTCTCGGTGAAGCCGACGACGCGGAAATTCGACGGGTGCACGCGCAGCAGCAGCCGCGTGCGCTCGGAGACGGCACGCTCGTAATCGGCCAGGCGCGTGCGGTTCGTGGTGCCTACCTCGCGCAGCATCGCGCCGCTTTCCGCCATGATGTCGGGGATGCGGAAGCCGTCGCCGATTTCGATCAGCTCGCCGCGGGAGACGATCACCTCGCCGCCTTTGGCCAGCGAGTTCAGTACCAGGAAGACAGCGGCGGCACAGTTGTTGACGACAATGGCGGCCTCGGCGCCGACCAGGCGGGCCAGCAACCGCGCGGTGTGGACGTCACGCTTGCCGCGGGCGCCGGCGGCGAGGTCGTATTCGAGGTTCGAGTATTGCGTCGTTGTCTTGCGGAGGTGCTCGATCGCGGCGGTCGCCAGCGGCGCGCGGCCGAGGTTGGTGTGCAGGATCACGCCGGTGGCGTTGATCACCGGGCGCAGCGAAAACGCGAGAGCGCGCTCGACTTCGGCGGCGATGCGCTCGTTGAGCTGCGCAGGTGCGAGCGCATCAACAGCCGCCTCCGGGTCGCGCGCGATCAGGCTGCGCAGGTCAGCCAGCACCCCCCGGGCGATCTCCACCACCACGGTGCGGTCCACCCGTTCGAGCAGCCTCACCAGATGCGGCCGGCCCAGCAGCTCATCCACCGCGGGAATCTGTCGAAGCAGCGCGGCGCGCGGATCCGCGGCCGGATCGGGAGAACGCTCGGCTGAAGGTTTCATGGTGCCCGCTATTTCAGCACAGGCGCGGCGGCAGAGCAACCGCCGCCGAGGCCCCGCAGGAACGGGAACCTTGCGGCCAGAATCCTCCGCGTTGGCGGTTCCGCACCTCGTCGGCCGCTTGCCGTTGACGCCCACCGGCGCCGGCACTAGCATTTTTGCCTGGCGTTTCCCTGCATACTTATGACCACAACCGACGAAGAGTTAAGCCAGCTCGAACGAGACATTCGCGCGCTCAAGATCGAGTACGAACAGTACTTCGGCGGCGGCAGGACCCGGCCGCCCTCGGACACCGAATGGCGCATTGAGCAGATCATCAAGCGCTACGCCGACCGCACCGCGGAGATCAGCTTCGGGCAACGCTTCCGCTACAACAATCTGGCACAGACCTACGCCAAGTACCGGGAAATCTTCCGCAAACGGATGAAACAGAAAGAGGAAGGCACGGTGCAGCGGCACTTCGGCGCGGCGGCAAAAGCGATTGAGGCCGAGCGCGCGCGCCGCCACCGTGCGAAGGCCGGGGCACGCTCCGAGCCTGCAGCTCTCTTCACCGTGGCCTTTTCGGACCCGGACCGCGAGAGCGAAAAGGTCGAGCAGCTCTACGCGGCCTTCCGGGAGGCCAAACAAAATGCCGGCGAAAATACGGCGCAGCTCAAGCCGGAACATTTTCTGGAATTCGTGCGCAAGAAAACGCAGCAATTGAAAAAGCAGAAAAGCTGCGAGCAGGTGGAGTACGTCGTCGCGATGGAGGGCGGCCAAGTGCGGCTCAAGGCGCGCGTGAAGCAATAGCCCCAGGAGGGCACTCGAAGAACGGAACACTCCAGGACGTCGTCGGTTTTTGGCCGCCAGCCTTCCGAAAAGCTCCTTTCTTAATCCCCCGCACCCACATACAATAACCAGCTTTTTTATTGCGCTGGAGGCGTGTGTGTCCATCGAACGAGCACTCATCAGCGTGTATGACAAGACCGGCGTGCTGGACTTCGCGCGTCAACTGGCCGCGCTGCGCATCGAAATCGTTTCCACCGGCGGCACGGCGAAACTGCTGCGTGAGGGCGGGGTTCCCGTGCGCGACGTCGCCGAGCTCACCGGCTGGCCGGAGATGCTGGGCGGGCGCGTCAAGACCCTTCACCCCAAGGTCCACTGCGGCATTTTGTTTCGCCGCGGCAGCCCCGACGACCGCCGCCAGGCGGCCGAGCATGGCATCGCTCCCATCGATCTGGTCGTGGTGAATCTCTACCCATTCGAGGCCACGGCCGCCAAGGCCGGCCTCACCGCCGAGGAGCTCATCGAAAACATCGACATCGGCGGGCCGACGATGGTGCGCTCGGCGGCGAAGAATTTCGAGAGCGTGGCGGTGGTGACCGACCCGGCTGACTACCCGCGCGTCGCCGGCGAGCTTTCGACAAAACGCGAGCTGAGCCTGGCGACGCGCCTGGAATTCGCACGCAAGGCCTTTGCAGTCACGGCGCGGTACGACGGCCTGATCGCCACCGAGCTCGAGCGACTCACCGCCGCTGACAGCACGGTTCGACTCGACGACCGGGCTGCGCTGCCCGAGCGGCTGCACGTGGCGCTCGTCCGGCAGCAGACCATGCGCTACGGCGAAAACCCGCACCAGCTCGCGGCGCTTTACGTTCCGGCGGGACGTCCGGCTGCGGGCCTGGCCGGCGCGCGGCAACTTCAAGGCAAGGAACTTTCCTACAACAACCTGGTGGACCTGGACGCCGCGTGGTCGCTCGTGCAGGAGTTCGCGCGGCCCGCGGCGGCGATCATCAAGCACACCAACCCCTGCGGCGCAGCCGAGCAGGAAACGCTCGTGGAGGCCTACCGGAAGGCCCTGGCCTGTGACCCGGTCTCGGCCTACGGCGGGGTGATTGCGTTCAACCGGCCGGTGGACGCCGCGACAGCAGAGGAGGTCGGGAAACTTTTCGTCGAGTGCATTGCCGCCCCGGGCTACGACGCACCGGCCCGCGCCACGTTCGCTCCCAAGAAGAATCTCCGGCTCATGGAGCTGACGGCGAGCGGCGCCGCGCCCGCCGAACTCGAGCTGAAACGCATTTCCGGCGGCGTGCTCGTGCAGGAGCCGGACCGTCACGAGCTCGCGGCCAGCGAGTTGAAAACTGTCACCGAGCGCGCGCCGACGCGGGAGGAGATCGACGCGTTGCTGTTTGCGTGGAAGGTCGCCAAACACGTCAAGTCCAACGCCATCGTCTTTGCCCGCGCCGGGCAGATACTCGGCGTGGGCGCCGGGCAGATGAGCCGCGTGGATTCGGTGAAAATTGCGGTGATGAAGGCGCAGGTGCCGCTGGCCGGGAGCGTCGTGGCCTCCGACGCGTTTTTCCCCTTCCCCGACGGCGTCGAGGAAGCGGCGCGCGCGGGAGCTAAAGCGGTGATCCAGCCGGGAGGATCGGTGCGCGACGCCGAAGTGATCGCCATGGCCAACAAGCTGGGCCTGGCCATGGTCTTCACCGGCATCCGCCATTTCCGGCACTAGGGCATTTCAGGACTCGCCACAGAGATACAGAGGGCACAGAGAACGAAAAACGAAGAATCGCGCACGCCCGGAGCGCGCGGCTATTGAGGGCGGCGCGTTTTGAGGAACAGCCGCAGGCGCTCGGTCAAATCGTCGCGCACGCGGCAGAAGGCGCGAAGCCTCTCCTCTCGAGACCCTTCCACCGCAGCCGGATCCTCAAAACTGAAATGAATTCTCTCCGGTGACCCGGGAAACACCGGGCAGCTCTCGGCGGCTTTGTCGCAGACGGTGATGACCGTATCGAATTGCTGTTGCTCGAACTCGGCGACTGACTTGGAGCGCTGGCCGGAAATGTCGATGTTGATCTCCCTCATCACTTCCACGGCGAGCGGATGGACGCCGGCGGGATGCGTTCCGGCGCTGTGCACCTCGATCGTGCCCTGCGACAGCGTGCGAAGAATGCCTTCGGCCATCTGGCTGCGCGCGGAGTTTCCCGTGCACAGAATCAGCACCCTCCATTGCTCCGCGGGATCACCTGTCGGCATAGGATGCGAACCACGGACGGGTCCGGTTGCAAGCGGCGCAGACCGAGAGCATCACCGGCACTTCCACCAGAATACCCACCACAGTCGCCAGGGCCGCTCCTGATCCCGGCCCGAACAGCACGATGGCCGTGGCCACGGCCAGCTCAAAGAAATTGCTGGCGCCGATCAGCGCTCCCGGCGCAGCCACAGCGTACGGCACTTTCAGAAAATACATCAGCCCGTAGGCCAGCGAAGCATTCAGATAGACTTGCAGCGAAATGGGGATCGCGATCAGAAAAACGTGGAAGTACTTTGCCGTGATGTTCTCCGACTGAAATGCAAAGATCAAAACCAGTGTTGCCAGCAGCGCGGCGATGGTCACGGGAGCAAACCCAGGAAGGAGTCTGCTTTCAAACCACTCTTTTCCCCGGCGGCGGATCCACCAGGCGCGCAAGGAAGCCCCCAACGACAGAGGGATGACGATGAAGGCCACCACCGAGTAGAGAAGCACCCCAAACGGCACCCGGAGTGAGGACGCGCCGCTGACCAGGAAGCGGACGATGGGCGCGAAGAGAAGCAGCATGATCAAATCATTCAGCGAAACCTGAACGAGCGTGTACGCTGGGTCGCCCTCGGTCAGGTGGCTCCAGACGAAAACCATAGCCGTGCATGGTGCGGCGGCAAGAATGATGGCCCCGGCGATGTATTGGTCTGCCTCCGCGGGCACCATCCAGTTCGCGAATACGTGCCGGAAAAAGAACCAAGCCAACAGCGCCATGGAAAAAGGCTTCACCAGCCAGTTGACGAACAGCGTGACCAGCAATCCCTTCGGGCGCTTCCCCACGTGGCGGATAGCGGTGAAGTCCACCTTCATCATCATGGGGGTGATCATCAGCCAAATCAGCACGGCGATCGGCAGGTTGACCTGGCTGCCTTGTCCGAATTCCACCTGGCGTAGTGCCTGTACGACGCCCGGCGCGAATTTGCCGAGCAGCACGCCAGCGAGCATGCAGAGTGTGACCCAGACGGTCAAATAGCGCTCGAATAGGTTCAGCCTGTTGGCGGCTGTTTCGGCGGAGACCGCGGGAAGTGTTACCTGCAGGGGTTCGCTCCCTCCGCGCCCGTTCTGCGGAGAACTGCCGCTACACCGTCAGCGGTTTGCGGGCGCGCACAAACGCGCTCATGAATTTTTCGTCCACCAGCGGCGCAATGGCGTTCACCTCCAGGCCCGCCTGCGAAAGGAAAGCGCGCGCGTCCTCCACGCGATAGATCCGCGTCGGCTCCAGCTCCACGTCCTCAAAGCCGGCGCGGGCCAGCTTGGCGCGATATTCGTTCTCTTCGAGCGCGCCGGCAACGCAGCCAATCCACAGTTCGACGCTTCGCCGGATCTCCGCCGGCATCTCGCCGCGAACGACCACATCGGAAACCGCCAGCCGCCCGCCCGGCCGGAGCACGCGAAAGGCTTCGGCCAGCACGCGGTCCTTATCCGCTGAGAGGTTGATCACGCAGTTGGAGATGATGACGTCCACGGAGTTGTCCGGCAGAGGAATGGCTTCGATGGCGCCCTTCACAAACTCGACATTCTCGACGCCGCTCTTGCGCTGGTTCTCGCGCGCCAGTGCGAGCATCTCGTCGGTCATGTCCAGGCCGTAGGCTTTTCCCGTGGGCCCCACACGGCGGGCAGATAGCAGGACGTCGATCCCGCCGCCCGAGCCGAGATCGAGAACCGTCTCCCCAGGACGCAGTTGCGCCAGGGCCGACGGGTTCCCGCAGCCCAGCGAGGCCGCCAGCGCCTCGGCAGGCAGTTCCGCCGTCTCGCTCGCGGTGTAAAGATTCGCGGTGACGGGGTCGCACTGGCCCGTCGAGGCCGCGCCGCCGCAACAGGCGCTGCCACCGCGCGTCACCTGCAACGCCGCCTGCCCGTATTTCTCTTTCACGATCTCCTGGATATCCCGTTCACTCACAACTCCTCCTTTGGCAACGCCTCAGAAACGCAGGCGGTTTGTGATCTCACTGGCTCAACTGCACAATAGTTTGGGCCTTGACGGCCTTGCTCCGCGAACAGCACTCCTCGTAGAGAAACGTCAGCAGCTCCCGCAGGGCGTCTGCATTGGCGGCGTACCAGAGATACTGGCGCTCGCGACGCACCGTCACCAAGCCTTCGTTCTTGAGTTTTTCCAGATGGTGCGACAGCGTCGAGCCGGGGATTTCCAGCTCGGCCTGGATGTCGCCGACGACCAACCCCTCTGGATGCGCCGAGAGCAGCAGGCGCATGATGCGCAGCCGGGGCTCGGCACCCATAGCGGCCAGCATGTCGGCGTAGCGGGCCACTGGGTGGCTGGAAAGGCTCCCCTTCATATTTCTAGTATAATCGAAATAAGCTCGCTGTCAACCCTTTTTTCGTCGCCCTTCTCTGCCCTTTGGCCTCCGGCGCCTGCGCTGCCCCGGCGGTCTTTTCCGCATCGAATCGAAGGAAGTGTGCCGGAGTGGAAACGGGCCGGCTCAAGCCTTTGACCGCCGGGGGAGCGTATAGGATAATGGGTGATTTGGTGGCCTCATGAAAACGTTGTTCTGGTCGGTTGCTTTTTCTCTGCTCATCTTGACGGGACCCGTGGCGGCAGGTGCCACCGGCCCGCCCCAGGCGTCCCCCGCGGCACCGGCACGGCCTTCCGGTGCAGCGGCGACCGCCGACGCGCCAGTGGGCTACACCCAGCCGGATCCAGCCAAGCGTGCGGAGGCCTACTCCAACTTCACCATGGGTCACCTCAACGAGGAGTTTTACGACGCCACCAGCCACAGCGAATACGCCAACCTGGCCATCGAGTTCTACAAGAAGGCCTACGAGCTCGACCCTAAGAGCCCGGTGATCGGCGAGCATCTGGCGGAAATCTATTTCAAGGCGCAGCGCATCCGCGACGCCGTGCTCGAAGCGCAGGAGATCCTCAAGCACGACGCGGACAATCTGCCCGCACGGCGGCTGCTGGCGCGGATCTACGTCCGCACGCTCGGGGATTTGAGCGGCGCTGCGGGCCAGCGCGAGACCGTGGGGCGCGCCATTGAGCAGTATCGCGAAATCCTGCGCGTGGACCCGAGCGACACCGAAGCCGCGCTCTGGCTGGCGCGCCTTCACCGCCTGCAGAACGACCGTGAAAAAGCGGAAAAGGCGCTGCGCGGCGTGCTCGAGCGCGAGCCGGAAAACGAACCCGCCATCGAACAGCTCACGCAGCTCCTGCTCGACCAGGGCAAGTCGATGGAAGCCATCGCCCTGCTCGAACGCATCGAGAAGCGCTCGCCCACGCCCGGCCTGCTGGATCTGCTGGGCGACGCCTACACGCAGGTACACAACTCCGCGCGCGCCGAGCAGGCCTATCGCAAGGCCGTGGAACTCGATCCTGCCGAAGCCAGCCACCGCCGCGGGCTGGCTCAGTCGCTGCTGGCTCAGGAAAAATACGCGCCGGCGCTCGAACAGTACAAGAAACTCGTCGAGCTCGAGCCCGACGACCCGGACAACTACCTCCGCCTGGCGCAGATCTACCGGCAACTCCGCCAGCTTGACCGTGCCGAGGAGAACCTCCTGCACGCCAAGCAGCGTGCTCCGGGAAGCCTGGAGGTGATTTATTACGAGGCCATGATCTACGAGGCGCAGGGGCGGTTCAGCGACGCCATCCGCGTGCTGTCGGATGCCGTGGTGGGAGTCAAGTCCCAGTCCGGAGTCTCGCCGACCAGCCGCCGCACCCTGGCCATCCTCTACGAGCAGTTGGGGCGGCTCTACCGCGACGTTGAGAACTACTCCGCGGCGGTCAACACCTTCCAGGAGATGCTGAAGCTCGGGGAGGAGGAGGACCGCCGGGCCCGCGTCCTGATCATCGACACCCACCGCGCCAACCGCGACCTCCCCCGCGCCCTGGAAACCTCGCGCAAGGCCCTCGAGCTCTACCCCAAGGACCGCAGCATCCGCGTGACCTCCGCGCTCCTGCTCGGAGAGAAGGGCGACACGGACGAGGCTGCCCGGCTCCTCCGCGAGATGCTCGCTGGAGCCACCGAGGACCGCGAGATCTTTCTCGACCTGGCACAGGTCTATGAGCGCGGCCGGCGCTACGCCGAGGCGGAAGCCGCCGCCCGCGCCGCCGAGAAGCTGGCGGCACGGCCCGCCGAAAACGAAATGGTCTGGTTCCTGCTCGGCGCGATTTTCGAGCGGCAGAAGAAACATGATCTGGCGGAAAACGAGTTCAAACGCGTCCTGCAACTCAACCCGCGCAACGCGCCCGCGCTCAATTACTACGGCTACATGCTGGCCGATCTCGGCACGCGGCTCGACGAAGCCACCGAGCTGGTCAAGCGCGCCCTGGCCGAGGAGCCTTACAACGGCGCCTACCTCGACAGCTTGGGCTGGGCCTACTTCAAGCAGAATCGCCTGGCCGAGGCCGAAGGCTCGCTGCGCAAGGCCGTCGAGCGCAACGCCCACGATCCCACCATCCGCGATCACCTCGGCGACGTGTACTTCAAGAGCGGCAGGATCGATCTGGCCGCCAGCGAGTGGGAAAGGGCGCTCGCAGAATGGCGCCGCGCTCTGCCCACCGAAAATGAAGCGGAGAAGGTGGCCGCTCTCGAACAGAAGCTTTCCAACCTGAAGCACCGCCTGGCCCAGCAAAAACCTGCAAGCGCAGCCAAGCCGCAGTAGAATCCCCACCTATGCCTTCGGTGCGTCTGCCGGCATTCGCCAAGGTGAACCTGTGTCTCGAGGTGTTGGGAAAACGGCCGGACGGTTATCACGAGTTGCGCACCATCTTCCAGAGCATCGGGCTGCACGACACGCTGACTCTCACGTTGCAGCGCCGGCCGGGCATCGAGCTCGATGTGACCGGCGACCCGGCGCTGGCGGCGACGCCCGGACGCGATAATCTGGTCTATCGCGCGCTCGCTGCGCTGCGGCGGGAGTTGCGCATCCGCTCTGGGGTGCATATTGAGCTCGAAAAGCAAATCCCGGTCAGGCGCGGCCTGGGCGGCGGCTCGAGCGACGCCGCGGCAGCGCTACGGGGGATGCTACGCCTCACGGGGAGAAAGCTGCCCGCCGCTCGGTTGATCGAAATCGCCGCCAGCCTGGGTGCGGACGTGCCGTTTTTCCTCTTCGGCGGCCGGGCGCTGGGCGTCAGCCGGGGTGATGAGATCTATCCGTTGCCGGATCTGCCGGCCCGCACAGTTGTCGTGGTCGCGCCGTACGACATTGCGGTCTCCACGCGCGACGCCTACCGCTGGCTGGGACAGCGACCCTCCAGCCTTGGATTGACAAAGCCCCGGCAAACCCCTAGACTATGGAGTTTCTGCGCTCTGTGCTGGAGCCCACAGGGGGGCGACGTCTCCAATGATTTTGAGGCGCCGGTCTTCCGGCGGCATCCCCGGTTAGGCCGGATTAAGCGGGGTTTGCTCGAGCAGGGAGCTGCGGAAGCCGCGCTGGCGGGTAGCGGTTCGGCGGTGTTCGCCCTTTTCCGAAACCCAGCGCAGGCGCGCCGAGCTGCCGAGGGGTTCCTGAAAGACCAGATTTTCGTCTGCGAGACCCTTTCGCGGGAACAATACCGCCGAGCCCAGCAAATGCGGGCCGGCGCCTGAAGGTAATTCATTGGTTGACGACAAGTTCAAGATCTTCAGCGGAAGCGCAAATCCGCCGCTGGCCGAGGAAATCTGCCGTTACCTGGGCGCGCAGCCGGGAGAGGCGGCGCTTGGCAAGTTCAGCGACGGCGAGATCTACTTCCAGATCCTGGAAAACGTGCGCGGCGCCGACGTCTTCGTCGTGCAGCCCTGCTGCCATCCGGTGGCCTTTCACCTGATGGAGCTGCTGATGATGATTGACGCCTTCAAGCGCGCCTCGGCCTGGCGCATCACCGCAGTGGTGCCGTATTACTGCTACGCGCGGCAAGACCGCAAGGACAAGCCGCGCGTGCCCATCTCCGCCAAGCTGGTGGCCGATCTGCTGGAGACGGCCGGGGCCAGCCGCGCGCTGACACTCGACCTGCATGCGCCGCAGATCCAGGGGTATTTCAACGTACCGGTGGACCACCTGTACGCCTCGCCGGTGCTGGTCGAGTATTTCAAGAAGAAGGCGCTGAAGGCGATCACCGTGGTTTCGCCCGATGCGGGCGGCGTGGAGCGCGCGCGCGCTTTCGCCAAGAAGCTCGATGCCCCGCTGGCCATCGTGGACAAGCGGCGCGTGGACGTGGACGTCAGCGAAGTGATGCACCTGATCGGCGAAGTGAAACAACGCCCGGCGCTGATCGTGGACGACATCGTGGATACGGCCGGCACGCTGGTCAAGACCGCCGAGGCCTTGCTCAAGGAAGGCGCAACGAAGGTGTATGCGGCCTGCACGCACCCAGTGCTCTCCGGGCCTGCCGTGGAGCGCCTCTGCCGCTCGCCCATCGACGAAGTCGTGGTGACCGATTCGATACCGCTCAGCGCCGAGGCCAAGAAGGTCAGCAAGATCAAGGTGCTCACCGTGGCCGAGTTGCTCGCCCGCGGCATCCGCTCGATCCATGAAGAAACGTCGATCAGCGAACTTTTTATCTAGCGACTAAAGGAAGGACGTATGCAGCAGATCACCATCGAAGCGACGCCCCGCGAGGACCGCGGAAAGAACGCGGCGCGCCGCATCCGCCGCGCCGGGCAGATCCCGGCCGTGCTCTACGGCGGCAAGGGCGAACCGCAGGCCGTGGCCGTGAACGCTAAGCAGGTGGCCGGTATCCTGCGCTCGGAGTCTGGGCACAACACCATCTTCACCGTCAAGATTCCCGGCGCCGAACACCAAGTCATCCTGAAGGACTGGCAGGTGGACCCGGTGAAGGGTTCGCTGCTCCACGCGGACATGCTTCGCATCGCCATGGACGTGCGCATGCGCGTCAAGGTGCCCGTGCACACCTTCGGCGAACCGCAGGGCGTCAAGCTGCAGGGCGGCGTCTTTGAAATGGTGACCCGCGAAGTGGAAATCGAGTGCTTGCCCGGCGAGATCCCCGGCGAATTCAAGGTGGACGTCAGCGGGTTGATGATCGGCAAGCAGCTCCGCGCGGGCGACCTGCCGCTCGACCCGCAGAAAATGAAGTTGGTGAGCGACCCGCAGCGCGTGCTCGCGCACGTGGTGGCCCTGCGCGTCGAGGAAGAGAAGCCGGTTGAGGCCGCCGTGGCGGCCGAAGCGGCGCCCGCCGAGCCCGAGGTCATCAAGAAGGGCAAGAAGGAAGCCGCAGAGGGCGAAGAACCCGAGGCCGAGACCAAGGCCGAAAGCAAGGGCAAGGAGAAGGAAAAGTAGCGCCGCGGCGGCGGGCCTCCTCTGGGCCAGCCGCCCAAGAGGCGCGCGCGGGTGGACACGCGGATGCGGCTGATCGTTGGCCTCGGCAACCCCGGCCCGGAATACGCCTGGACGCCCCACAACCTGGGTTTTCTGGTGGTGGACGAGCTGGCGGAAAGCGCCGGCATCAGCGTCGAGCGGCCGGAAGCAAAGTCGTACATCGGCCGTGGGCAACTGGCCGGCCAGGAAGTATTGCTGGCCAAGCCGCAGACGTACATGAACGTCAGTGGCCTGGCGGTCTGGGAACTGGCCAAGCGGTTCGAGTGCGATCCGGCTGCCGGGCTGATCGTGGTTTACGACGATGTCGCGCTGCCCTGGGGCATGATTCGCATCCGCGAGCGCGGCAGCGCCGGCGGACATAATGGGCTGAAGTCCATCATCGGCGCCCTGGGGACCGACGAGTTCGCTCGAGTGCGCATGGGAGTTCATCCCGAATACCCGGTCGACGATCTCGCCGCCTACGTGCTGCACCCCATGCGCAAGGCCGAACTCGAATCGGCTGCAGAGATGATCGAGGAGGCCGCCACCGCGGTGGAGTTGATTCTGGCAGAAGGCGTGCACCACGCGATGAGCCGGTTTAACAAGCGCGTGCCGCCATCCGGAGAGATTCTGATTTAGTTTACGAAAAAGAATCGAGGGAACATGGAAGAACGATTGTACGACCTAGTCTTCATCTGCCGGCCCGCCACGCCGGAAGAAGATATCAGCAAGATGGTGGCCACGCTCGAACAGGCGGCCGCCGAGCGCGGCGGCAAGGTGGAGAAAGTCGAGCGCTGGGGCACGCGCAAGCTGGCCTACCGCGTGTCCAGGCACCGCGAGGGCATCTACGTCTATCTGCTTCTGCGCAGCACCCAGGGCGAGATGATCAAGGAGCTGGAGCGACGCCTGAAGGTGGCCGACCCGGTGATCAAGTACCAGACCATCCGCCTGGACGAGGAACTCAAACGCCAGCAGAAGCTGATCCGCCGGCGCGAGCGCAAGATGGCGCGGCGCCCGCGCAAGTCCGCAGCCTCCGGCGAACAAGTCGCCGCGGCGAGCTAGCGAAAGGGAGAATCATGGCCGAAGAACCCAGACCACAGCAGTCCGGCCCCCCGCCCCGCCGCGAGGGTGCGCCCGCGGGAGGCCCGCGCAAGGGCAAGCGGCAGTATTTCCGCAAGAAGAAGTTGCAGGAAGACGTCGAAAAAGTGGGCACGCGCGGCCAGGTCGTGGATGTGGCGCCGGGTTACGCGCGCAACTTTCTTCTGCCGCGCAAGCTGGCCATTCCGGCTTCGGCCGGCAACCTGAAGCGCCTGGAGAAAATCCGCGGTGCTCTGGCCAAGCGCACCGCCAACGAAAAGGAGAGCGCGCTGAAGCTCGCCGAGTTGCTGGCCGCCGTCCGCGTCACGCTGACGCGCAAGGCCGGGGAGAACGATCAATTGTTCGGCTCGGTGACCTCCGCGGACATCTCCGAAGCGCTCGCCGCGCAGGGCTACCACGTGGACAAGCGTCGCCTGGAGCTCGCCGAGCCCATCAAACTCATCGGTGAATATCAGGTGACCGCCAAGCTCCACCACGAGGTCGCCGCGGCGATCAAGGTCATCGTCCAGCGCGAGGGCTAATCGGGGAACCGAGAATCTGAGGGAATCCGGGCAGCGCTCCGACTCCTCAAGGCGCCGCTCCTTTTTTCCGCGGCCTTGGAAGGCTTCTCCACAGGATTTGCACAGCGCACGATTTCCACGGTTCGCACAGCCTTCCTCAACCATACACAGAGCGAACCCGCCCAAGAGGTTGACGCCGCGCCCACGCGTGCCCACAATGCTTGTCTTCGCCCGTCTTAAGGGGTGGCGCATGCGACCCCGGCAAAAAAAGCCTTGCCCAGCCGGGCCGGCGGCGCGATAATCAGCGAACAAAAAGCGAACGCCCTATGGCCACCGATCTCGCTCTCGAACGCCCGCTGCCCCAGAACCTCGATGCTGAACGCAGTGTCCTGGGCGCCGTTCTGCTCGATAACCACGCCCTGAACGCCGCCCTGGAACGCCTCAAGCCCGAGGACTTCTTTCTCGGCCAGCACCGGCGCGTCTTCCAGCAAATGATCGCGCTCGGCGAGGCGCAGCAGGCCATCGACCTGGTGACCCTGACCGATGAGCTCCACCGGCGCGGCGAACTCGAAGCCGCGGGCGGCGCCGCCTACCTGGCGCAACTCATGGACGGCGTGCCGCGCGTGACCAACGTGGACCACTACGCGCGCATCGTCAAAGAGAAGGCCATCCTGCGCAACCTCATCCACGCCACCCACGCCATCCAGCAGCAGGCGCTCGAGGCCGACGAGGATGCCGACGCCATTCTCGACCGCGCCGAATCCGAGATCTTCCAGCTCGCCGAAGACCGCGTGCGTGCCGGCTTCATCGGCGTCAAGGACCTGGTGCGCGATAACTTCGACCGCCTGTCGAAGATTCTCACCGAAGGCAGGAAGATCACCGGTCTGGCCACCGGTTACCAGCAGCTCGACAACCTGACCTCGGGCTTCCAGCCCTCCGAGTTGCTGATCCTGGCGGCGCGGCCCTCGATGGGCAAGACGGCCCTGGCGCTGAACATCGCCGAAAACGTCGCCGTGCGCGCCAAAGAGCCCGTGGCCATATTCAGCCTGGAAATGTCCAAGGAATCGCTGCTTGTGCGGCTGCTCTCCGCCTACGCGCGCATCGACGCGCACAAGTTCCGCACCGGCCATCTCAGCCGCGAGGACGGGCGCCGGATGACCCAGGCGCTCGGCGAATTAGCCGAGGTGCCGCTGTGGATTGACGACTCCGGCTCGGCGACCGTGATGGAGATGGGTGCCAAGGCGCGGCGGCTGAAGCGTGACAAGGGACTCTCGCTGGTGATTGTGGACTACCTGCAACTGGTGGCCGCGCGCGGCCGCTTCTCCAACCGCAACGAAGAAGTCTCCAGCATGACCCGCGGGCTGAAGGGCCTGGCCAAGGAGCTGAAAGTGCCCGTGCTGGTCCTCAGCCAGTTGACCCGCGCGCCGGAACGCGAGGAGCGTGCGCCGCAACTCGCCGACCTGCGCGAATCCGGCGCCATCGAGCAGGACGCCGACGTGGTCCTGTTCATCTACCGGACCAACATGTACAAACCGGACCAGACCCCGGAGGAGCGCGCCGAGGCGGAAATCATCATCGCCAAGCAGCGCAACGGCCCCACCGACCGCATCCAGTTTGTTTTCCTGAATACCTTTACCCGCTTTGAAGAAGCCGCGCCGGAGTCCTGGGCGCCAGTGGAATAAGCATCCTCCGCTGGGACGCTCCACGCCGGACAAGCACGGATGGCGCGGACGCGATCTAGATGGGGGGTGGACCGCCAGTGACGCAGGGCGGGTGACACTCGAGGTGGAACTTGATGACCACGCCTTTGAGGTTCGCCCGTTTCACGCTTAGCGTCTTGTCGCAAGCTTTCCACCACACGCGCAGGCAATCTTCGCCGGTCAGCCGGTAGGCATCAGAAGCGGGGAGTTTTTCGTTCTCCTTGGTGAAGTCCGGGATCTTGAGCTGATTCTTCTTGTGCTCCTCGATCACGCAGTAGTCACCCGGCGGCAGCGAGGTCTCAAAATGGCCCTCCGCATCGGTCGTGAAGGACTGCAGGATCGGCCTCGCGACCTTGTTCACGGTTCCTATGCGAACAAACAGTTGCTTGTTGGGGAAGGCCTTCTCCTTACGCAGCGCTTCGAGGATCTCGTCTGAAGGGTTCGCCCCGCCGCAGTACTCGCTGGTCTGGACCACCTTGCCGGAGATCTTCCACCGGCGCGCAGGCTTCTTTCCGCCTTGCTGACCCGGCGCTGGTCCGGCGTTACGCGGAGACGAAGCCGGCTGAACGGCGCCACCCGGAGCTGCCGCGGAAACCGGAGCCGCAGGGAAAATCGCCGGTTGTGCGGAAGCGGCGCTGGGTGGCGCCGCAGGCGGGGCTTTCCGAGTCGCGAAAATGTAAGCGCCGCCACACAAGAACAACAACAAGGACGCGCTCAAGAACAAACGCGAAACTCCTCTTTGAATCATGCTCATGGTGCTGACTCCGCCCTGCCGGATTCGGCTCGCAGGAGAGTATACTCCCACGGTGCTTCGGCCCGTTTCCATCCCCGCTGGCAGGCGGGTGATATGGGTAGGTGTCCTTTCCAGCCAACAGGTGTGTAGAGTCTGCCGCGAAGCGCTCGAATTTGCCTGCGCCCGGCCCTAACCGGCGAGCGCACCAGGCAGGCTACTCTTGCGGGCTCAGTCGGTTGCGGGGAAAAAGCGGCTGCCGCGCGAGGCCCGGGATGTGGCAGCCAAGCTGCTCTCTCCAGCCGCGGGCTGGGTTTACTAAACGGAGCAAGCCGCGCTCTTCCCCATGTTCCGGGGCGGCGTTTTGGACTAGGCTGGAATCCTGGATCTGATGGCCACCGCACAGAGATCGCCCCAAGCCACGCTGCCGGGATCGGCCCGGAAAACCGCCGTAAAATTCGACGGTCGGCCGGTGTGGGCTGAGGTGCGCATGAGCGCGCTGGCACACAACCTCCGCCTCGTCAAGCAGCACATCAACTCGCAGCCCACCCGCAGCGGACAGAAACGCAAAGTCCTGGCCGTGGTCAAGGCCAACGCCTACGGGCACGGCGCGGTGCCGGTGGCCAGGGCGTTCGCGAAGGCCGGAGCGGACTGGTTCGGCGTGACCTGCACCGCGGAAGGCGCGGAGCTGCGCGAATCAGGCATCCGCCAGCCCATTCTGGTGCTCACCGGCTTTTGGGCTGGCGAAGAGCAGCGCCTGCTGGAACTGCGCCTGACGCCGGCCATCACCAGTTGCGAGCAGTTGCGCTACCTCGAGCGCACGGCCGCGCGCGCGAAACGCAGCCCGCGCGGCCCGGTCGGTTTCCATCTGAAAATCGACACGGGAATGAACCGGCTGGGGATCCCGCCCGCCGATCTGGACCGCTTTGCGCGTGAATTGGCCGATTGCCCGCACCTGCGCCTGGAAGGCATCTTCACGCATTTCGCCTCGTCCGAGGTCTTCACCACCGAGCAGACTGAGCAGCAGGAAAGGCTCTTTGCCGGCGCGCTGGCGCGCTTGGCCGAGCAGGGCGTCCCCCGGGGAATCGTACACATGGCCAACAGCGCTGCGGTCGCCGCGCGGCCCACCACCTGGGCGGACATGGTGCGCCCCGGCGCCGTGCTCTACGGCTATCACCAGTTCTATGATCCGCCCGGGCGCAAGGCGGAAGTCGAAGTGAAGCTGCCGCTGAGCCCCGCACTGGCCTTCCGCGCGCGGGTCATCTCCCTGCGCGACGTTGCCGCCGGGCAAGGCGTGGGCTACAACTCCCGCTTCGTTTCCCGCCGCCCCTCGCGCGTCGCGGTGATCGCCGCAGGCTATGCCGACGGGTTGCTGCGCGGGCTCGGTAACCGCGGCCGCGTGATCCTCCACGGTAGCTTCGCCCCGCTGGTGGGAATCGTCTCCATGGACCTGGCCATGGTGGATGTCACCGGCCTCGAGGGCGTGGCCCTGGGCGACGTGGCCACGATCTACGGCGCCGAGGGCCAGGCCGAACAGTATGCCTCCGATGTCGCCTGCGCCCTGGGCACCGTCACCTCGGACGTGCTCTGCGCCCTGGGCAAGCGCGTGCCCCGTTTCTACCTGCCTTAACCCACTCGTTAATTATTACAGCTAGTGCTATACTGCCGGCAGACACAATCTGGTATCTTAGGCTTGGTGTTTCATCCCGGGCTTTCCAGACACGGATTCATACCCCCGGGAAACGTTCATATTTTTCTTAGGCGGCCGTTTCATAAGACTGAATGTTTCATACGAGGCTCATATGGCACGCACTTCTACCCGCCCTGTCCGGGCAAGCGGATCGGGCCCGAGCGAATCCTCCCCGCGGAAACCTCCTGACCTGAGCCCGCTGCTCAACTCCCAGGTGGGCAATTGGTGGGACCTGCTGCTGGTGCGCGGGATTTTTGCGGCCGTCTGCGCCGCTGCCTGTTACTACTTCCGCCCCTTCGGCCTCAGCGCGCGGAATGCCGCCATGGTGGGTCTGGCATCTTCCATCGTTGTCATCCTGTTTGAAATCCGGCTGCGGCGCGCCAGTCTGCGTCGACTGATCGGCGCCGCGATCGGGTCTATCCTGGGAATTCTGGGCGCCTACCTGATGAATCTGGTCCTGTCGCACACCTCGATCCCCGAGGGTTCGCGGTCGTTCCTGGGAGTGGGCGTGATGCTGGTAATGACCTACGTCGGTCTGATCGTGGGGGCCAATAAGGGCGACATGCTGAACCTGCAGGCGCTGGGCGGGCTGTTCGGCAGCGAGCGCAGCTCCCGGCGGATGTACAAGGTGGTTGACACCAGCGTGATCATTGACGGGCGCGTGGCGGATATCTGCGAGGCCTATTTCCTCGACGGCACCCTGGTCGTCCCGCAATTCGTCCTGCGCGAGCTGCAACTGGTGGCCGACTCGGCCGACCCGCTCAAGCGGCAGCGCGGCCGCCGGGGGCTCGAGGTGCTGCAGCGCATCCAAAAAATGGGGCACCTCGACGTGGAGATCGCCGAGGACGATTTCCCGCACATCCCCGACGTGGACATGAAGCTGATCGAGCTGGCCAAGCGCTACGACGGGAAGATTGTCACCAACGACTACAACCTGAACAAGGTGGCCACTCTGCAGGGCATCGAGGTGCTCAACGTCAACCAGTTGGCCAACGCCCTGAAGCCGGTCGTGCTGCCCGGCGAGGCCATGCGGGTTTTTATCCTGCGCGAGGGCAAGGAATACAACCAGGGCGTGGCCTACCTCGACGACGGCACCATGGTCGTCGTGGATGGCGCGCGCCGCATGATCAACAAGACCATCGACATCGCGGTGACCTCCGTGCACCAGACCACCGCTGGGAAGATGATCTTCGGCCGCTATGACGAGCGCGCCGAGCAGCAAGCCCGCCATGCCGTGCAGGCCACTACTGAGGCCAATGGCACGCGCCCACTGGCGCCCGAATCGCCTCGCACCGAACCATCCGGACGCAGCGGCGAAGCGCAGCCCGGCGGCGAACGCCCGCCACGGCCTGTGGTCCCGGAGCGCGAATAGCGCGCCCTGACCAGAATGGCGCGCTGTCATGCTGAGCGCAGCGAAGCATCTCAACTTGAGATTCTCCGCTACGTCCCGAATTCGTCGGGACTCCGCTCAGAATGACACAATCACTTGCCGGGCGAGCATTCCGTTTTCATCTGTGTTTATCTACGCTCCCTCTTGGTGTAAACTCTCGGCCCCCTTGACCAGCACCCTGGTCAGAGAACCATGAGCCGCATCGCTGCCATCGTCCCCGCCGCCGGGCTGGGCACCCGCATGGGCGCCGAAACGCCCAAGCAGTTCCTCGAACTCGATGGTGTACCGCTGGTGATGTTCACCTTGCGGCGGCTGGCCGCGTGTGAGGCCATCGCCGAATTCATCATCGCCACGCGCGCCGAGGACGTCACCTCGCTCGCCGAGCGCGTGGCGCAGCAGAAGCTGGGCCGTCCGGTGCGCGTGGTGCGCGGCGGCGGCACGCGGCAGGAATCGGTGGCTAATGCCCTGGCCGAGGTGCCTCCGGACACGGAAATCGTGCTGGTGCACGACGCCGTGCGGCCGTTCGTCACTCGCGAGCAGATCGAACAGGTGATCGCCGAGGCGCGCAAGTGTCGCGCCGCCATCCTGGGCATCCCGGCGATGGACACCGTCAAAGAAGTGAAGCGCGCGTGCCTGCCTGAAGACGTCGCCCTCATCACCGCTACCATCCCGCGCGAGCGCGTCGTGCTGGCGCAGACCCCGCAGGCCTTCTCCTACGCGCTGCTGAAGGAAGCTTTCGCCAGAGCCCAGCAGGACGGCGTGACCGCCTCAGACGAAGCCGGGCTGGTCGAGCGCCTCGGCCACGACGTCCACGTCGTGCTCGGCTCCGAGCGCAACCTCAAAATCACCCGCCCCGCCGACATGGACCTCGCCCGCTTCTACCTCGACCAGGAACGCCGCGCGAGATGAGCCTGGTCTCCAAGACCCGAGTTTCGCTCACATGACGCGCAGCGGCATTGGATACGACCTTCACCGGCTTTCCGAAGGCCGCAAGCTGATTGTCGGCGGGGTGGAGCTGCCCTTCGACAAAGGCCCCGTCGGCCACTCGGACGGCGATGTGCTCGCCCATGCGATCTGCGACGCGCTGCTCGGCGCCGCGGGCCTGGGCGACATCGGCACGCACTTCCCCGACAGCGACCCGAAATGGAAGGGAGTCTCCAGCCTGCTGTTCCTCGAGCACACACGCAAGCTGCTCAACGAGCGCAACCTGCGAATCGCGCACATTGATGCCATCGTGATCACCGAGAAACCGAAGCTGGGCCCGCACTTCCCTGCCATGCGCGAGGCCTTGGGGAAGGCGTTGGGCATTGAGCCAGAGCAGATCAACCTGAAGGCCAAGACCAACGAAGGCGTGGACGCCATCGGCCGCGGCGAGGCCATCGCCGCCCACGCCATCGCCACGCTCGAAGTCTAAACCCCAAGAATCGAGGGTCGCCAATCCCTCACGTCTCAGGGTGACGTGGCGCCCTCCCCACTTCGTCGGGACACGTTCCGGGCGCCGCTACACGATTCATCCGTGATGGGCGCCGCCACCTTGGAGGCGGGTTTCGCCTTATGTGCTGCAGCCGCGGGATTCAGCCCGCCATCCCCGCACGAGGATTTTGAAGCCGCCACTGGGGTAGAATCCTGCCAGGATGGTTTTCAACAACTCTACCGAATCAACAGCAGAAGGATTCGCACCCTCGCCCGCTGGGCAGAGCCCCGAGCAAGGGCGTAAAGATACCGCACCCGCGAATCAGTTCACCGCTGCGGACGTGACCGCCATCCTGCACGAGCGCGGCTGGTTGCCCGACGTTGCACCCTCGCAGGAGCTGGAGGCCTGGCTGGCCGATGCCGCGGCGCTACTCGGCCCGCACGCCACCGACCGCGACGCTCTGGCCAGGCTGCTGAATCTGATCTTCGCGTACAATGCGCAGGCCATTCTGCAGGCACTGGAAAGCCACATTGTGCTCGCGCGCGAAGGCGCGCGAGAAGTCATCCGCGAGCTGGCGCACGCCGTGCTCGACGGCCCGGGCATCGATTCCGACCGGTTCAAGGAGATTGTGACCGCGCTCAAGGACAGACTCGCGTTCCGCGGCCGCGAGCTTTTCCATCCGATCCGGTTGGCATTGGCCGGGCGCGCCGGGGAAGGCGAACTCGACCGCGTCATCCTACTGCTGGATCGCGCGGCGCGGCTGCCCTTTGCGGCGCCTGTGAAGGGCACGCGACAGCGCATGCTCGAATTCTGCGCGGCATTGGAATAATTCGTGGACCGACTAACAGGGCTTCACGCAGTCGAGGAAGCGCTCAAAGCAGGCCGGCCGCTCGAGCGCATCGTGGTTGCCAGCGGGCGCCATGGCGAACGAATCGAGGAGCTCGTGCAACTCGCGCGCCGCCGCGGCGTGCCCCTGCGCTTTGAGGACCGCGCACAGGTAGATCGCCTCGCCGGCACACGCGAACACCAGGGCGTCGTGGCCCTGGCCGCGGCCAAGCAGCCGCTCGGCCTCGAGGATTTACTCAAGGGTGCCGGCGAGCAGCGCACACACAAAGGGCTGCTCGTTCTGCTCGACGGCGTCGAAGACCCGCAAAATCTCGGAGCCGTCATCCGCACGGCGCTCGCCGCCGGCGCCGACGGCGTTGTGATTCCCGAGCGGCGCGCCGCGGGCCTCACCGAAAGCGTCGCGCGCGCCTCCGCCGGAGCTTTGGCGCATCTGCCCGTGGCGCGCGTCACCAACCTGGCGCGGGCCATGGAAGAGATGAAAGAGGCGGGCTACTGGCTGGTGGGTCTCGACGAGCGCGCGCAGAAAACTTACACCGACGTGGACCTTACCGGCCCGCTCGGCATCGTCCTGGGCAGTGAAGGCACGGGCCTGCACGAACTTGTGCGCAAGCGCTGCGATTTCCTGGTGTCCATCCCGACCACCGGCCCGGTGCGCTCGTTGAACGTCTCCGTGGCCACCGGCATTGTGCTGTTTGAAGCCGTCCGCCAGAGGAACAACAAAGAGCGGAAGAGGCAAGACGCGTAGCAGCTTGACACTTGCGTACGTGAGCGCATGCGGGGATGCAGCTAGCCCTTCTCTTGTAGCGCCGCCGTCCCGGCGGCGGTTTTTTCAGGAGCCGACGGGACCCAACGGTACGCCAAGGCGGAGCAAGCAGCGCTGCCAGCGACCTCGTACTCTATTCTGCCTCTGCGATGTCAGCGAACCAGGTTACCGCAAACCCCCGTTGGAGGCTCTGCCGGATCGGGCAGTAGCGCTCGTGGATTTCGAGCGCGCGGTCGCTCTCGGCGCGCTTGCCCTTCGGGATCTTGAAGCGATACCGTAGCTGGACGGCGGTAATGCGAAACAGTTTCTCTTCACCTTCGATGCGGCCTTCGACGTCGGCGACAAGGTTATCCTGCGCAGGGATTCCGCGCGCTTCCAGCGCGCCGGCCAGCGTGCCGGTCAGTCAACCGCCGAGTGCGGCCAGCAGGTGGTCAACGGTCGTAGGCAGGATTTCCTTGGGCTCCAGCTTGTAAAACGCGGCGTAACCGCCATGCATGCCAAAGCGCAACGGCTCCGGGAAACCTTCGATGTGCGCCTCGCGCAGCGGCCTCTGCTTCTGAACAATCCTGATCTTCGCTGTGTGAACTATTTCGCCCATCCGCCACCTCCGCACTGCTTAGATGACCGCCGCGGCCCAAACGATGCGGCGTTTTACTTGTCGTACTGGATCAGGGAGAAGACGTCGAGGCCAGGGAGCTTAGCGCGGCCGTTGAGAAAACTCAACTCCACCGCGAAGGCCGCGCCGGTCACCTCGCCGCCCAACTGTCGCACCAGCTTGACGGTGGCTGCGGCGGTGCCGCCGGTGGCCAGTAGGTCATCGCAGACCAGCACGCGCTGGCCCGCGCGCACGGCATCCTCGTGGATTTCAAGCGTGTCGGTGCCGTACTCGAGCTGATAGGACACCTGCGCGGTCTTCGCCGGCAGCTTCGAGGGCTTGCGCACGGGCACGAACCCGGCTCCGAGCCGGTAGGCCAGCGCCGGCGCGAAAATGAACCCGCGCGCCTCGATGCCGGCGACCAGGTCCACCGGCTTCCCGGCGTAATGCGCATAGAGTTGGTCAATCAGAGTACGCAAGCCGTTCTTATCCTTGAGCAGCGTGGTCAGGTCGTAGAACAGGATGCCGGGCTTCGGATAGTCGGGGATCTCCCGGATCAGCTTCTTGAGTTCGTCCATTCGCTTCGCTCCCCTGGAATCTCAGAATGACCAGTCGTGCGCAATCGTGAAGCCGTCGGCCCAGCGCGAAAGCACTTCCGCATCTTCCTCGCTGACGCTGGAGACACTGGCGTGCCGCGGCCCGCGCTCCAGTTCGCCGCGCAGTTCGCCGAGTTGCTCGGGCGTGCCGATGGCATAGACCTCGACGCGGCCATCGCGCAGGTTCTTGACGTATCCGGCAACGCCCAGGCCCTCGGCCACGCGCTGGGCGAAGAAGCGATATCCGACGCCCTGCACCATTCCGGAGACCGTGAACCGCTTGGCCTGAAGTGTCTGAGGCACAGCCGAGGCGCGATTCTACCAGAGGAATTCCCCGTAGTGGGATCGCCAATCATAAAGAGGCCTTTGGAACCGCTGTCATTCCGAGCCCCGACGAAGTCGGGGCGAGGAATCTCTCTAAGAGATGCCTCACTTCGTTCGGCAGGATACCTTCGGAGTATGGCGGTACCACGTCATCTCCCATCCCTCGGCGGGAATGGCGCTCGCCTCTCGCTCAGATTGCCAGGGGAGGTCGAAATGTCCCCCGCCGTCGTGTAAGATTTCTCCCCTGTGCGGCGGACGAACGCGGGCTCATTCAAGGTACTCTTCACCGGGTTGCTGGGCTTCTTGCTTGCCGCCGCAGCCACGCTAGGGCTGTTTGCCGCGTCTGCACCGGATGATCCGCCCGGGCTTGCCACACGCGGCTCCGAGTCACCGCTCGGGGACGCCGGGGTCGAGGTCGCTCAGCACGGAGGCTACCCGGAGTTGCGCGTGGATGGCGAGCCGTTCTTCGTCCACTCCGCCGTGTTTTTCTACTTCCGCATCCCGCGTGACCTCTGGGAAACCTCGCTCGAGCGCTATGGCGACCTCGGCATCAACACCATCGACCTCCCCATCCCCTGGAACTGGCACGAGCCGCGCGAAGGCGAACTGGATTTCGACGGCCACACCAACCCCCGCCGCGACCTCCGCGGCCTGCTGAAGCTGATCGCCGAAAAAGGCTTCAAGCTGACCGTCCGCCCGGGGCCGGTCATCGGCGCCCGCTGGCGCCACGGCGGCTATCCGGAGTGGCTGCTGGCGCGCCCCGAATACAACATGGACGCGGTGGATCGTCTCGCTGGTGAATACCCGCCGCTCGCCGAACTCGCGGCGCGCGATGCCGAGGCGGCGGCCCAGGGCTGGCTGGAAAACGCCACGCACATAGCCGCCGTGCGCAAGTGGCTCGACGCAGTGGCGCGCGAACTCGCCCCTTACACTGCGCGCCGGAAGCTCCCGGTCGCCCTGCCTGCTTCGCGCAATGGCGAAAAGAAGGAGCAGGAAATCAGCGGCCCGCTGCTGTTCGTGCAACTCGACGACAGCCCGGCGTTCGATGCCTGCAACGCGGACCCGCCATCTCCGGGTCATCCACATGTACGGCGTTACCTCGAGGAGCTGCGCGGCGTGCTCGTGGCCGGCGGCGTGGACGCACTCTACACGGTCAATCCGGTGGGGCTGCGCGATTCCGGGCCTCGCTGGGCCATTCGTGCCCTCGCGGCGCCCGGCCGGCTGAATGACCTGCCGATCGGCGTAACCGGCCAGTGGTTTCTCAACCCGCAGCGCGAAGCCTCCTCCGGCGTGCAGAGAATCACGGCGCAGGACGCCGCGACTCTCGGCTTCCTAGTTGAGACCCTGAAGACCCAGCCCAGCTTCCCGCCGATGTTCAGCGACTACCAGGCAGGATGGCATGCACCTGCAGACGACGTCCGGCCGCCCGAAAGCGCGCCCGCGAACACCCTGCTGAGCTCGCGGCTTCTGCTCGCCCACGGCCTGCACGGCCTGGCCTACTCTCCGTTGCAGGACACGCTCTCCCCGGCCGGCTACGAAACGTCCGAAGCCAATCGCTACTATCGCTGGGACGCTGCGCTGGACCTCGCCGGTAACAAGCATCCCCGGGCGCACAGCGTCGCCCGCAACGGCCAGTTACTCGAAACCTGGAGCGAGCTGCTCGCCGCTTCGCACAAGCGCGCCGACTTCGGCCTGGTGGACCCCCGGGGCTCTTATCCCGCGGAGCGGATCGAGCGCGCCGACGTTCTCCGCATCTCGCACACGCTGATGCAGGTCCAGCGCGTAGCGCAGCTCGCGAGCCTGTCGGAGGAGTTCCTCGACCCGGTATCCCAGCCGGTCGAGCAGTTGTTGCGCCACGCCGTGGTTTTGCTCCCGGTCTTCGACCCGGGGGAGGATAAATTCCGGCTCTCCGAGAAAGCGCAGAAAACCCTGGTGGAGTACGTGCGCCGGGGCGGCACCCTGATCTGTTTCCCCTCGCTGCCCGCAGGGAGATGGATCGAGCAGCTCTGGAAGCCGGCGCCGGTCTCCCTGGTTGACGCAGACACCGGGCCTGGAAAGGGCCGCGCAGCCGAGTGGACGAAGGATTTCCATTCCTGGGTCGCGCTGGACGAAAGTATGAAAGAGAACCGTTCGCGGCCTCCGGCTGCCTGGGCCACACAGGCGCTCCAGGAAATCCTCATGCAGAATGGCGTGCGCCCGGCCGTGCTCCCCCCAGCGGGCCGGTCGGTTTCCGGCGAACTGGTGGTTGCGCAACTGGCGGCCAACGAAGGCACCGGTGCCCTCGGGGCGCGCCGGCGCGCCTGCGCCCCGGCAACGCTCTGCGGCTCGGGCCTGCTGAGCGTGACCAACCTCAGTTATGACGACCCGGCGGAAGAATTGCTCGCCGTCCTCTCGCCGCGTGCCGATGCCAGGGGCCGAGGCGACGACTACATCCCGCTGGCGCTTCTGGTGCCCCCGCGCGAATCCCTGCTCCTGCCGCTCCACTTCTCGCTCTGCTCGGAAGCCGCGGCAAGCGAGAAATGCAACGACGAAATCGTCGGGGCCGGCGCGGAACTCCTCCGCGTCGAACGCGATGGCAAGACGCTGGAACTCACCTTCTACACCCCGGCGCGCGCCACTCTCCTGCTCAAGCTGCAGGAGGCGGCCGGCAAAATCGCGCTCCAGGAGATGAACCTCCAGGGGAAGTGGTCCCCGGACCAGCACCTCCTCGAGGTCTCCCTGCCGCGCGGGGCTTCGCCGGACTTCCTGCGCGTGCTGAAAATCCACCTCCACTACACGCCCCGCGTGCCGCCCAAACCCGACCCGCACAAGCGCGCCCGCCGTGATCTGGACGTTGCGGTGATGGACTCCGTGCGCCTGCCGCTCAGCGAGGACATCTCCCTGCCGACCTTTCCGCCTCTGATTCTCCTCAACCAGGAACACAAGGGCGAGCTGCTGTTTGGCGCTGAAAACTACGACGCGATGGGCCGCAGCCTCAGCGTCGGGATCGAAGGCGCGGTCCACGGTTCGGGCCACCTGATGCTGGACCCCAAGGAAACCCGCATGGTGCGGATCGGCCTGACCCCGGCAAAATCCTCCTTGGCCGAGGCGGCCCGCGCGCACCCCGATGGCCTGCTCCGCGGGGAACTCCGGGCCCGCTCCGGCCACATCGATCGCGGCTTGCCAATTCTGTTTGCCGTGGTGGGCAAGGGCGCGACGGCCCACTACCAGGCGGACTTCGACCGCGACGCCGCCACCGAATGGGTGCTCGAGAACGAGCGCCTGCGCCTGGTCCTCTCGCCCGAGGCCGGCGGCCGCGCCATCGCCCTGGTGGACAAGCCCACTGGAATGAACCTGACCACCACCGTGGGCGCTCTGCGCGACCTGTTCGTCTCCGCGAGCATTCCGTCCGAAGGCAGCACCGCGCAGGGCTCCCTGGCGTACGTTCCGGGCAAGCGCGACGCCACGTTCAACCGGGCCTATCGCGCCGAGTGGGTTCACGAGCCCAAAGACGCAGAGAAGCAGGCGCAAGACCACGCGCCCGACGCCCCGGCCGTGCGGCTCAGCTACCTATTGCCGCCGTCCGAGATCCGCGAAGGACATCCGGGAGGCGCGCGCATCGAGAAGACCGTGCAACTCGCTGGGACGCAAAGCGTGGAAGTGGACTATCGCGTGACGCTCGAGGCCTCCTCGGCCCCTGCGCGGCAAGGCTTCCCGCCGCAGTCGTTCGTGGCTACGAACTCGGTTCCCGCGCGGAAGAACGGAGAGCTCACCACGCACTTCTGCTGGAATGCTCCCTCCGAAGCGCAATCTGCGGTCTCGCCAACGAAGGATTCCAAAGAAGGGCCTGCCACCCCTGGACACTGTGAGAACTTTGCCCCGGGCGGCGGGATCATCGAAGTGCCCGAAGGTGTCCAGCGGATCGAGGTGCGCACGCCGGGACGCGCGGGCCTGGCACTCGAATGGAAGACCGGCCGCATGACGGTCGAGATGAAAAATTTTTCGGCGCTGCTGCGGTTGCAGTTTCCTTCGCTCTCCGCGACTCCCGGGACCGGCGGCGAGCCCGGAAAGTACCAGGTGCGGTACACTGTGATCGCGGCCGAGTAACAATCCATCACGCCGTGGAACAGTCCGGCACTGCAAGGCATCGGACCCCCGCGGCACCCGCCGCATCTAATCGAGTAGGCCAACGAGGAGGATGAACCGCAAGAGCCTCATTTCCGTGGCGGCATTCGCGCTGGCCGGTATCCTCTGGGGAATCGCCGGCCACGCCCTGGCGCAGGAGCCGAAAACCGGCCCGCTCACGCCTCCGCCCAGCCGCGAGGTGGTTCGCATACCGGCCGAAAAAGCCGCCGAAGCGCCGCCGGTTCCCGCTGAAGAGATCATCCGACGCTTCACGCAGAAGGAAGACGAGTTCCTGCGCGCGCGTGCCGGTTACACCTACAGGAAAACCATGCGCGTGCAGGAATTTGGCGACGACGGGAAAGTCTCCGGCGAGTTCCAAATCACCACCGAACCCGCACTCGCGTCCGACGGCCGGCGCTATGAGAAGATCGTCGAGCAGCCCCCCTCGACGCTTCGGCGCATACCGCTCGCGCCCGAGGATCTGGAGATTCTGGCGCGCATTCCGCTGTTCCCGGTGACCTCCGAACAGCTCAGCAAGTACGAGCTGACCTACGCGGGAAAGCAGTTGGTGGACGAGATCGGCACCTACATGTTCCGCGTCCGGCCGCGGCTACTCGAGCGCACCCACGCCTACTTCGAGGGTTTGCTTTGGGTGGACGACCGCGACCTACAGGTGGTGAAGACCTATGGCAAGTGGGTGACCGAAGTCGGCGACGTCTCCACTCCGGAATTGCCCTTCACCATGTATGAAACCTATCGCGAGAACATCGACGGGAAATACTGGTTCCCCACCTATACGCGCTCGGACGATTATCTGCACCAGAAAGCCGGGGAGCTGCACATCCGCCTGATCATCCGCTGGACCGATTACAAGCCGCTGGCCGGCGCCGCCGCGACCCCTGCTGCTACGCCGCCGCGCCCACCGCAGAACGAACCCAAACCTTAGGAGGATTTCAGCAGGCGCGGCAACTGGCCGATGGAGGGCAGCACTGCATCCGGGCGCGCCGCACGCAGCCGCTGGGGCGTGGCCCAGGGGCCCGGCACGGCGATCGCGCGGACACCGGCGCGGCGCGCCATCTCCATGTCCTCCGGCGAGTCGCCGACATAGACACAAACATCCGGCGCCAGGCCCAGCCGGCCAGCGCCAGTAGGAGGGGCGCGGGATGCGGCTTGCGGCGCGGCGAGTCTTCGCTGCAGACGCGCGCAGCAAACAGCTCGAGGAAGCCGAAGCGGCGGAGCTGCCGGTGGACCCGCGCGCGACTCCCGCTGGTGACCAGGCCCAGCGTGAAACGCCGCGCCAGCGCGCGCACTACGCTTCGAGCGCCGGGCAGTAGCGCGGGCTTCTGTTGCCGGTAGAAGCGCTCCCACAGACGGTCGGCCTCCTCCCAGCGGGCTCGTGGCAGGCGCGCGGCGCGATAGACGCGGTGCCAGTCGGGGGAGTAATGCCGCATCAGCTCTTGCACACCCCAGTCGATGCCCAGCGCACGAAACATCTCCAGGTAAGCCTGCGTGTCCGCGTGATGGGAATCGAGCAGTGTCCCGTCCCAATCGAACAGGACGCCCTGGAGAGAACTTGCAGCGCGCATCGTGGCAACTCCGATCCTAACAAGGAAAGCCAGGCCGCAAGGATCTCACGCGCTCGAAACTCTCTCAAAACCTCGGACGGCCTTGCCGCGTGCTGTCATGCCGAAGTCGCCGGGGCGACTGAGGCATCTCTGTGCGGGATTCCCCGCTTCGCTCGGAATGACATCGATCATCCGGGTAACCGAACAGATTTCAAGAAAGAATCCCAGTGGGGCGCCGCGGCGCCCGGTCACCGGGATGAAAGCGAGTCAAAGGTTTAGCTGTTCCGATTAGAACGTGACCTTAATCGCGAACTGGGCCTGCCGCGGATCGCCCACGCCCTGCCGCAGGAAGCCATCGAAGTTGAACAGCGCTGGCGTCGTCAGCGGGTTGATGTTGTTCTTGTTGTTGAACGTGTTGAACATCTCGATGATCGGGATCAACTGGAACCGCTCGCCAATCTTGATCGGCCGCTGCACCCGCCAATCGAAGGAGAAGAATCCATTGTCCTTGCGCAAGGTATTACGGTTGGTCGCGGTGCGCACAGCGGGCGTGATCGGCTGGGCCGAATGGGCCTGCATGCGCACGTCAGCCTGAAAGCCCCAGGGTAACTCTGCGTACGTATAGAAGTTGAACTTGTGCTTCTCGTCGCGGTCCGACAGGGCGTAATCCAATGGGAGGTTGTTGGGGTCGAAGGAGCGGTCGGTGAACGGGTCACGTTCGTTAGAATCGTCGTCCAGGTCTTTGGAGAGCGTGTAGTTCGCTTCCATATGGAAGCGCTGGCTGAACCGCTTGCGCACGCCCAGAGTGAAACCGCGGTAGAGCGACTGGCCGGCGCTCTTGGCCGTCATCACTTCGTCCAACTGAGGTGCAAAAACACCGCTCCGATTGACATTAATAAAGCGCGTCAGGTGCACGCCCTTGCTCAGGGTGAAATCGCCATAAACAGCCCAGCTCGGAGCCAGCTCCTGCTCGTAGGCCACGTTGGTCGTGTAGATGCGCGGGTTGGCATAGTCCTTGCTGAACACCCGCACGCCGGTGAAGCAGGGGAAGGGATTGACCGGCGGCCCTGGGCAGGACACATTCCCTGGAGTGACCGGGAAAGCGTTCGGCCAGATCGGGCCTCCGCCGAATGTTGAATTTGAGAAGATCGTCCGCTGCTGGGCGCCGTTGGTGGTGATCGAACCCACCTGCGTCAGCATGTTCTGCCGCGCGTTGTAGATCCCCCAGCTCGCCCGCAGGACGGACTTATGGTTGCTAAATAGATCCCAGGCGAATCCGATCCTGGGCTGGAATTCCTTCTTCTGGTTGTGCAGCGTGCCGTCGGAGGGAAACGCCGAGTTGCTCAGGAAGATGCCGTACGCCGTCTGGCTCGGCGCCACAACCGGGTCCGGGAAGATCTGCGCCTCCCAGCGCAACCCATAGTTGAAGGTGAAGTTCGGTCGGATCTGCCACTTGTCCTGAATGAACAGCGCGAAATCCTCGTTCTTGATGTTTGAGGCGCCGGGGGGAATGCTCACCAAGCCCGTAGGCACCCCGTCCTGGAGATAGAACAAGAGCGGTCCCCCGTTGAAGCTGGTACCTCCGGGACACGTCGTAGGCGGGGTCACATACACGACCGTCGCGAAGGTGGGATCGGAGCATTCCTGCACCTGTGGCCCAAATCCCCCGGGCCCCGCCGGCGAGGCGTAGCGCAAAAAGCCCACCACACCGTCAAAGATGTAGCGCCCGGTGAAGAACCCGCGGAACACTTGGTCGTTGAGGGTGTGAATCCAATCACCGCCGAACTTGACGTTGTGCTTCCCCCGCAGGAGGGAGAAGTTGTCGCGCACCTGGGTCCGCCAGATCAGCTCATCAATGTTGGGCTCCAGGAAGAACGGAGCCCCGAACCGGAACGTAGTGGCGAAACCCATGGCCGTGTCTGCGGGCACGGTCGACTGCGCTGCGGAGCGCGGTCGCAGCTCACGCTGATAGGTGAAGTGCGCCTCGTTCAGCTTCGTCGCGGACAGGCTGCTGTTCAGGTTGAAGTTGAGCACGTGGATCTTGGACGGGCCCTCGATGCCGTTGGCCGAGTTGCCGTAAGTGGCCACGTCAAACGTCTGGTTCGTGTTCTTCGAGTAGTCAAAGTTGTACGAGGCGGAGAACTGGTTGGCAGGCGTGAGGTTCCAGTCGAACCGCCCCAGCGCCGCCGAATTGCGGATGGGGTGTTTGACTGGGTCGCCCTCCGTCTGGTTGCGATTGGTCTTGAAGAAGTTCAGCAGCGCCACCCGCTGGCATTCCGCGCTGCCGGCAATCACCGCGTCGTTGACGCCAACCACCGGGGTCGCCACTGAGCACGTTGGGCCGAGCGGCGCGCTCAAGTTGTCCCGCGTCAGGTTGGAGATAATCTGCTCAAAGGCGCCAAAGAAGAACACCTTATCCTTGATGATGGGGCCGCCGATGGAGCCGCCGAACTGCTCGCGGCTGAAATCCTTGAGCGGCTTGCCGTCCGAGGTGTTCGAGGACAAGCCCTCGGTTCGGAAGAACCCGAAGCCGCTGCCGTGCAGTTCGTTGGTGCCCGACTTGGTGATGACGTTGACGACGCCGCCCCCGGTGCGCCCGAACTCGGCGCTGGCGCCGCTGGCCACCACCTGAAACTCTTTGACCGCATCCAGCGGAATGTCGATGGCGGCGCGCTGCCCGCCCATCTGCTCGCCGAAGAAGCCGTTGTTGTAGTCGCCGCCGTCTAGGCTGATGTTGTTGAAGATGCCGCGCTGCCCGTTGAAGGTGATCTCGTCGCCATCGGGTCCCTGGACGATGCTGACTCCGGGCGTCAGCGTCAGCAGGTCCTCAAACTTTCTCCCCAGCACCGGCGTATTGCCCACGGTGATTTGGCTCAGCGTGCTGCTCGATTCCGTCTTCGCCACTTCCACCGTCGGCGTGTCGGTCACGGTGATCGTCTGCTCCACCGCAGAGATCTTCATCCTAAACGGCAGCGAAATCGACTGCCCGACCGTCAGGTTCACATTTTCCTGCACGATGGTGGCGAAACCGGTCTTCGCGACCTTCAGCGTGTAGCGCCCCGAAGGCAAGAGCAGGAAAACGAACCGCCCGTCCGAGCCGGTCGTCTCCGTCTTGGTATAGTTGGTGTCGAGATTTCGGATTTCGACCTTCGCATCGGGCACCGAGCCGCCCTTTTCGTCCAGCACTTCCCCCTGGATCGTGCCGGTGGTGATCTGCGACTGTGCCCAGGCTGAGCTAGCCAGCGCCAGGCTAAACGCCACAATAAATACGACACCCAACAGCGTCTTCATGAGAGTCCTCCGTGATAGGATTGCAGCAGACGTACCGGTAGGACGTACCACTTCAAGGTCCGTACCCCCACCTAGAAGCAGGCGGGAGTCTATCGCCGGAAAAGCCCGAAAAGCAACGGAAATCAATCGCGATGTGGAAATTCTCAGCGAGGCCGAGGGCGGCGCACTCGGCTGCCGCCCGGCCGTTCAGGATTTCTGGAAGCGCGGGGGAATGGCCTCGTCGCGCTGGAAGCTGATGTCGTCGAAGCTCGCCGCCAGGCCGTGCCACCCGGGTGTGTCGGTGGGCTCGACGCGCACGATGTGCGCCGCGGTGGTCATGCGCACGCTACCCTTTCCCAGCGGCCGCTCCACCAAGCCCACCTCGAGCTCAATCGGCGTGCCCGGTTCGATCCACCGCGGACACAGAAAATAGACTCCGCTCGAGCTGATGTTCTTGGTGAGCAAGGTCACCGGCGCGGGCTCCCGCTGCCCGGCCACGCGTTTCAGACGCAGGGGCAGGCGCAGCGCTGCGCGCGGGTAGAGCCGCCGCTCGTGCACCGCGCCAACCACATGCGTCGGCACCCGCGGAAACCCGCGGGGCTTGGCGGGCGTCACCCGCCGGGTCGCTTCATCCCATACAAGCGGTCCGCGGCCGGACGCATCTCGCAGGGCATCCGATTCAGTGGGGTGGGATTCGCCGGGCTTGGCCGGCTTTGGGTCGCGAGCAGCGCGCATGGTATTCCCCTCAATCCAAACGCTCCTGGCGCTGCTGCGCTCAATATCGCCCGCGCTGCCTGGCGCGTCAATTCAGGCCGCTCGCCCCATGTCTTAAAGGACAATAGTCCCGCCAGCCGCCCGGAGCGTCCGGCGGCGCCGGCGGGTTGCTCCGGCCGGTACGCAGAGGGTTGACACCTGCTCCCCGCAAGCTCCTGTCCAATGCCGGGCCCGAGGATTGGCCTAGCTCGAGCGGCCGGCGTCCGCGCGGCGCGTTTTTAGCTCGGGATCATTAAGCAGCCGGTGGGCCACCGCCAGTTCCTCGCGCGAACCGATCAGCAGCACCTGATCACCTGCTCCGAATCGAAGGCTTGCGTCCGGATTGTGAAGCACCTGCGTGCCGCGCACCACGGCCAGCACGGCCACGCCGGTGCGCACCCGAAGATCGAGTTCGCGCAGCTCCACCCCTTCCAGCGGCGCGCCCGCCGCCACCACGAACAGTTCCAGGCCCACCTGCGGCAGCAGGTGCCACAGGTGGGGCAGCGGCTGGCCAGGGATGGGCAGGATGCGCAGCATTTCGTAGTCTTCCTCGCGTAGCGCGGCCATCTGCCCGGCGACGGCCTCGCGCGGCATGCCGTAGAGCCTCAGCACGCGCACGGCGATCTCCATCCAGGCTTCCAGCTCCTCGGCGATGACGTCGGTGGCGCCGGCCAGGCGCAGCTCGCGCGCGTCGTCAATGCGCTTGATGCGCGCAATGATAGGGACGTCTGGGTTCAGCAGGCGCGCGTGGGAGATGGCGCGCGGCAGCACGGCCGGGTCGGAGATGGCAAAAACGATCGCGCGGGCGTGCATCGCGCCGGCGCGCCGGAGGATTTCGGGGCTGCCCACATCGCCGAAATAGATGGGTTCGCCCTCGGCGCGGGCCGCGCGGACCGCCCGCGGGTTCATCTCCACCACCACGTAAGGAAGCTCGTTTCCCCGCAGCAGGCGAGCCATGCGGCGCCCGTTCATGCCATAGCCGCAGATGATCACGTGGTCGGCCAGACGCTCGGTTTCATGGTCCAGGGCCAGGCGGCTGCCCCGGTGCACTTCCCTGTGACCCAACCGCCGGGAGATGCGCGGGGCGATGGCAATCATGGCCGGGGTGGCCATCATCGTGAGCACCGCGGCGGCCAAAAAGAGCTGATAGCGATAAGGCGGCACGATGCCCAGGCGTTCCCCTTCGCGCAGCAGCACAAAAGCAAACTCGCCCACCTGCGCCAGCGCCAGCGCCACCAGGGTGGCGATGCGCAATGGGAAACCCAGTGCGCGCACCGGCCCGCCCGCAGTGAGCAGTTTGCCGACGACAATACCGCCGGCGATGGCGGCCAGCAGCCCGGCGTGCGCGGCAACGAAGCGCACATCGATCAGCATGCCCACGGCGATGAAAAACAGGCTGTTGAAGCTGTCGCGGAACGGCAAAATCTCGGCCATCAACTGGTGGCCGTACTCGGATTCGGAAAGCACGATCCCGGCGAGAAATGCCCCCAGCGCCAGCGAGAGCCCAAGTTGCGCGGCGCCCCAGGCCGTGCCCAGGGCAAAGAAGATCGCGGCGATCACGAACAGTTCGCGGCTGCGCAGCAGCACAATCGCGCGCAGCAACCGCGGGAACAGGTAACGCGCTCCCAGCAGGATGCTGCCCACCACCGCCAGCGACTTTACCAGCGCCGTCATAATTCGCAGCGCCTGGGCCGCGCCCGGCGCCGCCAGCACCGGCAGCAGCGCCATCATCGGTAC
>JACQDH010000141.1 GCA_016201215.1 Acidobacteriota bacterium | reverse complement strand
TATAGCCTGTGCTACGGGTACGCGTAAGCGGTGGAGTTGCTAACACCGCGACTTGTCGGGTGACGTTCACCATGCCACTAGACAAGCCTTTTTCAGCACCCTGCTACGGCGACGCCAAGATCTTGCCCATGAATCGCCGACCGCCCCCAGTTGGGTAGAACTCAAGACACCCACTCATGCCCGTGCTACGCTCGCTCCGCGTGGCGCACCCACAAGTCCTGTCAGGCCTCTACTGCTCCGTCGTGGAACGGCGAGCCACCCGTCCCTCATCCTACAGATCACGAGGAAGCTAAGGTTCTCAAATCATGCCTCAGATATTCAAACCCGCTAATCGAGCTGAGGAATCGGACGTACAATCTCTCGGCTTCTCAGGCCAAAGTACACCCCACGCACCGCATCGTACAAATCAAAGCCTTGCTCTCCCAAGTCAGCAATCTGCTCTGCAATGGCATTGTGGAGCACCAGCGTAGTGGACGTCTCCAGGGGGCCCAAATAGGTGAACTCGACAAATGACCTGAATGACTTGTCCGCAGCGGGATCGCCCCAGAAGACGACGGTGCTGTACTGCCGTGAAAGAAGTCCTCGCTTGGCGGTGCTTAGGAAGCAGTTGAAACGCTTGCTGTGGATGCTAGTGCCTGCCGATTTCAAAAACCTGGAAGGCGAGAGTTTACTCACGATCATGCGGATTCACCTCCTAAGAAGCTTGCATCTGATGAAGAGGTCAAAGAAATGGGAATGCTGTTTATCTCGGCGCAAGCTCATACGCTGGCTCCATTCTTGCCTCCAGCGCGCTTCTTCAGCACCTTCTCGCGGATGCAGCTTCATCGTCGTGACCGCCCCATGCCCTGCTCCAGTGGCACGCCATTCCTACCAAGTACCCTGCTGTCGCACAAAAGTACAATCAAGAATTTCGATGCAACCGATAAATATTTCCACGGGAAGCAAAGAGCATCACGAATGGTATAATCGATGCTTCTGGCGCCCCCCAGCCTCGGCCGCGTGGTCAACGCGCCTTTGTTGGTTCATCCTTTTCAGTGACAAGGAGAAAATGCTTCCAGTCCGATGACCCGCATCGTGATGGTGTTGGTTCGATGTCTGTCGCTGCCGATTCCTGAGACGAACGAGGGACTTTATCGGCAACTTTCGGAAGGCGGCTTCTTATGAGAGTTAAGCAGCGAGGCGAAGTAGCCCAAGCCTTTGAACTGCGCCGCGCCAGGCGCGCGGATCGTGCGACATTGGCAGCGATGTACCGAAGTTTTCAGCCCAAGGCAGCCGCCTTCATCCTGCCCCCACGTGACATTCCGCGGCGCTGGCTTGATTCGTTGAGTGGCCACCCGAACTTCATTGCCGTTGCTCAGGGCCGGGTAGTCGCCCACGCGGTGCTCTGCCCGGAGGGAAGTTCGGCTCAGGTGGCCATTTTTGTCCATCAGGACGTGCGCGGGCGCGGCCTCGGAAGGCGGCTGCTGGGCGAGTTGATCAACAACGCGCTCCGGTTGGGCTTGCGGCGCTTGTGGGCAGTGATCGAGCCAGCCAACGTGCCCATGGCTCGCCTGGCCCGTTCGCTTGGTTTTGCCCCCGGCGAGGAGCTCGGCGAGTTCTACCTCGATCTCGATAAACCGGCTGAACCTGCCGATGAATACATCCGTCGTCGAGCCTATGAGATCTATCTAGCCAGGGGCCGCACTCCCGGCCAGGAAGTGCAGGACTGGCTTGTGGCTGAACGCGAGCTCCGCTCAAGCAGTTGCCTGTCGCGGTCGGCCAATTCGTCTCCGCGCACCCCTAATGGGCAGCAAGAGAGTGAGTTGCCCGGTCTCTTCTTATCGTCTTGAAGACACTTCTGTCGTTAATCGCTGGCCGCCCCCAGTTGCGTAGAGCTCAAGACCCCCGCTCATGCCCGTCCCGCCCTCGCACCTGCCCTGAGCAGAGCGAACGGCCGCGAAGCTGGGGCATCCCCACGCTTAAGAGCCAGCGGGTGTATACTCCTCGGTGTGGAGAGGCGGCATTGCCGGCCGTAAGCATAGGCCACCCCTCCCTGACAAGAGGAAGCACCTCGGTTATCCGATTGTGCTAACCGAATCCCCGGAGTGACGACCTACTTCCAGGAATTTAAGACCGTCGACCTCATCCTCAACTCGCCGGCCGAAACGCGCGGCGTTGACGCGTTTGCACTGTCTTTGATCAAGGCCGAAAGACAACTCCGTCGGCTCGTGACGCATCTCGTCTATCAGTTCCCTTGTTTCGGCCCTGCCGATGTCACCAGCTTGCGTCAAACGCTCGGCAACAATTGTCGGGTCTATTTCGAGGGGTTTGAGCAGGGCTTCGATGCCCTATATCCCCGCAGCGTCAAAGACTTGGTCGGGCCTGAGTACGATCGGCTCCGCCCTCGCCTCACTGAGGCTATTGAGCACCGAAATAAGATCTTCCACGGACAACTAACATCTAAGCACCTTACGCGTGAAGACCTGCTCGGCTATGTCACGGATGTTCGCACCTGGTGCGAGGCTCTTGCCCGGAACGCCTTCGGCGAGCTTGGGTACGATGGGTTCGCTCGTAACTCTTTCCGGAAGTCCGAGATTGCGAGGCTTTGGGAGCGCTTCAAACTGCAGTTTACGGATGTCAGGTCTTATGGCCAGTTCATCCAGCAGCATATGCAGCGGCCCTGACAGGTGCATGCGGCGGACGCGGCGCAGGCGGCGCGTCGGCCGATAAAGTCCCCCCGGAGTACGGCGCGGAGCGGGCGCGTGTGCGCTAGCATAGAGGGTTATACAAAACCTCGCGGGCGCGGCCAACCTGAGGCATGCTGACGTTGCGCTCTGGAATTCTCGCATGCTAGAAGTACCATGTTCGTAAAAGCAGAGAACAGTAATTGGAGACCAGCGAGCCCCAACTTCGGCGATGGCTGTGGCTTCGCGCCGCGGAATGGACCAACTGGCCGAGTTTTGTCTCCCAACCCATCGTTCCGGTACTGTTCATATTCTTCCCGTGGCTATATGTCCTAGCGGGCGTCTTCTTGGTGGATCTTCTTTGGGCCCTCGTCCGCTATAGATACATCAACGTGCGTGCTGCGAACTACGCGGCGTACTTCGTAGTGTTTACCAAGTGGCCCGCTGCGATTGGGAGCGCGATACTTCTCTTTGTGCATCACAGTTATTTTGCAGGAATAGTCGCCATCGTGTGGCCTCTAGGACTCTCCGGCATAATAGGTATCCCGGGACAGATCGGCAGGATTGAGCTTCTATTCGCAAAGAAGATCGGATACGTAAACGAGGATGCGGAGCTTTAGCCGCGTTCACTTCAGAGGACTCAAACTTCCCGTGAATGACAATCCGAAGGGCGGCAATCAACGCGCGGGCGGGTGGCCCACCCTCCCGGCGCGAGGGTGGGCTCTGCCCCGTTGCAGAGCGAGGCAGCTATTCAGACGTGGCCTCGATTCTCCGCGAACGCTGCCGGAATCGGAGCTTGCCCGCAAATGCCTCACCCCTGAAGACCGATTGACCTTCGCGGTATAATAGAGCGCAAGGTTCGCCACGCACTCTTCAGCCACCCTGAGCTCTCTTCAGGATATCAGGCAACCTTGCAGCGGTTGATTAACCCATGTCCGCGCAAACGAGTCCTCTTGGATTGACGAGGGGGAGCCTTGCGGCCGCAAGGATGCCGCCACTAACCCCTCTGAAATGCTCACTTACGAAAGATGTGTCCGCAACTCCTTTAGAATCCGCACTTAGCCCTTTTCCGCGCACTAAGTCTCCTAGATTCAGCACTTACGTGAAAAGTGGGGGGTGGGGGTCCCTCTTCCCTCCCGCCTGGCGCTGCTCGGGGAGCGTCCGCTCTTGGCTGCTGCTAAGTGCTTTTGGCTCAGGCTCTGAGCGCCGCAGCGACAGCCTCTGCGACGCGGGCAATCTGTTCGGGTCGCAACTCGGCATACATCGGGAGCGAGAGCACTTCGCCGGAGGCGCGTTCGGCTTCGGGCAGGTCGCCGCGCTTGTAGCCCAGCGCGGCGTAGAGCGGCTGCAGGTGCAGCGGCACAGGGTAATAGACCGTGCTGGCGATGCCGCGAGCGGCCAGCGCGCGCTGCACGCGGTCGCGCTCCGGCACGCGAATCGTGTATTGATGATAGACGTGCTCGCTGCCCTCGGGCACCGCGGGCGTAGTCACGCCGGGAATCTGACCGAGCAGCTTGTTGTACTCCGCGGCGTGCCCCTGCCGCGCGGCTTTCCATGCGTCCAGGTGCCTTAACTTGACGCGCAGCACCGCCGCCTGGATTTCGTCGAGCCGGCTGTTCCAGCCCTGCTCCTCGCTGATGTATTTCCTGGCTTGCCCGTGGTCGCGCAGCAGCCGCAAGCGCGCCGCCCATTCCTCCGAGTCGGTGACGATCATTCCCGCGTCGCCGTAGGCGCCCAAGTTTTTGCTGGGATAGAAGCTGAGGCAGCCGAGCTGCCCCAGCGCGCCGGTCTTACGGCCTTTGTAGCTGGCGCCGATGGCCTGCGCGTTGTCTTCGATCACCGCCAGGCCGCGCCGCCCGGCCACTGGCAGGATCGTGTCCATCTCCGCGGGCAGGCCGTAGAGATGCACGGGCATGATGGCCCGCGTCTTCGGCGTGATGCAGGACTCGATGCGTGCAGGGTCAAGATTGAATGTGCGGGGCTCGATGTCCACAAACACCGGCCGCGCGCCCAGCAGGCTGACCGCTCCGGCCGTGGCAATGAAGCTGAACGCGGGAACGATAACCTCGTCGCCGCGGCCGATCCCGCACGCGCGCAGCGCGAGCACCAGCGCATCGGTGCCCGAGCCCACGCCGATTCCGAAGCGTCGGCCACACACCTGCGCCACTTCCTGCTCAAGTGCGGCAAGCTCCGGCCCGAGGATGAACTGCTGCGAGGTGAGCACTTCTTCAATCGCAGCGCGGATCTCGGCGCCGATCACGGCGTACTGCGCGCGAAGATCAACGGCCGGAATCGGCTCCTCCACTCTGCCGCTCGGTGCTGTCATTGGGGCACTCATTGGGGATCAAGTGTCGTGTGCCGGTTGTCCGCGCTGGTCACTTTCAGTTTCCGACGAAAACCTCGAAGCGCGTGCGCCTCCGCGGCGCGTCTTTCCCGGGCGACCTATTTCGCTTCCTTCTTCTTGAGCCCGGTGCAAATGGTGATGGCATTGGTGGGGTCCACGGCGCTCTTGCCCTCTTCGATGAACTGGATTACGCCCTGCTTATCCACGACAAACGTGGTGCGGTTGGCGAACTGCATCTCTTCGTTCAGGATGCCGTACTCCTTGCTGACCTTGCGGCTCATGTCGCTCAGCAGAGGAAAGTTGACGCCGATCTGCTTGGCGAACTCGGCGTTCGCCGCGGGGCTGTCGATGCTGATGCCAATCACTTCGGTCTCGGCCATATCGAGCTTGGTGCCGGCGATACCATCCTGGTACGCCTTGAGTTCCTTGGTTCAACCGCCGGTGAAGGCCAGCACGTAAAACGCCAGGATGACGTTCTTTTTCCCGCGATAATCGCTCAGCTTCACCGGCTTCCAGTTCTGGTTGAGCATGGTGAAGTCCGGCGCCGCGTGGCCCACTTTCAAGTGCGTCTTGGCCACCGCCGCCTGCTGGGCCGGCGCCTGCGACGCCACCAGCAAAGCGATCCCAACCAGCAATGCAGGGATCATGCGTTTCATCTTCGCGCTCCCACCCCGAATGAATGGAAATCGCCCAGCGAATTATACGCTTGCAGCCGATTTGGACGCCAAGGATTACTTCGGCGCTTCCTTACTCACGGTGCGGCCGCAAATCGCCAGCGCCGCTGCGTGCGCAGCTTGCTTGCACCGAGTTGGATGTGATGGGAAAGGTCTGCGTCGCAGGGGAATTCCTCAGGCTTTTGCGCCGGGCCGCGCGCAGACTCCTGCATCGCAGGGCGGCGGCGCCCCTGGCCAGCGGTAGCGGTTGCGCGCGACCCAGCGATAAAGCCTAGGTCCGGCGTTGCGGAATATCGGAGTGCCCAGCAGCCAGCCGAGCCAGGCAAGCAGCGGCAGCGCGCGCAGCACCACCAGCCAGGCCGCAAAGCCGGAAGACCAGGTTCCATCGGGCGCGCGCACGTGCATCTCGCATGTCAACTCTTCGCGCGGGAACGGCGCCGCGGCGGCTACCTCCGGGTCGTTATAGTCGAGCCAGCGCAGGCGGCCGGCGGTGTCCAACGGCTCGACCCGCGCGCGCGTCCACTGGCAGAAGGCGCACGCGCCGTCGGTCAGAACATCGTATTTTGCTGGCACGGCCATGAATCTGATGATTTCGCGCGTGTCCCGATTATACGCCGGATTCGCGCACCAGAGAGCGCATGCAACTCCCCCGACTCCGGTTGCGCTGCTGCAACCCCCGGGGATTCGTCGCGGTGCCCTTATAATGCGTGCATGTCCCGCGCGGTGGAAGAACTGGAGAGCGAGTTTGCCCGATGGTTGGGTGTTGCCGGGGCCGTGGCCACCGGCTTAGGGCGCAGCGCGGCGTGGCTGGCGCTCGAAGCGGCGGGCGTCCGCGGTGGCGAGGTGCTCGTGCCGGACTTCATCTGCGCACAGATTCTGGAAGCGGTGCGGCGTGCGGGCGCACGTCCGGTGTTTTATCGCGTCGGGCGCGACCTGACGGTTGATCTCGCAACCTTGGAAGGGTCGCTAACACCTGAAACACGCGCCGCGATCATCGCGCACTACTTCGGCCGCGCGCTGCCCGGGATCGCACAGCTCGCCGCGATCTGCCGCGCGCGGGGCGTACATCTGGTCGAGGACTGCGCCTTGGCGCTGGGGGCGTCCGCCGCGGGGCGCAAGGCCGGGACTCTTGGTGACACGGCAATCTTTTCCTTCACCAAGAGCGACTGGTGCTACGGCGGCGGGATGGTGGCGTCGAATCGGCCCGACCTGCTGACCGAGCTGCGCGCGGTGCGGGAGAGGAATCTCCGGGTGATGCGAGCGCACTTGTTGCGCTATGGTCTGCTGCGTCGCGCCGACTTTGCCGCCAATCGTCTGGCACACAGTCACATCGCCGAACACGCCGGCCGGTGGCTCGAGCGCCTGACTGGCACCGAGGGCAACTTTTACGACGCCGGGCGGTTTGACGCGGCTCTGCCGGCATTCGCCGCGCGACGCGCCCGGCGGCTCCTCGCCACTCTTCCAGCGGCCACCGCGCACCGGCAGCAGATCCTCCGCCAACTCACCGCCGGGCTCGAGGATGCTCCTGGGACTCTGCTGCGCCCGCAGGCGGATCCTGGCGATGCAGCCTCTTTTCTTCTGGTCGTCTGCCAGTCGGGGAGGGCAGAGCAGTGGGTCGAGCAAGCGGCACATGACGGAGTGACCCTCCGCCGATGCTGGCCTGCCTATCAGGACCTCGCGCCCGGGCAGCAGTCGTCTGACGTCCGCTGGCTCGCCGACCACTTGTTGCTGCTTGAGCTGCACCCTGACCTGACCGACGACGAAGCCACCCGCGTCGCACGCGTACTGAGAGTGCTGTCTATGGGGCAGTCCTGAGACTGTCCGAGCACCGATCGATTTGTGAGTGAATGGAATCAAGCGAAGATCTGCAATGAACTTGGTGCAGGGGCCTCGGGCTGGTTGGCGCAAGGGGATTCTGGCTGGAGTTGGTCCAGTGTGAGCTGCCAGATACCCGGTGCAGCTACCGCAGGCGGCCGGGCGGGTCGGCCGGCTCCGGGATGTGCGGTGAGGCCGGAGAAGGAGCCGTTTCGGGGGCCAGCTTGGAGGGCGCTGGCTGGGGTATCCCGATCCCCTGGTTCATCTCCAGGTGTTCTTTGGCGCAACGTGGGCAATAGCCCTTGCAGGTGTCTTCGTCACGCAGGCTGGCCAGCTCGTAGCAGCCGTGGATGCAATCGCAGTAGCCTGTCGTGGAGGCTGTCTTTATCGGTACCAGTGCCATCGTACTTCCCGGCGAGCAGAATACCACAAGCGTCAATCCGCTCTTCAGGGCGTTCCTTCAGCGCATGGCAATCAAGGAGTTTCCAGCCGCATCGGGAGCTCAAAGCCGCACCTAAGGTGCCGGACTCAAGGGTGCCCGAGTTCGCGCCGGGCTGTGGTCGCTTCCTGAGCTTTGGGGGCGCGGAGCCCTGTGTTGCGCCTACCTTTTTTGGAAGCAGGAACCAGTTTCGCATACGGATTTCAGTAGCGGAGTAGAGTGCGGGTCGCGCCGCCTTCTCCGAAGGCTCCCAGAAGTTCTTCAAAATTAACAGATTAGCTGGCCAGAAGAGAGGAGCAGGGGGTTGGTATGACGGGTGCATAGAATTCTGCGTCGGGTCGTTTGCCCCAGAGTTTCTATAACCTAAGATGTGTCTCGATCGAGGAGGATGTATGAATCGGTTCCATCAGTTCTTGACTTTGAGCACCGCTCTGTTGCTGGTGCTTGCGCTGTCGCCTGTGGTTGGCAACAACTTGGCCGCGCAGGTTTCCAAGGGGTCCATTTCCGGGTCTATCTTGGACCCACAGGGGGGCGCAGTCCCGAGCGCGAAGGTTCGCGTCGTGAATGTGGAAACCAACGCGGAAGTAACCGGTGAGAGCGATAGCAGCGGCCTGTTCCGCATCAGCCTGCTCCCAGTGGGGGTGTACAGGGTCGAGATCAGCCACGCGGGCTTTCGCAAGACGGTACTGAGTAGTGTCCAGGTTTCGGTCGGCGTGGACCGCGATCTAGGCGCGGTCAAATTGGAACTGGGTGAGGTGACCGCGACGGTGGAGGTAACGGCGGCGCCTCCGCTGATGCAATCCACGGAAGCCAAGGTCAGCACCTCGATTCAGGCTTCCGCCATCCAGAGTTTCCCCGGCGTCCTGGAGAACCAGGGGCTCGACTTCCTGGCGTTGACTGTGCCTGGCGTGGCGAGCAACCGCGACCTGGGCTTCTCGAACACGAACGGGCCAGGCTTCACGGTCAACGGAATTCGTGGTCGCAACAACGACCAGCAGATTGACGGGCAGAACAACAACGACAACTCGGTGGCCGGCCCGGGCCTGTTCCTCTCCAACCCGGAGTTCGTCCAGGAATATCAGATCATCACGAACAACTTCGGCCCGGAATACGGCCGCAACTCCGGCTCGGTGGTGAACATCATTACCAAGAGCGGAAACAACACCTGGCACGGCGCGATCTTCGGCACCGAGAGTAACTCGGTCCTCAATGCGCTGAGCAACACGCAGATCGCCTTCGCGGGTTTGAAAAAGCCGGATCGCTTTAATGATGAGTTTTCCGGCGCGGCAATCAGCGGACCGTGGCTGAAGGACAGGGTCTTCTTCTCCGGAGGGTTTGACAATGAGATTGTTTCGCAGAAGCAGACCTTCACAGCGGGCCTCACCCCGACCCCAACGGGGCTGGGACAGCTCGCTGGCTGTTATCCGGCGAGCAACAGCGTGAAGGCCTTAACAGCTTTTGGGCCGTTCGGGGTCGGTGCGGGTAACCCCACGGTCAGTGGGACTCCCTCTACTAGACAGCTTGCCGCTCCTCCCGTGCCCAACGGCACGGATTCGAGCGGCAACCCCATTTGCAACGTGGAGGTGGGCAGCGTGCAGCGCACTCTTGGCACCGGCTCCCACACCTACGATTGGATCTCCAAGATCGACGTCCAGTCGGCCAAGGACCACATCTACGGCCGTTACATCTACAACAAGTCAACGTTCTTCAATACCAATATCTTCGGGACCGCTGCGGCAGGTTACCCCGCCAATGTGCCCGCGCTTTCGCAGGCCGTCACCATCAGTTGGACCCGCACCTGGACGGCGCGGATGACCAACGAGGCGCGTGTCAACTACGGGCGCCTGAACGTTGAATTTGGCAAGAATGGATTTGGCACAGTGCCCGGCATGAAGGATATCGCGACCGCGTTGGCCCGCGTGACGACTGGCGGTGGATTCCTGGGCTTCGGACCCGCCACCAACGCCCCACAGGGCCGCATCGTGAACACCTATCAGCTCCAGGACAACTGGAGCTATTTCATCGGCCGGCATGGGCTGAAAGCTGGCGTCAATTTCACGTATCAGCGCTCGCCGAACGTCTTCCTGCCAAATTTGAACGGCGCGTTCGCTTTCAGCAACCTCACCAATTTTGCGAAGAACACTCCGAGCTCGATCGCCGTTGCGCAGGGTGACCCGTCGCTGGACTTCCGCGAAAAGGATACCTTCTTGTACTTCGGGGACGACTTCAAGTGGAGCAACGCCCTGACGTTGAACCTCGGCGTCACCTGGTCCTACTACGGCCAGCCGGCCAACTTGTTCCACGACCGGACTGTGGCGCGCGAGTCCAACGCCGCCACCGCGCTCTGGAACCCCTCCCTGCCGCTCTCGGTGCGCACCTTCCCCGAGATTCCGGCTGCCAAGAACAGTTGGGGTCCCAGCGCGGGGTTCGCCTATAGCCCGCAATGGGGCGGCTGGATGACCGGCGGTGCCGGAAAGACGGTCCTCCGCGGCGGCTATCGTCTCACCTACGACCCGGCGTTCTACAACATCCACCTCAACGTCTCGACGTCTGCCCCGCAGGTTTTCCTGCAGAGCATCACCGGCTCTACGGCAGCTGCCAACCCGCTGCCGGCTGTGCCCACAGGCCCGAACGTGCGCGCCCAACTGGCCTCCTTCCTGACCCCGGGCGTATTCGACCCAAGGTCATTCAACCAGACTTCCCTTACGCCGGACTTTGTTCCGCAAAGAACCCACGGGTGGTCCTTTGGGATTCAGCGGGAAATCAGGCCCAATGCGGTGGTGGAGGCCCGGTACGTGGGCAACCACGCCACGCGTTTGTTCCAGTCCATCAATTTTAATCCTCGGGTGACGGAGTTGGTTCGTGACTTCCCGAGTCTCTTCCCCGGCATCACGCCCTGCCCCTCCAGCCAGGCGGTGGTCTCGTCGGCGGTGGGTCGCGTGCGCTGCGATCTGGGTCGGGTCCGGCAACGCACGAACACGGGCTACTCGGACTATCACGGGATGCAGCTCGAATTCCGCGGCGCGAACCTGTGGCATCAGTTGACCGTGAGGACCAGCTACACTTGGAGCAAAACGACCGACAACGTCAGCGAAATCTTTGGTACCTTCGGTGCCGGCAACGCGATCGCGTTCTCCCAGAACCCGCTTGACTTCAAGAAGGCTGAGCATGGCCTGTCCGGCCTGAATTTCAGCCACGACTGGAAGGTCACCTTTACGGAGGAAATCCCGGCCTTCCGCTCGCAGCAGGGCGCGATCGGGAAGATCCTGGGTGGCTGGGTCGTGTCCGGAAACTACTTCATCACTTCTGGGCAACCCTACACTCCGACGCAGTTCATCCTGAGCTTCCTGAGCGGAGCTCCCTACAACGACGTATCGTTCAACAACGCCTTCGTCGGGACCTTTGAAACCGCCCGGCCTTTTCTCAGCAACCCGGGCGCGCCGCTTACCAGCGTTGGGATTTTCGGTGGCGACGCCTGCTCGATCTTTGGAGCGGCTTGCCTCGAAGATGGCTCGCCCGACCCGGCGAAGCTGACCACGCTATTCAACTTTAGTGAACTGAACACAACGGGCGTCGAGAAGGTGGTCACGAAGAATGACGTTCGCTTCATCGTCAACGGGTTAGTCGCTGACCAGCAGTTCGGGACCCCGTTTGGCACCGCCGGCCGCAACATCCTGCGCGACTTCTGGACCAATATCGCGAACTTCACCCTGTTCAAGGTGACCAAGTTTGGGGAGGGCCGCGTGCAGGTGCGGTGGCACATGTCCATGCTCAACGTCTTCAACCATCCCAACTTCAGCAGCGTTGACCCGTTCCTCGACGATGCGGGCTTGGCAACCGAGGCGAACGGATTCGGTATTCCGCAACTCACCTCGGGCGGGATCCAGACCGCGACCGGTGCCCCGGGGCGCAGCATCCGCTTCGGCGTCCGCGTCGGGTTCTAAACTGGTCTAGCTGAAGTTCCAGCCCTTCGGGGGCGGCCTCACGGTCGCCCCCGATTTTTTTGTGCCAGAGTGTTCTTCGTTTTCCCCGCGTGGAAAGTTCTCACTAAAAGGCAGCACCTCACCTGCGCGTGGGACGAAGGGGAAACAGCTACAGGTCTTTGAGGTGGGAGAGGCGGAAGGGCCCGCCGACGTTCTCGCGCAACTCCTGCCAGAGCGACTCGGGCATGGAGAGGAAGACCTCGACGACGGCGGGGTCAAACTGCGTGCCGGCGCAGCGCTTGATCTCCTCCTGGGCATGCAGGAGGGGCTGGGCGTTGCGATACGGGCGGTCGGAGATCATGGCGTCGAGCGCGTCGGCCACCGCGAATATGCGCGCCCCCAGCGGGATCTCCTCGCCTTTGAGGCCGCGGGGGTAGCCGGTGCCGTCGTAGAACTCCTGGTGCGCGAGAACAATTTCAGCCGCATCCCGGAGGAAGGGGATGCGGACGAGCATGCCGTGGCCAATTTCGGAGTGCCGCCGCATGATTCTGCGCTCCTCTTCGGTGAGGGGGCCGGGCTTGCGCAGGATCTGATCGGGAATGGCCATTTTGCCGATGTCGTGCAGGAAGGCGGCGCGAGCGATGCGCGGCAGCAGGGCCGGCTCGACTTTCATGGCCTGGGCGATGGACATGGTGAAGGCGGTGACGCGCTGGCAGTGGCCCTCGGTTTCGGCGTCCTTCAAGTCCAGCGCGCTGCCCAGGGCTTCCAGCGTGTAGTCGTAAGATTGCTCGAGCTGGCTGAGCGCACCGCGAAGCTGCGCGGTGCGTTCCTCGACAGCTTGTTCCAGGTTGCGCTGGTAGTTGCGGTTTTCGAGCACCAGGCGGCGGTGCTCGAGGGCGCGGCGCACGCCCAGGAAGAGCTGGTCTTTTTCAAAGGGCGTCAGGATGTAGTCGTAGGCGCCGCGGCGCATGGCCTCGAGGGCTGTGGAGAGGTCATGCATGGCCGTGACCATGATCACCGGGATGTCATTGTCATGCGTGCGCAGCCATTCGAGCAGCTTCAGCCCGTCCATCTCCGGCATGACCATGTCACTGAGCACCAGGTCGAGGGAATTCTTCTTCAGGTGCTCGAGGGCCAGGCGGCCGTTGCCCACCACCGTACACTGGTAGCCCTGCGCTTCGAGCAGCGTGGCGACCACTTCGCGAATCGCTTCTTCGTCATCCACAACCAAAATTTTCTCTGCGGCCAAGGCCCTCTCCCAGAAAAGCTATTATACGGCAGGGCACAGTAGTACCAAGCCTTCGTTGCCCGTTTTGAAACGCGCGTGCTAGGTTCGACAACGGTTTCGCTTTGGGTTCTTCCCTCGGTCTGTGCAGCGCCAGCCAGCCCCGGCTCTGCGCTTGGAGGCTGTGACCGTTCATGCCAAACCAGGGCTTGCTCGCTATCGCTTTCTTCGAAGCCTCGGCCTTCCTGATTTTCCTGGTGTTGCACTTGCTCCTCTACCGCGACCTGCCCGCACGCTTCCTGCGCCTCTGGCTGGTGGGCTGGACACTGTTTTGCGGCTACGGGGTGAGCCAGATCCTCTATCTTCTGCACGGCGGCGGGATCGAGCGCCTGGTGATGCTGCAGTGTTACGTAGGCGCCTTGGTCCTCTTCCTGGCCACGGTGCTGGCGTACACCGGCCGGGAGCGCCGGCTGCCCTACGTTTGGCCTCTGGCGGCCCTGGGCGCGCTCTGGGTGGGATTTGGGGAGTTCCAGCGAACCGCAGGCCACCTGGCATGGGTCAAGTGGCCTACGGCCGTCCTGGAAAGCGCCATACTGCTCACAGCCGGGTGGATCCTCTGGCGCTACGCGCAACCGCGGGGCGGGCATGGGGCCGTGCTGCTGGCCGCCGCCCTCCTGCTGAGCGGACTGCACGGCATGGACCAGCCGCTTTGGGCGGGCCAACCGATCTTCCTGCTCCGGGTGGCTTTCGACGATTTGCTGGAGGTGGCCTTGGGCATGGCCATGGCCGTGCTGGTGCTGGAGGCGGCGCGCGCGCGCACCGAGGATCTCAACGAAAAAATGCGGCGGCTCACCCTGATCACCGCCGCCAGCACGCAGACGTTCAACGTGGACGACGTGCTGGACGAGGTGCTCAAGCATCTGGTCGAGAACCTGAATGCGAGTCACGGACTGGTGCGGCTGCTGGCCGGGGAAGGCGATGCGGCCGAGTTGGTCATCCGGGCGTCGGTGGGCTTCAGCGATGCCTTCCTACAGAAGCACGCGCGCGTCTCCGCCAACGAAGCCTGGGCGCGCATGGTTCTGCAGCAGAACGCCCCTTTCCTTTCCTACGAGGACGAGCAGCATCCGGAAGTGCGGTCGCGCATGGAGGTGGAGAACATCTCGGCCATGATTCTTGTGCGGCTGCCCGGGAACGAGGCGCCGCTGGGCGTGCTGGCCGTGGGGTCGGGGACTCCCCGGCGCTTCCAAGCCGACGAAATCCATTTCCTGGTCAATGTGGCCAATCTTCTTGGGCTGACGATTCAGAACGTCAGCTTGTTTGAACACGCTGCCACAGCAGAACGCCAATGGATGTACACCTTTGATTCCATTGGGGACCCCATTGTGGTGCACGACCAGGAGTGTCGCATCATCCGCGCCAACCAGGCGCTGGGCGACCGCCTGCGCGTAGCCTGGGACTCGCTGATCGGCCGGCCCGTCGCCGAGGTCTTTCGCCGGGGCGCCAGCCGCTGGGCGCGGTGTCCCTATTGCGAGGGTGCAGCCGGGAGGGGCGATGAAGTCGATCCCAGCCTGGGCGGCTATTTCCTGGTGTCCAACTCGGGGTTTCATGCCGCCGGCGGCGAGCGGCTGGGCACGGTGCACGTGCTCAAGGATATCACCGAGCGCAAGCGCGCCGAGGAGAAGTACCGCGACCTGATTACCAACGTCCAGGAGGGCGTTTTCATCTCCACGCCCGAAGGGCGCTTCGTGGACTTCAACGACGCCTTCATGCGCATGCTGGGCTTCGAGAGCCGCGAAGAGCTGTTGAACGTGGATATCGCCTCCTCCATCTACGTCTCCGCGGCGGATCGCGAGCGCCTGAAGAAGCTCCTGCGCGAGCACGGCGCGGTCACCGATTTTGAATTCCAGATGCGCCGCCGGGACGGCGAGGTGCTCACGATGCTGGAGTCCAGCTTCGCCACGCGCGATGAATCCGGCGCCATCACCGCCTATCAGGGCTTCGTACTCGACATCACCGAACGCAAGCGCGCCGAGCAGGAGATTCGGCGGCGCAACCGCGAGCTGATGGTGCTGAACTCGATCGGGCAGACGCTCAGCCAATCGCTCGAGCTCCACGACCTGCTGGGTCGCGCGCTGCGACAGGTGGTCGAGCTGTTCGGGGTGGATGCCGGTGAGATCTACCTGCTGGACGAAAAATCCCGGGTCGTGCGCCGCGCCGCCGCGGTGGGCTACCGCTCCGAATACGCACGGCATTTCCCCCCCACGGCCCTGCCGGGCGAGCTGCTCGATCACATCCGCGCCGTGCGGGCCACGGTGCTCTCGGCGCAGGGGCTTCCCCTGCCACCGGTGTTTCGCGACTTGCAGCAGAAGGAAGGGATTCAGGTCTCGCACGTGGTGGTGCTGTGGTCGAAGGATCGGATCGTCGGCGCCCTGCTGGTGGGCAGCCGCCGGCTGCGAGAATTCTCCGGCGCGGAGCTGAACCTGCTGACCTCGGTGGGCAGCCAGATCGCGGCCACCATCGAAAAGACGCTGCTGCACGAGGAGACGCGGCAGGCCTACGAGACCCTGCGCCGCACGCAGGAGCAACTCCTGCAAAGCGAGAAAATGGCGGCGGTGGGGCAACTCATCTCCGGCGTGGCCCACGAGCTGAACAACCCCCTGACAGCCATCCTGGGTTACAGCCAACTGCTGACCTCGAGCGACCACGTCAGCCCGCGCGGCGCCGAATATGTAGACAAGCTCTACAAGCAAGCCCAGCGCACCCACCGCATCGTCCACAACCTGCTCAGCTTTGCCCGGCAACAGAAGCCGGAGCGCCTGCCGGTGCGCCTCAACCAGATCCTGGAAGACACCCTGGCCCTGCGGGAATACGACCTCCGGGTCAACAATATTCAGGTCCACCGTGAGCTTGCTGCCGGACTGCCGCTGACCGCCGCCGACGCCCATCAGCTCCAGCAGGTTTTCCTGAACATTCTGAACAACGCGGTCGATGCCATCCTGGAGCGCTCCGACCGGGGCGAGGTCTGGGTGCGCAGCGGACTCGAGGACGGCCGCCTGGTAGTCGAGTTCACCGACAGCGGGCTCGGCGTGCACGACGCCCTGCGCGTCTTCGACCCCTTCTACACCACCAAGCCGGTGGGCAAGGGCACCGGCCTGGGCCTGAGCATCTGCTATGGAATCGTGAGCGAGCACGGCGGGGAAATCACCGTACGCAACTTGCCCCCCCAGGGAGCCAGCTTCCGAATCTGCCTGCCGGTGATGCCGGTGGCCGAACCCCGCGAGGTGGGTGTGACGGGCTCGGAGGAGTCGCCCTCGGGCGGCCGCATCCTCCTGGTGGACGACGAAGAGGCTGTGCTCGAACTCGAGCAGGAAATCCTGAGCGGCCGTTGCCATTCGGTGAAAGCGGTCCGCAGCGGCCGCGAAGCCCTGCAGCTCCTGGAAAAAGAACCCGTGGACCTGGTGGTCACCGATCTGAAGATGCCTGGTGAGGTGACCGGCCGCGAGCTCTACGACTGGATCCGCCTGCAGCGACCCGAACTGGCGGGCCGCGTCGTGTTTACCATGTCCGACGCCCGCACCGAGGAGGTCGGCGCCCTACTGAAAGAGAGCGGGTGCCCCTTCGTTCAGAAGCCGTTTGAAGTGGAAAGGTTTCTCGGCGTGATCCGGCGGGCACTGGGTCAGAGCGTCCCTGCGGCTGTCAAGCGCTGAGACTTGTACCCAGGGGCTTCCCCGCAGCCGTCTCCAGTCCCCCCATGGCGGTCTCAATTTCCGCGGCCAGGTGGCCCACTAGTTGGGCGAGATGTGCCAGTCGCGGAACAGAGACCCGTCCAGTCCGCAGGGAGAGCGAGACCAGCCGGCATGAAATCCAGAAGCGCAGCCAGAGCCAGACCCTTTCGGTTTCCTGCTTCCGATTGACCCGTGGAGACAGCGCCGCCAGGGTGCGACCCAGGCGGTTCAGTCTGGAGAAATCTTCCTCGATCCCGACCAGAAACTGCCGCGCAACCAGGCATCGCTCGGCGCGCGCGCGCCGCGCGATTTTCCGGGATGCCCGCTGCCTCAGGTATGCGTCATCGGGCCCGGAGAGCGCCTGCCGGACCTGGGGGAAGTGCCGGCAGTGCAAGGGAAACATCTCTTCGAGAGGGAGATCGGGTGCGGCCAGGGGCGAGCGTTGCGAGCCGGCGCGTTCCCGCGCGGCCCACAACATCAGGAGCAGCAGGGCCACCGCAACGCCGGCAAAGATGACCAGTTCGATCATGGCTTGAGCATCTCCAGGAGCCGATCGTTCAAGGCCCGCAGGCGGTAGCTGACCTGTGGCGTGAGGTCGTCATAGATCTCTTGAGGAAGCAAAGCTGGTGCCGGTGCCGTAGCGGGCAGAGGCTTGCGCAGGGCCAGCAACCACAGGACAAGTGCCACCTGGAAGGAGCTGGCCCGCACCCAGTTCCACCAATCAAAGTAGTGTCCCAGAAATTCCCGCATGAAGCTGTTGTTGAGGATCTGCACGGCGGAGTAAAAGCCCAGCCCCAGGGCGATGAGTCTTTGCAGCGGTTGGACCTGGATTCCGTAATAGCGACTGATCAGCATTAGCGTGATCAGAATCGCCACCGCCGCCAGCTCCAATCCTCGTTGCGCGGTCAGGATAAACAGCGTGATCCAGGCTCTGTTCCCGAAGCTGGCCCAGGCGGCATAAGAAAGCAGCCCCGATGCGGTAACCAGAAGGATTCGCCAGGCCAGCGCCCAGACCCCGCGGTACGGCCGGAGGATGCTTTGGCAGAGTTCTGCGATGGCTAATGCCCGAGCCGACAGCAGGAGGGCCTGGCTCACCCAGTAGAAATAGAAAGCTGGGGGCGAAGCATATCCTGAGCTGTGAACGATGGCCCACCAGCCGATTTCGTGGGCGACAACTAGGAACAGATACCCTGTGAAGACGGGGAGGCGCCGAAATAGGCCGTGTCGAATGGCCAACGTGGCGGCCAAGAGTTCCAGCACCGTCCCCGCAACCCACAGAATGTAGCTGCTCGGAACGGGGTGCATTTGCACTGGGGCGCATCATAGCACTAAGTTACTCTCTAGGTAAATCCCCTCGGATGCAACCCAGCGCGCGGCACCTAGCCGGCCAATCCCCCGCCGGGCGCAGGCGGGAATGGCGGCGCAGGTCCACTGCCATCAGGCAGCAGACCGCCGCCGGGCGCAGGGGGGAAGGGCGGCGCAGGCCCACTGCCATCGGCGCGAAGGCCTTCGTTACCGGAAAGGGTGTTGACTGTGGGAGAAACAGGCTGTAGCATCAGCGCCACGAGGGCGCCGGCCAGCAGCAAAGCTGCCAGGTGTTTCATGTGGGAACACCTCCTAGGCCACGCAGTCTCTCTCCGCGGCACGGCGGGCGCACTTGGGAGGCGCAATCGTTCAGAAAACGGAACAGGGGGATTCTTGGAGACACTAGAAAGGTTTCAGCAGAACCGGCGGGTGATTGAGGATTTCACGGCGCGCACGCTGGCGACCATCCCGAGCAACTATGCGCGCCTGGTCTATCTCTCCTCCCTTCGGGACCTCGCCAGCGGCCGCTATCGCCATGAAGGGCTGGCCGCGGTTTATCCGGAAGAATCTGTGCAGCAAGCGCTGGCGCATTGCCACGAGGAAGTCTTTCTCAGGATCCTCGAAACTCCGCTGGAGCAGCAGGAATGGGATCTGCGGTCGTGCCTGGGCGGGCTCGAAGGGGACTTCTGGGGAGTCGTGGCGCGCTGGCAGGAGCTGGACTTCCACCGCGTCCTGCTGCCCCTGGGCGTTCAGGGCTACCTGCAGGATCTGTTTTGCTCGAACCTGCGGGCGCTGCTGGGCATCCTGGCCGAAGAACACTCTAGCCTGCAGCCAACCGCATGACCACGCCCGTCACCTGTCCCACTACTTCCGCTTCATCCGGCCAGCGCCAGACCTCGGGCATACACGGCGAGAGCGGGTGGGGTTGCAGAATCAGCCGAGGTCCCTCGCGCAGGCACCAGCCGCAGCGATAGCCATCGCGCACATCCACAAAGTAGATGGGCCGCTCGTACTCGTTTTTCCAGCCGGAGTTGCGGACCTGTTGCAGCGCCGGATCGATCAGCACCAGGCTGCCGGGGCGCAGCAGCGGTTCCATCATGTGATCGTCCAGGCCGATATAGCCATACTGGAGGCGCGGCCGGCCATTGAATAGCGTCGCCTCCAATTGTCCCCAGCTCTCGACCATGCGGGTGAGACATGCGGTGCGGCGGGGGTCGAAGCCGGGATCGAAGCGCAGAGGCACGCGCAGTTCCGTGGGCGGAGCCGCAAGGTGGGTCTTGCGCGAAGCCAGATGCGCGCCGTCAGAGAAGTGGTGGAGAAGTGGCACCTCGTACCACTGGCAGACATCGAGCGGGTTCAAATGGTAGATGACGGCCAGGGCATAAAGTTTATAGAGATTGGGCGTGACGCCGTGATTTTCAATGTCCGCCAGGCGGCTGATACGAATGATAAACTCGCGGCGCCCGCGCTGGCTGGCAAGTTCGTAGCTGGCACGTTCGACATCGCGATAGGTCAAGCCCAAGCGTTCGCGCGACTGACGAAGACGCGAGCCGGGTAGCATCTCCTCCTCGGGGACGAGACAATTAACTGGGCAAGCGGAGTATAGCAAATTACCATTCTGTTACGAACCCGGAACAGACCCTCCAGCGCCCGAGGTGGGCATTCCTTCCGGTTCACCTTTTCGCTCCATCCGCTTCCTAGCTGGCGGCGGGGAATCCGTGATAAATAACCGCCATGCTCGAGTGGGTTTGCCCTCGGTGCGACCGCGCGGTGGACCCCGGCTGGGAGGTGTGCCCGTTTTGTCGAAACGCCGAGGCAACCGGAGCAGGTTCCGACGGCGCCAAGGGCCCCGCCGAGACCCAGGCCGCCCCGGTGGAGAGTGCTGCTTGGGACCTTGCGGACCGCGTGTTCCGGATGCTGATGGGATTTGTGGCCGTGGCGGCACTGGTCTACTTCTTGGCCTTCCTTTGGGCCTACTACTCCGGTAACGATGCGTGGCTTGCCTGGCTCACGCGCTGGCTTTTCTGGCGGCGGCGATAAGAGTGGCGGGGGAGGAATTTGCGGCCGGTACGCCGGTGTAATAGAGTCTCTGCACCGATGGCAGAGAGGCAAAGATTTCAAGGGCAGGTGGTGCTGGTCACCGGCGCCTCCCGCGGCATTGGCCGTGCCATCGCCCGGGCGTTTGCCGACGAAGGGGCCGGGGTCGGACTGCTGAGCACGAACGCGGCTGCGGTGAAGCGCGTCGCGGGAGAGATCGCCGCGGCGGGCGGGCGCGCGCTGCCGCTGGTGGGCGATGTCTCGAGTGAGGCCGACGTGCGGCGCACGGTTGCCGAGGCGGAACACGCGCTGGGGCCCATCCACGTGCTGGTCAACAATGCGGGGATCCCCGGGCCGACTGCGCCGGTCACCGAAGTTTCGCTAGCCGATTGGAATCGAGTGCTGGCGGTGAATCTGACCGGCGCATTCCTCTGCGCGCGCGAGGTGCTCAAGGGCATGATCGCGCGGCGCACCGCAGCGGCGTCGCTGGCCAACTCAACCGATGGGCCGCCAGGCGTCATCCTCAACATGGGCTCGATCGCCGGCAAGATCAGCTATCCGCAGCGGACTCCCTATGCCAGCGCGAAGTGGGCGCTGATCGGGCTCACGCTGACCCTGGCCGAAGAGGCGGGACGCTACGGCATCCGCGTGAACTGCCTGTGTCCCGGACCGGTGGAAGGCGAACTCATC
>JACQDH010000150.1 GCA_016201215.1 Acidobacteriota bacterium | reverse complement strand
CTGCGCGAAACCGTGGCCGAGGTCGCCCGGCCTCCTGAGCTGATCGGCAAGAGCGCGGCGATGCAGCGCGTCTTCGAGGCCATCGACACGGTCGGGGCCACCGAGGCCACCGTCCTGATTACCGGTGCCAGCGGCACCGGAAAAGAGCTGGTGGCCCGCGCGGTCCACGCCGCCAGCCCGCGGCGCTACCATCCGCTGGTGGTGATCCACTGCGGGGCGCTGACCGAAACCCTGCTCGAAAGCGAGCTTTTCGGCCATGAGAAGGGTGCGTTCACCGGCGCGCAGTACCGCAAGAAGGGCAAGTTCGAGATCGCCGAGGGCGGCACGGTCTTTCTCGATGAGATCAGCGACATCAGCTTGAAGACGCAGACCGACCTGCTGCGCGTCCTCCAGGAGCACGAGATCACGCGGGTCGGCGGCAATCAGCCCATCCGCGTGGACTTCCGCTGCATCGCGGCGACCAACAGGAGCCTCGAGTCGCTGGTCGAAGAAGGCAAGTTCCGCGCCGATCTCTACTACCGGTTGAATGTCTTCCGGATCGAGATTGCTCCGCTCTGCGAGCGCCGCGAAGACATCCCGCTGCTGCTGGACCACTTCGTGCGCCGGTTCTCGCTGCAGATGAACAAGCGCATCGTGCGGGTTGCGCCGGAGGCCATGGCGCTGCTGCAGCAATACGACTGGCCGGGCAATGTGCGCGAACTCGAAAACGCCATTGAGCGGGCCATGGTGGTCGCCGATGCCAGCGGCGAATTCCCCGGACTCCGCGCGGAGGATTTCACCCTGAAGCTGCGCACGCTGGAACCCGGAGCGCGGACGCTCGAGGAGGCCGAACGCCAGCACATCCTGAGGGTGCTCGAGGAGTGCGGCGGGAATCAGACCCGCGCCGCCGAAGCGCTCGATATCGATCGGGTGACGCTCTACAACAAACTGAAAAAGTACGGCTGGAAGAAGCCCACCCCCGTCGCCTCCCGATGACGTCCCATGAGCCTGATTCAACTGCTGCCGATCGGGAGCGTGGGCAATTCCGTTCTAGGGAGTTTGCGCGCGCACCTCGGCGACGCGTGGCAGATGCGTTGCGAGATTCTCCCCGGTGGCCTGGACCCAGAATTCGCCTTTCACCCCGAACGCCAGCAGTATCACTCAACGGAAATCCTGGCGCGCATGAGGAGATCGTTCTTCGGTTCCGGGCATGAATCGCCCGGCGAGCCGCCTGCGCCTGACTCCGGGTGTTCGCCGATCGGCTGGCGCCTGCTCGGCGTGACCTCGGTGGACCTGTACATTCCCATCCTCACTTTCGTTTTCGGCGAAGCAGAGATCGGCCACGCCTGCGCGGTCGTTTCCACCCATCGGTTGCGCCAGGAGTTCTACGGATTGCCGACCGACCCGGCCTTGCTCGATGAGCGGTTGCTGAAGGAGGCCATGCACGAGCTCGGGCACACGCTCCGGCTTTCCCATTGCGACGACTACCGCTGCGCCATGGCGGCGTCGCACGCGGTCGAGTGGATAGACATCAAGGAAGTCGCCTTCTGCGCGGATTGCAGGGCCCGTATCTTCGCCACGAAAAACGCACAATGACGGTTGGGTGGCCCTCCGGAACGGCTTGAGATGATCTCCGGGCGCTGTAAGGGAATCGCCGCTCAGCCTCATCCGCGACCGCGAAGTCGTCTATTCACCCGGAGCGGTGTGCGAACCGGCGCACTCCTCCCAGCTGTGCCCGGGGGGACAGTAAGGGTACCCCTTTGTTTTGAGCGAGTTAGTTTGGACTGGCCCTCTGCGGGCGCGGAAACTGGCGTGCAACTTACCGCTCGACGCGGCCCAATTTCATTTGTCATGACAGCCGAATTTCGGCAGAATGCTGAAACAGGGGGACTTTCGAGCCATGGCCGACCCAAACGCCGTGCCCGGGGAAGGCAAGGAGCCCATTGTTGACGCTGCCTTTGCGGAAGAGGTGCAACCCGCTAAGCCGTTTGATCGGCGACGCCGCCTGCGCACCGAGCCGCTCCACCCGCGCAAGCAGGATGCCACAGAACGCCTGAAAAACTTTGAAGAGGTTTCGCAGGCCATCAGCCTGCGCGAGGCCATCCTCGAAGCCGGCCGCTGCCTGCAGTGCGAACACCACCCCTGCACCTTCGGCTGCCCGGCGCACAACGACATTCCCGGGGCCCTCTGGCTGCTCGAGCAGGGCGACGTGCGCGGCGCGGCGATGAAATTTATGGAGACCTCGAATCTGCCCGACTTTTGCGGGCGCCTTTGCCCGCAGGAAAAACAGTGCGAGGGCTCTTGCGTCGTGGGCACCTATAGTTTGCCGGTGGCCATCGGCAAGCTCGAAAAGTTTTGCGTGGACTACACGCGCGAGTACCTCGGCGGCTATCCCAAACCGGAACTCCCCCCGCCGCTCGGCACGCGCGTGGGCGTGGTGGGTTCCGGGCCCGCCGGCCTGGCGGTTGCCGAAGAGCTGGTGAAGCGCGGGCACAAGGTCACTGTGTTCGAAGCCTGGCCTCGCCCGGGCGGTTTGCTGATTTACGGCATCCCGGGGTTCAAGCTGAACAAGGAGATCGTCTGGGAGAAGATTCATTCCCTCGAGGAGCTGGGCATCGAGTTCCGCTGCAATACGCGCATCGGCAAGGATCTGACCGTGGATGATCTGCTGCGCAAGCACGGCTTTGACGCCGTTTTCCTGGGCCACGGCGCCGGCGCCACCAACCGCATGAAAACCCCCGGCGAAGATCTGAAACACGTTTACAACGCCACCGAGTATCTCGTGCGCGGGAATCTGCCCGACGAGTTACTGCCCGAAGGCATGCGCGGGCGGCCGCACGCAGGCCGCCGCACTGTCGTGGTGGGCGGCGGCGACACGGCCATGGACTGCGTGCGTACGGCGCGGCGGCTGTGCCCGGATGGCGAGGTCTGGTGCGTCTATCGCCGGAGCGAAGTGGAGATGCCCGGGCGGATGGAGGAGCGCATCAACGCCCGCGAGGAAGGCGTGAAGTTCGAGTGGCTCACCCTGCCGGTGAAGTTCATGGGCGACGCGGAGGGCAACGTGGTGGCCTGCGAATGCATCCGCATGAAGCTGGGCGCTCCCGACGCCAAGGG
>JACQDH010000149.1 GCA_016201215.1 Acidobacteriota bacterium | reverse complement strand
CGGGATGCGCTTGCCCATCTCCAGCCAGTGGCCCAAGTAGTCGGCCATGTTGTAGCCGCAGAACGGCAGCATGGCCATGGGGTCACGCCGGGTCACGCCCACCGCGCCGGTGGCCGCCGCGGTGGTCTCCGAAGCCATCGTCGCGCCGACAAACACTCCATGCGGCCAGTGGAACGATTCATAGACCAGCGGCGCCACGCGCGCCCGCCGCCCGCCGAAAATGAACGCGGAAATCGGCACGCCCGCGGGATCCTCCCAGCGCGGGGAGATGCACGGCGCCTGCCGCGCCGGCACGGTGTAGCGCGAGTTGGGATGCGCGGCCAGGCCTTTGCTCGGCGTCCACCGCTCGCCCTTCCAGTTGATCAGGCCGGGCGGCGGATCGCTTTCGATCCCTTCCCACCATGGCTCGCTGGCGGGCGTCAGGCCGACGTTGGTGAAAATGGAATTCTGTCGCAGGGCCTTGATCACGTTCGGATTCGTTTTTTCCCCGGTGCCCGGGGCCACGCCGAAGAACCCCGCTTCGGGGTTGATGGCGTGCAAATAGCCGTCCGCGCCGATTTGCATCCAGGAAATGTCGTCGCCCACGGTCCACACCCGGTAGCCCACCTGCTCGAGCGCCGACACCATCATCGCCAGGTTGGTCTTCCCGCAGGCGCTCGGGAACGCCGCGGCCAGGTAGGTCACCTTCCCCGACGGGTCTTCCAGCCCCAGGATCAGCATGTGCTCGGCCATCCAGCCCTGCTCGCGCGCCATCCAGCTTGCGATCCGCAGCGCGAAACACTTCTTGCCCAGCAGCGCGTTGCCGCCGTAGCCCGAGCCGATGCTCCAGATCAACTTTTCTTCGGGGAATTGCAGGATGTAGCGCCGGTCAGGGTTCAGGTCGCCGAGCGAGTGCAGCCCGGGCACGAATTCCGCAGAGTTGCCCAGCCGCTCCAGCGCCACTTTCCCGATGCGCGCCATGATGCGCATGTTGGCTACGACGTAGGCGCTGTCGGTCACTTCCACGCCTACCCGGCTGATCGGCGAGTCTGCCGGGCCCAGGACGTAGGGAATGACGTACATCGTCCGGCCAGCCATGGCGCCGGCGAACAGCGTCCCCACCTTCTGCTTGGCTTCGGCCGGGGCCATCCAGTTGTTGGTGGGCCCGGCGTCGGGCTTCTCGCGCGTGCAGATGAAGGTGACGTGCTCGGTGCGCGCCACGTCGTTGGGGTTGCTGCGGTGCAGGTAGCAGTTCGGGTACGTTTGGGGATTCAGGCGCAGCGTTTGGTCGTCGCGGAGCATCTGCTCGGCGATGTGCTGCTGCTCAGCTTCCGAGCCGTCGCACCAGACGATGCGCTCCGGCCGGGTGGTTCGGGCGACCTCTTCCACCCACTGTTCCAGGGGAGTGGACACGCGACCTCCAGGTTTGAGATGCCCGGTGCACGCCGCCGGGCCGAGAGAAAGGACCAGGCTGGGTGGCGCCACGTCAGGCAACACCGCGCGGCAGATGCAGACAAAAGTTTATGGCACGCCCCGGCGAAACGCAAGGCGGCCGGCGCCGCCACCGCCGCCTAACCATCAACCTTTCTTCTGGCCGCGGCTTGCGCAGCGGCGCTGCTTCGTGTCGCGGCGCACTTCCGCGGTTTGCGCGTCCCGGCTCTGCCGGGAAGCGCGCCATCTCGTACTGCAGTGCTATACTCATCGGCACAATGTACGCGCGCAAGCTCAAGGTGGAAATCGTCGTCGCCGGCGAGCGCCGGCCCTGTCCGCTCGAATGGCTGGACAGTTTCTGCATGCGCAACTTCACCGGCGAGGCGGAGTTTGACGACACGCTGCCCACCGGCGAAGGACTCCTCGAAGCCAGCTTCCGCGTCGATCCCGCACGGCTCGCTGCGGCACTTGGCTCCTGGCTCACCCAGCGCGGCAAAGGCAACGGCCGGCCGGTCCAGGTCGAGATTCACACGGATTAATGGAAAAGCTGCGGCGTTGTGCAACTGGTGAAGCCGCGGTCAGAGTTGTGCGCTGGACGCGGGCCGTGCACTGGCGGCCGCGAGAGCCGCGCGCAACCCGGGCAGCGCCGCGCGCGCAGCGGTTTCACCCGCGGCGATCATTTCCCGCGTCTTTTCAAAACCATCCCACACAAAATTCTTCACCTCGGGTTCGATGACCACGTCGGCCTTCGCTCGCCAGTCGGTGTGCGCGTGGTCCTGGATGATGGAAAACGACCGCCCGATCACGTCCACCATGTTGCGCGGTTTTTCCACGCTGCCGGCTTCCAGATACACCGCGATGACCAGATCCGCGCCCAACCTTCGCGCCGCATCCACCGGCACCGGCGCGGCCAGGAATCCGTCCACCAGCGTGCGCCCCTGATGTTCCACAGGCAAGAAGAGCCCGGGATAGGCGCAGGAGGCGCGCAGCGCCGGGCCCACCGGGCCTTCCGTGAAGTACACCGCTTCGCCGGTACTCAGGTCGGTGGCCGCAATCGCCAGCGGCATCTTCATCTGCTCGAAGCGGGTCATCTCCGAGTAGCGGCGCAGGTAGCCCTCCAGGCGGTCGTTGGTGGCCAGGCCCATCCAGGAGAACGTCCAGCGGGCAAAGTCCTTGAATTGTGTGGCGGCTGCCTGCCGCTCCATTTCTTCGAGCGAAACGCCCGCGGCGTAGGCCGCGCCCACCAGCGCGCCCACGCTGGTTCCGGCTATGCAATGAATGGGAATCTGGTTGGTCTGCAACACCTTCAACACACCGATGTGCGCGATGCCGCGCGCAAACCCGCCCGAAAGCGCCAGACCCACACGCAGCGCGCGCGGCCCGGCGGCTATTTTTTCAGCGTAGGCAAACCGCCGGAGGCGTTCGACCGCCCCCTGCAGGAAACCCATGACTGTGCCCATCTTAAGCCTCTGAGTGCTAGACACCCGATTATAGCAAGGGAATGCTCGGCCTTTTCGATTGACCTGGTCTGGCGGGTTCTGTAACCTGCACGGCTGCCGTGCCGCCGCCCGTGTAAGCCGTGGAGCCACTTGGGGATACTCGATGAAACGACGCATTGAGAAAGTCGCCGTGCTGGGTGCCGGCACGATGGGCGCGCGCGTTGCCGCGCACCTGGCCAATGCCGGCGTGCCCTGCTACCTGCTCGATATCATTCCGCAGGAACTGACCGCCGAAGAGAAAGCCAAAGGCCTCGCCCTCTCGGATCCCAACGTGCGCAATCGCATCGTCCGCGCTGGCCTCGAAGCCGCCAAGAAATCGCGCCCGGCGGCGTTTTTCACTCCCGACCTCGCCCGGCTCATCACCTGCGGCAATTTTGAAGACAACCTCGCCTGGTGCTCCCAGGCCGACTGGATCATCGAGGCCGTGGCGGAGAACCTGGAGATCAAGCGCACCCTGCTCGCGCGCGTGGACTCCCACCGACGCCCCGGCACCCTGGTCACCACGAACACCTCTGGCCTGCCCATCCGGCTGATCTCGGAAAGCCTCTCCGACGATTTCCAGCAGCACTGGGCCGGCACGCACTTCTTCAACCCGCCGCGCTACATGAAGCTCGTCGAGCTGATTCCGGGGCCGAAGACCCGGCCCGACGTACTTGCCACGCTCGAAGATTTCTGCGACCGCCGGCTGGGCAAGGGCGTCGTGGTGGCCAAGGACACGCCCAACTTCATCGCCAACCGCATCGGCACCTTCTCCATGCTGAACGTGCTGCGGCTGATGGCCCAGCTCGAGATGACCATCGAGGAAGTGGACGCCTGCACCGGCCCGGCGGTCGGCTGGCCCAAGTCGGCCACCTTCCGTACCGCGGACATCGTCGGCCTCGACGTCCTGGTCAGCGTCGTGCGCAACATCTACGAAAACGTTCCCAACGATGAGTCGCGCGAAATCTACCGTGTCCCGCCGTTCATCGAAGAAATGTTCAAGCGCGGATGGCTGGGCGAGAAAACCGGCCGGGGCTTCTACCAGCGCGTGAGAAAAGACGGCGAGGGCGAAATCCTCTCGCTTGACTGGCAGAAGATGGACTACCGGCCGCAGCAGAAAGCGCGGCTCGCCTCGATCGAGGCGGGCAAAAACATCGAAGACACGCAAGAGCGCCTGCGCGCGCTGCTCGCGCCCGTGTTCGCAGGGCAGGGCGGCGACAATGGTGCACGATTCCTCTGGGGCGCCATCTCCGAGATGTGCCTCTACGCCGCGCGACGCGTCCTGGAAATCGCCGACAGCGTCGTGGACGTGGACCACGCCATGCGCTGGGGCTTCGCCTGGGAGCTCGGCCCGTTCGAGCTGTGGGACGCCGTCGGCGTGGAAACCATGGCGCAGCAACTCGAAAAAGAGAAAAAGCCGCTGCCCCCGCTGGTCACCCGCCTGCTCTCCTCCGGCCAGAAGTCGTTCTATCAGCACGAGCACGGCCAGGCGTCTTACTTCGATCTGGCCTCCGCTGCGTACAGGCAGGAGGTCGTGCCCGAAGGCATCCTCATCCTGAAATCACTGAAGGACCAATCCAGGGAGGTGGAGAGAAACTCCGGCGCGAGCCTGATTGACCTGGGCGATGGCGTGCTCTGCTGCGAGTTCCACGCCAAGATGAACGCCATCGGCGCCGACCTCATCCTGATGCTCAACGCAGGGCTCAAGCGGCTCAAGACCGACTTCGACGCCATGGTCGTTGCCAATCAGGCCCCAAACTTTTCCGCCGGCGCCAACCTCGTCCTGCTGTTCATGTTGGCGCAGGAGCAGGAGTGGGACGACATCCACATGGCCGTGCGCCAATTTCAAAACGTGAATCTGGCCATGAAGTATGCCCCGCGGCCCGTGGTGGCCGCCCCACAGGGCATGGCCCTGGGCGGCGGCTGCGAAATCAGCCTGCACGCCGCGCGCATTCACGCCGCCGCGGAGGCCTACATCGGCCTGGTCGAATCCGGCGTCGGCTTGATCCCCGCCGGCGGCGGCACCAAGGAGATGCTCATCCGCGCCAACGAAAAAGCTGGAGTTTCTCCCGCTGTGGCGGCGGGCGTTACGCCTGCATCCGCGGAACTCGACGTGGACCTCTTCCACGCGCTCAAGCCCGTGTTTGAAAACATCGCCATGGCCAAGGTAGGTACAAGTGTCGAAGAATCGCGCGAGCTGGGCTATCTGCGCCGCTCAGATCTAATCTCTATGAACCGCGACCGCCTGGTCGCCGACGCCAAGCAGACCGCGCTCGCCGTGCTGCGCGCCGGCTACCGGCCGCTGGCTCCGAGCGCAGGCGAGGGGGCGGCCACGACGCAGATCCGCGTTCTCGGCGAGCAGTTCCTCGCCGGCGCCAAGCTCGCCATCCACATGCTGCTCCGCGGCGAATACATCACCGAATACGACGCCGTGGTCGCCCGCAAACTCGCCAATGTCTTGGCCGGCGGCCCGCTCTCCGCCCCGCAATTCGTCAGCGAGCAGTACGTCCTGGATCTCGAGCGTGAAGCTTTCGTCAGCCTCTGCGGCGAACGCAAAACTCAGGAGCGCATCGCCCACACGCTGAAGCTTTCGTCAGCCTCTGCGGCGAACGCAAAACTCAGGAGCGCATCGCCCACACGCTGAAAACCGGCAAACCCCTCCGCAACTAGCGCCGGCGTTTGTCATCCCGAGCCCCGCTCTTGCGGGGCGAGGGATCTCTCCGAGAGTTTCGTCGCTTCGCCTGCGTTTGTAGCCGCGGGCGGATTCTGCCCCGACGACGTCGGGAGCCCGCGACAGTTTCAGGTCGCCAAACCTCGCACCCACGGCGCTAGTTGGACAGTTATGGGCAGGGAATCCGCTTCAGAGATCGTCCTCTGCTAGACAGCGGCCGTAGCCATTGGTTTCCAGCCAGTGGTAGAGGAAGACTTGGTACAAGTACGAGGCCACGATTTCCTCGCCCAACTCGTGGGTTTCGACGCAGAGAAACGGCACCTGTAAACCCGCCAGCGCCGCGATCAGCGATTGGGTGATGTGGTTGGGGTTAGCTCGGCTATGTTCATAGCGCGACTTCACCTGGCTGAGCGCCGCGGTGATCACCAGTAGACGCTGCGGGTAGCGGCTCATCTGCCGCAGGCGGTCCACGAAGGCCCGCCGCTCGACGCTCAGCGAGTGCACCAGGTCGGAGAGGTCTTTCCGTTCCACGGTGCAAATCTCTTCTAGTCCGGCCACCGAGTAATCGCCCAGTCGGAGCGGCTTTTTCTCCACCCCGGCAAACCAGCCGCGAAAGCGCGCAAAGGAAAATGGGTTTTGCTCGCGGGTATCCACAATCACGACCGGCCGGGGCGTGCGAAGTTGCGTCCCGCCGCGTTCCGCAAGTACCGGCAGCGCGGGATGCGCTACGGGAGCAGCAGTCATTTGCCATTCGAGCGGGGAGGTGATGAGCGTGCGGCGCCTTCTCACTTTGCCCTCGGGTGCGCCAGCATAGCACGCCCGGGAAGCCAGTGAGTTACTTCGCCGTCTTCGCTGGATACCATCGCCGGCATGCTCGCGGCGCGTATCTCCAACCCGGTTCAGAACTCACTGATTCTGCGCGCCCAGTGTTTGACCCTTTCCCCTGCGGAAACGACATCCTTCCGACCCTGGCATCTCAACCGGTGGCTTTGCTTACTCCTCTGCTGTGATTGTGGAGCTGCGCGAAGGGAGTCTGCGACTTGCTGACCAAGGCTTGACTGACCCGCTGGTCGGTGAGTGCGCTCTTTCGCCCACCGTGTGGCAACCTGGAGCGGAATTCGGCCGGGGAGTCTCGCTTCATCACATTTTTCATCCATTCATGCGTGGAGCTATCTTCCTGTGACTCTGAGGGATAGACACCGAGCTCCAGTTGAGCCCAGTTATTGCCCATTAGCTGCTAGACATGACAGGCAGGGACCCGGGGTTGCCGCGCCGACAGGTGTTTCTGGAGGCGCGCATGCGAGTCCGCCCGCAGTTTTTGCCCTTCCCGTTGGCTTGTGTTTTCGCCGCCTGTCTTTTCTGTGGCCTAGCCGTCCCTTCTCTCCAGTCCGCTCCGGCTAATTCCCAAACTGGGAAAGCCTTCGCGAAATACCGGGAAATCCCTGGCGCGGAGAAGGTGGGTTCCGACACCTGCCGGGGGTGTCATGCCGAGGTCTTCAAGAACTTCAGCCGGGCGACGCACCACCAGGAAAAAGTGGAATGCGAGGATTGTCACGGTCCCGGCAGCCTGCACGTGAAAAGCACGGACTACGGGCAGATCGTAAAGTTCCGCCAAAAGACCGCGGAAGCAGCGAATG
>JACQDH010000148.1 GCA_016201215.1 Acidobacteriota bacterium | reverse complement strand
CATCACTACCACCCTCACCCGCGCCAAGGCAGCGCGCCCGCTCGTCGAGCAGATGATCACGCTCGGCAAGCGCGACACCCTGCACGCGCGCCGGCAGGCGGCCGCCTACCTGATGACCGTCGCGGCCACGAAGAAGCTCTTCAACGATCTGGCCCCCCGCTTTGCCGGCCGCGCCGGCGGCTATACGCGCATCGTCCAGGCCGGCTGGCGCATCGGCGACGGTGCCCAGGTCGCGATCCTCGAGCTGATCGGCTCGGAGCTCAAGAAGAAGGAGAAGAAGGAAAAGGGCCGCCAGAAGGAACAGCCCGAGAAGGCCAAGGAAGAAAAGGCCGGCGCCTAGCTGCTGGCCCACGCCATCCGATTTCGCCAAGCCCGTCCCGAAGCTGGGGCGGGCTTTTTCTTTGGCGCGCGAAAAAGATGCGCGCCTGCCCGGCCTTCGGGAATGAGCCTCCGGATCGCGCTAGCGCAGGCCCAGCCAGCTCCGGTAGATCTTCTTCTGCAGGTCGGTCGGATTCTCCACCGGTCTAAGCACGTAGGTGACGTACGGATCGGCCCCGAGCGTGACCAGCAACTGCTTCAGCTCGCCCGCGCGGATGAGCGTGAGCTTCAAAGTGTCCCCCGGTCGGCGCGCGCCCACCGCGCGCGCGAACTCCTCCTCGTTCACAGCTTTGTTCTCCACGGCCACGATGACGTCGCCGCGGTCGAGCCCCCCGCGCTCGGCCGGGCTGCCGGGGAGGATGTTGCTGATGCGCGCGTGGCCGTCATCATTGCGCCTCAGCGTCGCGCCGAGCCACGCGGCCTCAGGATGCACAAACTTTTCGATGCGGGTCCCGGCGTAACCGAAGTAGGTCTCATACGGCAGCGGTTCTTTGCCGCGGATGTAACGGCGAAAGAAATCGCTCATGTCGCGCCCCGCCACCTCGGACGCAGCACGCACGGCATCGTCGGGCTCAAAGCCCGGCCGCGGCGGCGCGTGGCGCTCATAGAGCAGCCGCATCCAGTCGTCGAGCGATTTCTCGTTGTGGGTGGCCTGGCGAATGGCGAAATCGAGCAGGTGGCCAGCGATCTGGCCGCCGTCGTAGTAGGAGTACCAAACGTTGGAAAAATTGCTCTCCGTGGTGCTGTTGGAAAAGCGCAACCAGGTGTCCCAACTGGTTTCTTCGATGCTGCGCTCGCGCCGTCCGGGTTCCTGCTCGAACCCGGTGATCAGCCGCGCAACCGAATCGAGATAGGCCTCGGGGCGCACCAACCCGGCGCGCACCAGCGCCAGCTCGCCGTAGTAGCTCGTGAGACCCTCGGAAATCCACAGCGATGGCGTGAGCACCGGGCGTGAGTAGTCGAACGGCCCCAGTGGCTTCGGCCGCAGGCGTTTCACATTCCAAGCGTGGTAAAACTCATGCGCGGTGACGAAGAGCTTCGTGACGTAGTCGTTCCCCCACCGCTTCGCCGGCTGCGTGCTGGACCACTCCGTGGTGAAGTTGATTTGCGTTGAGTTCAGGTGCTCGAGCCCGCCCTCCGCGCCCGGCCAGAGATGGAACAGGAACCAGTACTCCGCAAAGGGCGCCGGGCGACGCCCGCCGGTCGTGGCGGCATACATCGGCACGATCGTCTGGACGATCTTTTTCGTGTCTGCGCTGAAGGGTGCGAAATCGTTGCGGCCCATTACGTCATGGACGACGATGTGATAGGTGGTGCCGTCCACGGTAAACGTCTTCTCAGCGAAGTCGGAGATCTCGATGGGGGCATCGGCGAAGGTGTCGTAATCCGGAGCGGCAAACACCCCTTCGCTGGCACGCTCCAGGCCGGTCGCGATGCGCCAGCCAGGCGGTGCCTGAATGTTCAACTGCACGGGCCGCTCTTTGCCGCCGACTAGGTACATCCACGCTGCAGGTCCGGGGATGTGCGCGTGGCGGTCGTTGTACTGCACCCAGGCATTCGCGAGGCGATTACCGTAGAGCTTGTAACGGACGATCGCAGCGGTGGCGCCGCCCAGTTCCACCCGCCAGGTTTGCTCGTCGGTCTTACGCCAGGCGAGAGGCCGCCCATCCGTCCCCGAGGCGCTGAACTCCTGCACCATCTTGGCGTACTCGTTGATGGTGTACGCCCCCGGGGCCCAGGCGGGCATGGCGAACTCCGCGGCATGGCCGGCGAGACCGCTGACGCGAACCGTGATGGCCAGCAGATGCGTGTTCGGCCGCTCGAAGTGCAGCTCGTAGGTGACTGGTTCGGCCGCCCCGGCCGCAGGCGCCAGCGCTCCGGCCAGAGCGACGACCGGAAGCGCATGAAGTAGAGCGCGGTGCAGAAAACGTGGCCACCTCATGCGTCCTCCCGCGGGCTTTGCGATGACTGGATGCGATTCGGTCACGGCGAACGGGCGACTGTTCTCCGGTCAAGCCGGCTTTCCCGGGTCTCGGGCCTGGCGCAGCGCGCGCAGCCAGGCCACCAGTTGCGCCACCACGGCGCCGGAGCTGTCGAGCAGCGAATCATACGGGGAGGCCGTGCGCATGGGCACGAAGGCCTGGTGCACCTCGTCCAGCAGCGCGTAGCAGGCCACGATGACCACCACCGCCAGGCCCCATTTCGGGTGCCAGCCTTTGCGGTCGCCGCGAACGCCGCGGAGCACCAGCAGGCTGAGAATGAAATACTCGACGAAATGGCCTGTCTTGCGGATCTCGATGTGCATGCCTTCGAGCAGTTCGGGCGACGCGTGCGGCAGCAGCCAGCGTAGGATCGGAATAATGACGTGCGACGTGCTCCCCGCGGTGAAAAAATGCGTGGAGAGGAACCAGATGAAAGCCGCCCAGACGATTGCCGGGCCCCAATGCCGCAGCCAGCGCATGCTAGCGGAGCCGCCTCCTGCGCGCGCCGCAGGGCTGCGGACGGTTGGCCGGCGAATTACTCGACACGGTAGTTCGGCGCCTCGCGGGTGATGATGACGTCGTGCACGTGGCTTTCGCGGAGTCCTGCGGAGGTGATGCGCACAAAGCGCGCGCGCTCCTGCAGCTCCTTCAGGCTGCACACGCCGCAGTAGCCCATGCCGCTCCGCAGCCCGCCCACGAGCTGCTCGACCAGCCCGCCCAGCGCGCCTTTGTACGGCACGCGCCCCTCCACGCCCTCCGGAACCGACTTGCCGCGCTCGGCCCCCTCTTGCGCATAGCGGTCCGCTGACCCGGTCTCCATGGCGCCAAGCGAGCCCATGCCGCGGTAAGACTTGAAGGTGCGCCCCTGGTAGAGGATGGTTTCCCCGGGCGATTCCTCGGTGCCGGCGAACAGACCGCCGATCATGACCACTGACGCACCGGCGGCGACGGCCTTGCTGATGTCTCCGGAATACTTGATCCCGCCGTCGGCGATCACCGGAACGCCGGTGCCCTGGGCGGCGCGCGCGGCTTCCAGGATGGCGGTGATTTGCGGCACGCCCGCGCCGGTCACGATTCGCGTGGTGCAAATGGAGCCCGGCCCGATGCCCACCTTCAGCCCGTCGATGCCCAGGGTGATCAGATCCTTCGCGCCTTCATAGGTGCCCACGTTTCCGGCCACGAGTTGCATCTCCGGCAGGCGCTGCCGGACGGCGCGGATGGCTTCCATGACGCGCGTGGTGTGGCCGTGCGCGGTGTCGATGGCCAGCAAGTCCACGTTGGCCCGCGCCAGCTCCTGCGCGCGTTCGAGGAAATCGCCCGTGGCGCCGATGGCGGCGCCGACGCGGAGCCGCCCGTGCTCGTCCTTCGCGGCGTTCGGAAACTCCAATTTCTTCTGGATGTCTTTGACCGTGATCAAGCCCTTCAGGTTGAAATCCTTGTCCACCACGAGCAACTTTTCGATGCGGTGCTTTTGCAGGATGCGCTCGGCCTCTTCGAGCGTGGTGCCCACGGGTACGGTCACCAGGTTTTCCTTGGTCATGATCGCGCTGACCGGCTGGTCCAAATTCCTCTTCACCTGGTCCACGATCATCCCGCTTTCCGAGCGCTTCACGCGGTCCACTTCCTCGGCTTGGCGCTCGACCGTCATGTTCCGGTGGATGAACCCGAGGCCGCCCTGCCGGGCCATGGCAATAGCCAGGCGCGATTCGGTCACCGTGTCCATCGCCGCGGAGACCAGCGGGATGTTGAGCGGGATCTTGCGCGTCAGGCAGGTGCGCGTGTCGGTCTCGGTGGGCAGCACCGAGGACTTGCCCGGCAACAGCAACACATCGTCAAATGTCAGCCCCTCGGGGATGGGTATCTCAATCATTTTTGCCTCAGGTACGACGAAAAGGTGCCCCTAGAAACGCCGCAGCCCAGCGGAAGGCCGCTGGGCATCGCGAGGATCCAGTTGAGCCGCAAAACATTCATAGATTAAGCCCCTATTCTAGGCAGCACCGCCAGCGAAATCAAGCGCACCTAGCACGCTCAAAGTTGACAGCAGCAGTTGACAGGCCAGAGTCCCAAGTTGAAAGTTCTACGTTGAAAGTACAAGTTGAAATCGAGCCCCCCTCCCCCCTCCCCTATATGTTTCCTGTAAGTGCTGAATCTGTGGGACTTAAGGCTCCAAAATGGGCTAAGTGCAGAATCTACAGGACTTGCAGGTGCGGGTCTTCTTGCATTTGTGCACTCCAAAGGACTTGCCAGCGCGGACATGCCCCGCGGCTGGCGTTGAACCACAGATGAACACGGATCAACACAGATGGCAGATGCCTGGGGAGATAGTTGGCAGCTCACAGTCCAAGCCCCACAGTTGGAAGTCCACGGTCAAATGCCGAATGGAGCCGCAAAGCGCTTGGCGAGCGTTGCATGCCAGACTATCTAAGTGAAAGAAGTATGTCAATGATAAACTGCCGGAAGCGGCTTCAGCCCAGGGAAAAGAGGGCGCGTTCGAAAGCGAGGAGCAGCCAATGAGCGAGACAGTGTTCATCCTTGGCGCGGGCGCTTCCAAGTCAGCGGGAGCCCCTTTGATGAAAAACTTTCTAGATGTGGCTTACAACCTCAGAAAGCGTCCGGAGGTCGGCGACGCGGCCGAGGATTTCGGCTTGGTCTTTGATGGTATTGCAGAACTGCAACGGGCGCATTCTAAGGCTACCATAGACTTAGACAACGTCGAGTCTGTCTTCGCGGCGTTCGAAATGGCCAGGCTCCTCGGTCGGTTGGGAACTTTCGCGCCCGAGAGAATTGCACGACTACGTGGAGCAATGAAGCGCGTAATCGAGAGAACGCTTGAGGCCAGCGTACGCTTTCCGGTTTCGGAAGATTAGGATACGTCCGCCGGACCCTTACCCGCGACTTGTGGGATTGATACGGGAAGCTATTTCGCCGCCCAACTCAACTTCGCCCGTTCCATTCAACTCTCACAAGCTGCGAGCCTTTTCAATCATCACCTTCAACTACGACCTTTGTGCGGACTTCGCCTTTCATTTTGGGAGCATACCCGTCCGTTATTGCCTGGATGTAAGCGAAGACGAAGATGCTCTACCACTGCTGAAGCTACATGGCTCGCTGAATTGGGGCACATGTTCCGTTTGCGGCAAGGTGGTGCCCTGGTTTCTTTCGAACTTTTTTGAGGGACGCTACTGGGACTTGGCGGGCTTGTCAAATGTCACGCTGCGACTGAGTTCGATGAGTCGCGAGTTTAAGCACTGTCCCAGCGGTGGAGTCAGTGGCCCGTATGTTGTCCCTCCAACCTGGAACAAAGCCCAGTACCATGAGTACCTCGAACCCGTCTGGCGTGGCGCATCGGCTGAGCTGGCCGATGCCGAGAATATTTTCATTTGTGGGTATTCCTTGCCCGATACAGATAATTTCTTTACGTATTTATACGCGCTGGGCACTATCGGCCAGGTGCGACTCAAACGATTGTGGGTTTTCAATCCGGACGCCGAAGTAGAGACGCGCTTCCAAGAGCTTCTAGGCCAGGGTGCATCCTCTCGTTTTATGTTCTTCCCAAAAAGGTTTGACGAAATGTTCTATGAAGTTCGCCCAGTCTTCGGGCTAACAGCAAACTGAAGTTTCCCAGCGTGGTCTCCTTCTCAGGTTTAGGAGGCTGACTTGGTCTTGTCATCGGCTTTGAGGTCGCGCAGGAGGCGGGTAAAGGCCGTCCTGTATTGGTCGTGGTCTTTCCACGGGGTGAAGTCGCCCATGTGCACGATTCGGCGTACCCTGGCGGCCCATGCTTGTGAGGCTGTCATCACGGCGTCATCCAACCGAATCGGAAAGAGCACGAGCTTATTCTGCTGTCGTTCCTTCTCAAAAGCGGCTTCGACTTCGTCTTCTACCCAGGGGCTCTCAATCGAGTCCTTTGAGAGCACCAGCAGCAGCTTGTCGTGGATGCGGATGGCTTCATCAATGCGGGCTCTGAATCTGTCGCCGATTTTCAAGTGTTCCGGCGCAAACCAACAGCGGACATTTTCGGTATGCAGGTCGGCATAGAGGCGGTTGGCGAAATCCTGGTCTTTGCTCGAATAGCTGATAAAGCAAGAATAATACTCGATGGGGTTCACCACCAGCGACTTCATGTAAGTGATGAAGGTTTCTTGAACGCCGGCGCCGCGCAGGAAGCGTTCGGGAATCTGGCCTTTCGAGAGATAGATGGTGTCGATTCCGATGGTCGAAGGTCCGTGGTGCGTTACTGTTTCAAGACCGTTCACACCACTTAAAGACTCTCGCAAAATAGAGTAACACTCTTCGGGCGGGTGTGGTATGGTGAGTGCATGTCCACCCTGCTGCGGCCTCGGCGCGACTTCGCCGCCCTGGAAGCGCGCCGGATGCAAGCCG
>JACQDH010000147.1 GCA_016201215.1 Acidobacteriota bacterium | reverse complement strand
GGACTCGCTTCAAAGTGTCATCTCCAGCCCCCGTCTGTAGGGGCGGGCAATCTCTGCGGCAAACTCCCCCGGAGTTTACCACGCGCCGGATGGGTTCTCCATCCAGCGGGTGCCGACGTTTCGCAGGCAACAAGTCGCGGCGCAGGTTACAATTCCGCACCTGGTTTCGAAGGGGGCGACATGAGGAGGGAGAATATTTCGAGCGGAACGCCGTGGGAGCCCATTGTGGGCTACTCGCGTGCGGTCCGCGTAGGGAACACTGTGCACGTCTCGGGCACCACGGCCACCAACGCGAGCGGCAAGGTCGTTGGCGCTGGTGATGCCTACGCGCAGACGGTGCAGACGCTGCGCAATATCGAGGCGGCGCTCGGCAAAGCCAGAGCGAGCCTGCGCGACGTCGTGCGCACGCGCATGTACGTCACCAACATCGCCGAGTGGGAGAAAGTCGGTCGCGCCCACGGAGAGTTCTTCGGGAGCATCCGCCCGGCGACGACGATGGTCGAGGTGACCCGATTGATCACGCCGGAGATGCTGGTCGAAATCGAGGCCGAGGCAGTGATTGCTGATTGAAGCGGAGCGCCCGGGCATGAGCAAGGCCAATCTCTATTCGTACGAATCTTTCGTTTCCGAGTACTACGACTATCTGCCTCCGGTTGCCGGACGGCAGGATCTTGACTTCTATCTCGATGTCGCCCGCACGCAAGGGGACCCGATCCTCGAGCTCGGCTGCGGAACGGGCCGAGTCTTGCTACCGGTTGCTCAGGCGGGTCACCGGATCACCGGCCTCGACCTTTCCGAGTCCATGCTGGCGCGCTGCCGAGCCAAGCTCGAAAACGGGCCGGCGCAGGTCCGGGAGCGCGTCCAGTTGGCTCACGGGGACATGACCGACTTTGATCTCGGCGAGACGTTTCGTCTAATCACCATTCATTTCCGTCCCTTCCAGCATTTGCTCGCGGTCGAACAACAGCTCGGTTGCCTGCGCTGTGCTCACCACCACCTGGCGCCCGGCGGCAAACTCCTTGTGGACTTTTTCCAGACCGATGCCCGCCGCATGCACGACCCGGTGTTCACCAAAGAATCCTCGCCCTATCCCGAGGTGATGCTGCCCGATGGGCGCAAACTGAGACTCACGGAGCGGGTCGCGGCCTTTCATCGCGCTGAGCAGTGCAATGACGTGGAGCTGATCTACAACGTCACGCACCCTGACGGCCGGAGCGAACGCCTGGTGTTTGCCTTCACCGTGCGCTATTTCTTCCGCTTCGAGGTCGAGCATCTGCTGGCGCGCTGCGGTTTCCGCGTTGTCGAACTGTTTGGCAATTACGACCGCTCGCCGTTGCGCGATGATTCGCCTGAGATGATCTTTATCGCGGAGAAGCAAGGAAGCTGAGGCGCTTCTTTTCCCCGGCCAATTCCGCGTTGCGCCCATTCCCGATCCGTCCTGCACGGGATACAATGGCGCGCCCTCCGGGAGGTTCTTGGTGAATTGCCAGTCAGGCCACCGCATTTGCAGCAGGGTCGCGTTACTCGCGACGATCCTGGCCCTGGTTTCCGTGCCGGTCCGCACGCAGCAGACCCAGCCGCCAGGGTCGGCACCCAAGCCGCTCACCGTCGAGCGCATCTATGGTCAGCCGAGCCTCAGCGGCACGTTGACCACAGGCCTTGAGTGGAGCCCGGAGGGAAAGTTGCTCAGCTATTTCCAGCGCACCGGCGAGGGCCCCGAGGCCAAAACCGACATCTGGGTCCTCGATGCCGACACCGGCGAGCGGCGCAAACTGGTGGACTCGGAGATGATGGTGGAGTTCTTGCCGCATTCCGGTGGAACGCAGGGCCAGCAGACCGGCCTCGGCCGGGTCACGCCACAGCGGTACTTCTGGGCACCGGGGGGCGATGCGCTGCTTTTTGTTTCCTCCGGGGACCTCTACTGGTTCGACCTGACGAAAAAGACCGCCAAGAAGCTCACCGGCGCGGCGCAAGGAAAGACCAAGGCGGAGGTTACCGATCCGAAGATTTCTCCCGACGGTCGCTGGGTCAGCTTCGTACGGAATTACGACCTGTGGGTGGTGAACACGGCTACCGGACAGGAGAAGCAACTGACCCAGAGCGGCCGCGAAGAATTGATGAACGGGCAGCTCGACTGGGTCTATCCCGAGGAACTGGACATTCGCACGGCCTACTGGTGGGCGCCGGATTCCTCGCACATCGCGTATCTGCAGATGGACGAGCGGCCGGTGACGAAATACCCGCTGGTCAATCTCCTCTCCTACACCGGCGAAACTCAGATGATGCGTTATCCGAAGGCGGGCGACGCCAACCCAGTCGTGCGCGTAGGCGTCGTGCCGGTCACCGGCGGCAAGACCCGCTGGATGGACACCGGCCGCGAGACGAATATCTACATCGCCCGTGTGACCTGGCTGCGCGACGGCAAGCGCCTGGCCATCCAGCGCATGAATCGCCCGCAGAACAAGCTCGAACTGCTCTTCGCCGATGTCGCCGACGGCAGCACTCGGGTGATCCTCAGTGAAGAGGACAAATTCTGGATCAACCTGCACGACGACCTCTACTTTTTCGCCGATGGCCGGCGGTTCCTGTGGTCGAGCGAGCGCGACGGCTTCCGCCACCTCTACCTTTACGAGCTGAGTGGAAAACTGCTGAAGCAACTGACGCGCGGCAACTGGCAAGTGACCGGCCTCGCCGCGGTGGATGAAAAGCGTCGCGCGGTCTATTTCATGGCCGCCGAAAAAAGCCCCCTCGAGCGTCACCTCTACCGCGTCTCGCTCGACGATGGCGCGCTGGGGCGGGTGTCGCGCGAAGACGGAACCCACACCGTCAGCATCGCGCCTGACTACGAACACTATGTGGATACCTATTCGGACGCGATGACACCTCCGCGGCAAAACCTGATGCGCAGCGATGGCTTCCTGCAGGCCGTCATCAGCGAGAACAAGGTGGCGGAGCTCGAGACCTACGGCTTGCAGCCCGTGGAGTTCTTCACCGTGCCCGGCGCCGACGGCACCCCGCTTTACGCCATGATGATCAAGCCGCCGGGCTTTGATGCTTCGCGCAAGTATCCGGTGATCGTGCACCTCTATGGTGGGCCGCATGGCCAGGTGGTGCGTAACGCCTGGGGCAGTGCAAACTTCCTCTGGCACCAGATGATGGCGCAGAAGGGCTACGTCATCTTCGCGCTGGATAATCGGGGCATGGCCGCGCGCGGCCACGCCTTTGAAACCGTGCTTTATCGCCGGATGGGCCAGGAAGAGCTGGCCGACCAAGTCGCTGGCGTCAACTTTCTGAAATCAAAACCCTGGGTGGACGGCGCGCGCATCGGCATCTGGGGCTGGAGCTACGGCGGGTACATGACCTGCATCGCCATGCTGAATGCCGCCGACGTCTTCAAGGTGGGATTCGCCGGCGCGCCGGTAACCGACTGGCGTCAGTACGACACCATCTACACCGAACGCTACATGGGCTTGCCCAAGGAAAACGAGGAGGGCTACAAGCAATCCTCGCCGGTGACCCATGCCGCCAAGCTCAAAGGCAAGCTCCTGATTGCCTTCGGCACCGGCGACGACAACGTCCACTTCGCCAACACCGTGGGGCTCTCCGAGCAGTTCATCAAGGCGGGCCGCTACGTCGAATACCAGATGTATCCCGGCCGGGGCCACGGCATCAGCGACCGCCCCGCACGCATCCATCTGTTCAATCGCGTCACCCAGTTTTTCCTCGACAACCTGTAGAGGGAAACGCCACGGCCGGCCCCATCGCTCGGGAGACCGGCCGTGTTCTTGGCGATGGGTTGTTTTCCCGCCGCCAGCGCCGATTACCAGTGCGCGCGGATGCGATACTTCAGGACCGAAGTGCCGTCCTTTTCTACGGGCACCTGGAACCGCGCGGCCCAGGCGTCGGTCTTGATCCACTTGTGGGTGGACTGCAGCATCTCCCAGTCGCCGCCGATCGGTTCGTTGACCTCGACGGTGATGGCCCTGTCCTTGTGGTTGCGCAGCGTAATCTCGAATTCCATCTCGTAGAGCCGGTCGCTCAGCCGCCGGAAGTCGGTCTGTTTGCGCTCGCAGACGATGTCAAACGCGTTGCCGATGTGCAGGCTGAATGATTCGTCCTTGGGCGTGTGGGTGATGCGGTCTTCGCCGACAAACTGCACGCCGCCCCTGGAGTCCGCCTGATACACGCGCGCCGCGCCGGCGGGCATGGGCATCCCGAGGCCCGACTTTTGGTCATTCTTGAACTTGAAATAGACCTGCACCTTGTCTTTCAGAGGCGAGCCGGGGTGCTGGGCGTTGCGGTAGTAGAACTGCTGCCCTTCGACTACGAAGACTTTCTCCACCGGGACGCCCGTCGAACTGAGCAGGCTGATCTGCTTGCTCTCTTTGTCGAAGATGGAAGTGCGCCGGCCGAGCGTGTAGAGGTGATATTCGGAGAAGGCTTCCTGCGCGAACTGGGGACGCTCGGCAGCGGCCATGGCCATGCTCTTGACCGCCATGGCGTCGCGCCGGTATTCCTCGGCCAGGCGGTGCACGTCTCCGGCCACCAGTTGCAGCTTGGCGTTCTTGAACGCTGCACCGCTATTGTTCACCAGCGTCACCCAGCCGTCGAGGTCGGCGGACTTGTCGTCGCGGCCCACCGTCAGCACATAGTCGGCATTCCAGGACATGTTGCCGGCCAGGTAGGACGCCTCCACCTTGTGCCGCCGCCCTCCGCTGTTTTCGAGCGACCAGAGCAGCGTCGGCCGGCTGTAGAGATTCTCGGGAAGCTCGGCGAAGCGGTAGCTATCGGCGGACATGCCGGTGACGATTTCGTTGCTGATCTTCCACACCGGCCCGTTGTTGTAGGCCAGCAGCGTGGCCTTCACCTCATCCCATTTGGTCGTGCCGCTCTCCTGCCGCATACGCACCAGAGTGACCTCACGGCCCACGTACTTTTGCAGCAGCTTTTGCGGCTCGAGCAGGTCGTACTCATAATTCTGCTCGATGACGCCCAAGCGCGCGGGTTCGGTGAGCGAGCGGAAGTGCACCGTCGCCGGATTGATGGAAGAGGCGATGTCCATGAAGCGCAGGCGGAATTCGCCCTTGGGCAGGTCAATCTGTCGCACGTCGCGCACGAGCGCGATATTGGAGTTGTAGACGGTCACGGCCAGGTCCACCTGGTCGCTTGAGGTCGTGCCAGGCTGTTCTTCGGTCTTGGCCGATGGATTCGCTGCCTGCGCGGTCGTGCGGTGAAACAAGAACACGGGTGCGGCGAGCAGGGCCGCTGCCAGCAAGCCCGCCCCGAGAAGTTTATGTACGTTTGCCAATCTCATGATGATCCTCCCTCACCGATTAGAACGGAGATGATCAGTTTCCTTGCATGGAAAGTTGGCCGCCGGGCCTGGGGGAGATGGGCATCGGAGTACGGTGCAACCACGCGGTCGGCGCAGATTTCTCTGACCGCTCTTTACTCGGTGGAAGTACGCCAGGTCTTGCCGCCATCGGAGGTGACGTAGCGCTGTTGGTCGGCAGCCACCACGGTCGCCTTCCATGCGTCCACGGCTTTGACGCGGATCAGGTCCATCGCCGTGGGCGGAGAGACTTTTTCCCAGTGCTCGCCGTTGGTAGTCCGCAGAACGGTTCCCGCGCGACCCACCACCCAGCAAACGGTCTCTGCTGGCGCAGAGCCGGCCACCAAATCCACCTCTACGTTGCTGGCTTGGGCCGTCCAGGTGCGCCCGGCGTCGCGCGTGTGTTCAATCTGGCCGGCAGGGCCCACGCGCCAGAGCACCGAGGCGTTGGGAGTGGTGACGCTCACTTGTGCTGGCGGAAAGACCATTCTCTGCCGCATGGCAGCCTTGAATTGCTGGGGTGGCGCGTCGGGCCCCGCGCCGGCCTGGACACTTGCAGCTTTCTTGGGAGCCTCCTCGGCCTTGCTTGCAGGCGGCGGCGCGGCCAAAGTGGCCAAAGTGGCGACGCCCGCTGGCTTCTCGGCCAGCTTGTCTGCATTGGTCTTCCCGGCTGCCCGAGTGACTTCGACCGTTTGCGTTACGCCCGCCTCGGGTTTCGCTGCCGCAGCACCAGCGGTCTCCGCTTCTTTTCTTCTTGCTTCCAGGGCCTCATCGGCGCGCTCTTTCTCGCCGGAAATGGCGCCCGTTGGAGTGGCCACGATTCCGGCGGCTCCGGAGCGTGTGACGCGCTTTTTGTCCGACGGCTGCTGGCCGGTGGTTTCAGACATGAGTGTTTGCGGTTCGCGTTGCAACTGGTCAAGTGCCTGCGCACCGCGCGGCTTCGCCGCCGGTTCTTTCAACGGCGCTCGGCCAACCTCGTCAACCGCCCGTTGTGCCCGGCCTTCCACCTCCGCGGCGGGTGGTGGCGGTACGTTCTGTGCGAGTTCCTTTGGTGGCTCTGCAGGAGTCCCGGAGGGGGTGACTTCGGCCGTCGGCGCCGAAGCGATCTTGCTTTTCTCCTGCGTCGAGGGTGCCCGCGGCACGAAGAGGTGAGGACGCAGTCCAATCCACAGGAGCACTGCCGCTGCTGCGGCCACCGCCGGAGCGAGCCAGCGCACGCTCCAGAAACGACGCTTGGGTTTGACATATTCCGGCGACCCCAGGACGGCAGGCCGCGCGGCCGGCGCCGCCGCTTTCATGGCAACCGTCGCGGGCGGGGGAGCTGCCGCACTCACCTCTGCCATGGCCGCAACCACGCCTGCGACCTCTCCTTCTACAGCAGGCACAAGTTCTTTGTCGGCTGCCGTGCTGGGTTCGCTCTTGCTCAGTGTGAGTGCTGCCAGCGCCTCTTGGCAGCGGCCACAGACGGAAAAATGTGCCTCCAGGCGCGGGGTCTCGGCATCACCGAGCGAGCGCTCGGAATAGGCAGCCAGGAGGTCGGCATCCGGGCAGTCCGCGCCGCCCGGCTGGAGGTGTTGCCGCAGATTGCGGGCGAGCAGCCGGGCCAAGACCTTTTCCTGGTGACGTTCGTCCATCGCTGCCTTTGTCCTACCTTAGAACGAAACCGGGCATCATTCTTGCACCACTCTGTGCCGGCGCCTCCCGGTTTCAATTCTCTTCGCGCTTAGGCTCGGAAGCCTCGGGAGAAAGTGCGCGGGTCAGATCAAAAGGATACCCGTCCACGGCATAAGTGAAGCACAGTTGAATCTGCGCGTCACTCAGCAGCCGTTTGGCGCGCAGGGTCCGCACGACCTGGTGCCGCAACTCGCGCCGGGTCCGCTCGAGACTGCGCGAGGCCGTAGCTTCGTGTTCGCCCAGAATCCGGCCGATCTCCGCCAGGGTGCGCTCCTGCACATAATAATAAGCCAGCCGCAGGCGATCGCGCGGGGAAAGGGACCCAAACGCCTCCAGCAGTGCCTCCTGCAGCATGGCTAGGTGTCGCGCCCGGTCCGGGTCCTGCGGGACAGGCGTGCCGTGGGCCCGCAGCGTTTCGGCCACATACGCTTTGTCTTTTCCCTCCAGGGATTCCGTGCGCCGGCCCGCGCGGAGGGCGTCAATGTGGCGCTGTGTCAGCACGGCATGCAGCCACGTGGAGAGCTTGCTGCGGCCGTGGTAGTAGTCGAGCAGCGAGCGGCGTTGCTCTCCGTGTTGCTTCAGGCCGTAGAGTTCAGCGTAGATCGAATCGGCCAGTTCGCGCGCCCCCGCCTCGTCCGCCGTGCCTCTGGAACTGAGGATCGCGCGCGCGGCGGCGTGCAGCTCCTGGCGGTACTCGCGCACAAAGTGTTCCCAGGCCTGCTCGTTGCCCTCGCTGCAGGCGCAGGCCAGGGCCAAGTCCTCGGCGTGCAACGTTTTCAGGTAGGCCACCACTTGTGCGGCGGCGGGATTTCCACTCTGCGCTCCTCCGCGGAAGTGATGTTCGACGCTGCGCTGCAGCGCCCGCGCGAATCGCGCCCGCGTCAATCCCCAGCGGGCGGCTCCGCTCTTGGCCAGCAGCCATTCGACCGTCTCGGCGTGGGTCAGAAGAAACTGCTGCAAGAGATTCGCAGGGCGAATGGCCGGGCGATGGCCTGGATTCTCTTCAGGCATCAAGCGATGGCAACCCTCCTCTATGCAGATGATAGCTCACCCGGGCCGGGAGTTGCCTGCGGGGTTCCCACAAGCTTGCTTGGAAATGCTCTCCCCTTGGCCGGCGCAACCGTTTGACCCGGCCTGCCGCAGTTGAGGTAGGATGGCCGCGTTCAACCCGCGGGGAGCCTGCGGGTCTGCTTGGGCGCACCGTCCAGCCATGTACACCTGCCGCGAATGCGAATACCCCATCAACCAGGCCACCGAGATTTGTCCCTACTGCGGCGCGGACTTGACCGCCCCGGGCCCCGAGGAACTCGCCCCGCTAGCCAGGAAGCGCAGCCTGTCCGCAATCCTCCTGCGCTGGGCCGTCCTGCTGGCGGCTCTGACAGCCGCGCTTTGGGGATTCCTCTGGTATGTGCTGCCGGAGCGCGGCGGCGATCCCGCTGCCCGAGCCGAATCCCAGGCGGCTGCGACTCTGCGCGAAATCCGCGGTGCGCTCAGCGACTACGCCGCAGCACAACGCGGTGCCTATCCGAACTCGCTCGAAGCGCTGGCCGACCGCGCGCGCGGCCCGGCACAGAAAGCGCTGAGCCAAGGCTACCGCGTGGAGTACACTCCCGGGCCGGTGGGCAGCGACGGCGCCGTGCATAACTACGTTTTGCTGGCGCGGCCCGGCAACTACGGCTACCGCAGTTTCTACATGGACGAGACCGGCGTGCTCCGCACGACGCGGGAGAACCGTCCGGCCACCGCGCAGGATCCGCCGACTTAGAGGCTAGGGGGCACAGCGATGAGAAAGTGGCGAGTCATGCTCCTAGTGTGCGTCGTGTGGCTGGGTTTGGCCGGCGCGGCTCGCGCGCAGCGCGCGGATTTCTCCGTGGGGACAATCATCGCGCCGGCGGGCACGCGCGTCTCCGGCTTCCTCGAAGTGCCCAAGGGTGCGGATGCCGGCACGCGCATACCGGTGACGGTGATTCACGGCAGCAAGCCCGGCCCGCTGCTCGCGCTGGTCGCGGGCACGCACGGCTACGAGTATTCGCCCATCCTCGCCCTGCAGCGCTTCCCGGCGAAAGTGGATCCGCGCGAGCTGGCCGGCACGATTATCGTAGTGCACGTCGCGAATATGCCGTCGTTCTTGGGGCGAACCATCTACTACAGCCCGGTGGACAGCAAGAACCTCAACCGCGTCTATCCGGGCAAGCCCGATGGGACTGTCTCCGAGCGCATCGCCGCGACCCTCACGCGTGACGTGATTGACCGGGCCGATTACCTCGTGGACCTGCACTGTGGCGACGGCAACGAAGCCCTGCGGCCCTATTCCTACTGGGAGGCGGTGGGCACACCCGAAGTGAATGAGAAGAGCAAGCAAATGGTGCTGGCCTTCGGCCTGGATCACATCGTGATCGAAACCCAGCGCCCTACCGACCCCGCCCGGTCGGTCTATACTTCCACCACCGCCATTCTCCGCGGCAAACCGGCCATCTCCACCGAGACGGGGCTGCTGGGCCGCGTGGACTCGAACGGCGCGGATCTGGCTGAGGCCGGCATCCTCAATCTCCTGCGCCACTTCGGCATGCTGCCCGGCGTGCCGCAGCGCGTCGAGCATCCCATCTGGATCGATCGTAGTGAAGTCCTGCGCAGCCCGGCCACGGGCATCTTCCACGCGCGCGTTCAGCCGGACCAGGGCGTCGCCCGGGGCACGCTGCTCGGCGTGCTGACTGACTTCTTCGGCAACACCGTGCAGGAGATCCGCGCACCCTTTTCCGGGATCGTGCTCTACGTCGTGGCCACCCCGCCGGTCAGCCAGGGCGAGCCGCTGGGGATGATCGGGCACATCAAGCCGGAATAGCCGCCGGCACCCCGGCCGCACGCTGCCCCGGGAGCCGCTCGCTTACCTGGTGGAACCTCTCGGTGTTATACTTTTCCGGGCAGGCCTTCAGCCGGCGCGGCCCGTAGGGCCGCCTGCGATTGCCTCGCGCATTACGGCCAATCTGTCCGCGGAGAGGTGCTGGAGTGGCCGAACAGGGCTGCCTGCTAAGCAGTTACACCGGCAAAACCGGTGTCGGGGGTTCGAATCCCCCCCTCTCCGCCACTTTTGGGTTCGGCTTGAGCTGCGATTTTGAAGACGCAGCCCACCGGGTCGTTTTTTGAACCGCGCGCAAGGGCGCGCGGAGGGTACGGGGGTGCTTTAGTACTCTTTGCCCGGTAGCCGGGCGCGGCCGTGCCGCGGGGTCCGGGCACGAAGTGACGAGTGATGACGGATCCGCTGACCAAGATCAAGAAAAAACTCCAGGAAGAGATTGGGGCGCTCGAATACGAGTTGCACCACGAGCTTCCCAAGGAGTTGATGAAGGCCCGAGCGCACGGCGACCTTTCGGAGAATGCCGAATTCAAGTTTGCCAAGGAGCGCCAGGGGTATCTCTCGGCGCGGCTGGGGCAACTGAAGAAGCGCCTGGGAGACATCGGCATGTTGAACCTGAACAATATGCCGACCGACCGCGCGGGTTACGGCTCGCGCGTCTGGCTGCTCGATCTGAGGAAGTCGGTGGAAGTGGAGTACAAGCTGGTGACCACGGAGGAAGCCGACGTGACCAAGGGGCTGATTTCCACGACCTCTCCGATCGGCAGGGCGCTGTTGGGCCGTCGCGTGGGCGATGAGATCGAGGTGCATACCCCGGCCGGTAAGAAAGAATTTGAGTTGGTTCGCCTGAAGACCATTCATGAAGAGGCGTAGGGGCGCTGCTTGCTGTGCCCCCGGTGACCCGGAGAGGTGATAACTTTGGGCGTTGTCGGCGTGATCGGCATTCTGCTTTTTTTCGCGGGAGCACACCTGCTCTGGAAGGCCCGGACGGAAGCGTTCTACTGGCTCCAGATCTTCTTGCGGATCTTGCGCCGGGAGGTGACGCGGCACGGTGGCCTGCGGGAAGATCCCTCCCGCGTTTCGCCTGCAGAAGCTCCTCTCTCCGCCATGAGGACGTCGCACCGCAGCCTGGGCACGCTGGTGATGCTGGGTGGCTTCGCGTTGATGTTTCTGGGCCCGCTGCTGCTCCTGCTGGATCTGGTTTTCTAGACTGAGCTTGCCCATCCCCTTGACACCATCTTTGCCCATGAAACCTTCCCTGATCGTTCACGGCGGCGCGTGGGCCATTCCCGACGAGTTTGTCGAGGATTGCCGCGCCGGTTGTCGGCGCGCGCTCGAAGCGGGTTGGGAAATCCTGGCGCGGGGCGGCTCGGCGCTCGACGCTGTGGAGGCCGCCATCGTGGTGCTCGAAGACGATCCCGTCTTCGATGCCGGTACCGGCTCGCATCTGAATCGCGAGGGCCGCGTCGAACTCGACGCCATCGTCATGGACGGGAAGAGCTTGAAGGCTGGCGCGGTGGCCGTGGTCGAGCGCGTACGCAACCCCATTCGGCTGGCGCGCAAGGTGCTGGAATCCTGCGAGCACATGATGCTGGTCGGTGCGGGCGCCGAGCAGTTCGCCGTCGAGCAGGGGCTCCCGGTTTGTGACCCCGAGGAACTGGTGATCGAGCGCGAGCGCGCCGCCTGGCGTCGCTGCCGCGAAGGCGCCCACTCCTGGGAGCACCACTTCGGCCACGAAGGCGGCACAGTCGGCGCCGTGGCACTCGACAGGGAAGGGAACGTGGTCGCGGGCACTTCGACCGGCGGCACCTGCTGCAAGCGGCCGGGCCGCGTCGGCGATTCGCCGCTGGTGGGCTGCGGCTGCTACGCGGATGTCCAGGCAGGCGGTGTCTCCTGCACCGGCTGGGGTGAAGCCATCATGAAAATCGTGATGGCGAAAACAGCGGTGGATTATCTGCGCCACTCCGCTGCTGCCCATCCTGCACAGCAAGCGGCAGCCCCGCACGCGGCCGCGAGCGCGTGTGTCCGCCTGCTGGCCGAGCGCGCCGGTGGCCGCGGCGGGCTGATTCTCCTCGATCGCGACGGTCGGCCGGGCTTCGCTTTCAACACGCCGCGCATGGCCTACGGCTACGTCGCTCCTGACGGCTCGTTTGTCGTCTCCCCCTAGAAAACGCGCAATTGTGCCGGGTGAACAGCTCCTGCCGCCTCTTCTCACTCAGGCACAACAACTTCGCCAGGGGGATACGATGTGAGTAGGCTCTCCCAATCCGCCATTGCGATTGCCGGGGCGTGCGGGGCCGTGCTAGCATCCGAGTTTTCGCGGGCGCCGCTCCGCGCGCCTGTGGAACTCCTTCCTTCTAGGGGACGAACATGAAAGCATACGGCAGCCAATGGGTTCGCAACGTGGGCATTGTAGGCCACGGCGACACCGGAAAGACGCAACTGGTGTCGTCGTTGCTCTTTACCGCCGGCATGACCAACCGGCTGGGAAAAGTTGCGGAGGGCAATACGGTCACCGACTGGGACGAAGAAGAAATCGCCCGCAAGATCAGCATTCAGACCGGCCTGGCGTTTGCCGAATGGGCCGCACCGGGGCAGGCTGAAAAGACCAAGATCAATTTCCTCGACACGCCGGGCTACAGCACCTTTGTAAATGAGACGAAAGCCTCGTTGATCGCCGCCGACAGCGCGTTGATCCTGGTGGACGCAGTCGCCGGCGTGCAAGTC
>JACQDH010000146.1 GCA_016201215.1 Acidobacteriota bacterium | reverse complement strand
CGTGCGTCTTCCGTGGCGCCGGCCTCCGACCGGCTCTGTGGTCGTTGCAAAGAGCCAGCGAGACGCTGACGCTATAGGGTGAAAAAGAGCCTACTTCACCACCGTTACGACGCCGGCCATGTCTTTGCCGCCCGCGGCGCCGTGCAATCCGCAGTGATAGGCGTACACACCCGGCTGGGTGAAGGTGTGCTCGAACTGTTTGCCGGAAACCAGTGTCTCGGATTTGAACGAGCTGTCGTCGGCCTCGACCGAGTGGCGGCCTGCGTCGTCCACCCACGCGACGGTTGTTCCCGTCTTAACACTGGCTTCCCTGGGAATGAATGCGAAATTCGTCACCTTCACGGTGACGCGGCCGACGGGCATCGCGGTGGCGCGCGGTGTGGCCTTGGCTTCGGGAGCGAGATACCAGACGTAGTAAGTGCCCACGCCGATCAACAGCACCAGCCACCAGAGCGCCAGTTCAGCGCGCATCCACGGCTTCCAGCGCTGGAATCGCAGCCGCTGGGGAAGAATGTTGGTGCCGGCCACCAGCACGATGTAAATCCCGAGCAACTCTGCAGCAATGCCCAGCGTGGCATGAACCGTGGCCACGGCGAAGTAGCGGTCGCGCAGCGCGCCAGGCAACTGCGGCTCGAAGGCGCGAAACGACGGCCACATCACCAGCGCAATGGCCACCAGATTGAGCAGCATCACCGTGGCCTGGCAGATGCCGTGGGCTGCGAAGCGCTTCTTGCGCGCCAGCAACATCCCGCCCAGCAGCGCCAGGCCCATAGCAAACTGCGCCAGAAGGTTTAGGTCGGCGTGGAACGTGGCCCCGGTACCCAGAAAACCCTTCATGGCTCTAGCTCCGCGTGGGGGGGTCTCCGTGAGAAAAACTTGATGCATCGGCACTGCTGGGCCGTCCCGATGAACCACCGAAGTCTCAGGTCAGGAAAACGTCCGGAGTGCGGCCGTGGAGCAGCAGCGAAATGGAGGTGAGGACGAGGGGACGTCCCGATGCCACAGGGCCCCATGTCGGGACGCCCTCTCGCCTGCGATGGGGCGACACAAGGGCGCTTACGGCTTTTCGACGATGTCGCCCTTCATCGGCCCGAGCACGCCCAACAGTTCGTTCTTTTCCTTATCTCCCACATGGAACTTGTCGAGCGCCTTCACCAGGTCTTCGACCAGCGCGTTGAAGTCGGCCGAGCCCACACCCATGCCCTGGTGAGCTTCCTTCATCGAACGCCCGGTGTACTTGCAAGGCCCGCCCGCGGCCTCGCAAATCTGGTTCACCAGGTTCATCTTCAGCTTGGCGATGTCGGTGTGGGCGAAGAAAGCGTTGATGCGGTTGTCCGCCGCCACGTTCCCCACGAATTCGTCCACCACGGCGGTGATAGCTTCCTTCTTGCCCAGCCGCTCGTAGAGCGACTTCTCCTTGGCCATCTTGCCGCTTTTCTTCTGGCTCTTGGTGGCCTTGTCGGCGGCCAGCGACGCCTGCGCCGCGCCCACCATCAAAGAGGCGGCCAGCGCCGCTCCCAGCATGACTCGTGCCCATTTCCTCATGATTGTCTCCTCTGCCCGCAGCCTGAACAGGAGCGAGCTCGTGAAAATTTGACGCCCCTCGCCAAGTCCTCCGACCACAGGCCGGCCCCCGGCGGGTTGCTTTCCCCTGGGATAACCACTGCCGTCCACTACTACGGAAAAGCTCCCGGGTTGGATGAGGTTTCCCTGAGGGGCCCTCCCCGGTGCCTGCTTTCCCCAATCCAATCGAGGCTGGCACTTCGTAAGAGAGTGAGGTATGGTTTCCGCCGTGGCGACGACGAAACCCGCGGTCGAGGGGCGGGACGAGGAGCAGCGCCGGGCCGCCTTGATTGGGCGCATCGCCCAGTCCGACCAGGCCGCGCTGGGCGAGCTTTACGACGCCACGAGCGGCTTCGTGCACGGGCTGGTGTGCCGCATCGTGGGCGACCGCGCCGCCGCCGAGGAGATCACCCTGGACGTGTACACGCAGGTCTGGCGGCTAGCCTCGAGTTATTCCCGCGAACGGGGCGCGCCCACGGCTTGGTTGCTGATGCTGGCGCGGAGTCGCGCCATCGACTTCCTGAGGTCCCGCGCGCGTCGCACCCAAGATCGGGAACAGCCCATCAACCTGGCGACCGCTGTCTCCGATCCCGCGCCCAGCCCGGAGCAAGCCGTGATCGAGTCCGGGTTGCAGCGCGTCGTCCAGGCGGCCCTGGCCGGCCTGGGTCCGGAGCAGCGCGAGGCCATCGAGCTCGCCTTTTATTCGGGAATGAGTCACAGCGAGATCGCTGCCCGCACGGGCCAACCACTCGGCACCATCAAGACCCGCATCCGGGTCGGCATGCTCCGCCTGCGGGACATTCTGAGCCCTTGCGCAGAGGGACAATGAGCGAAGGCTCCATGAACGAAAGCAAAATGGCCGGCAAACACCTGCAGCCGGGCGACGAATCGCGCGAACTGGCCGCGCTCTACGCGCTTGACGCCTTGCCCGCAGATGAAAAAGCCGCTTTCGAGCAGCACCTGCACCAGGGCTGCACGGTTTGCGTCGCCGAGGTGGCTTCGCTGCGGCCGGTCACCGAAAAACTGGCCATGGCCCCGCAGCCGGTGCGCCCGCCGCAGGAGTTGCGCGGGCGCCTGCTCGAGCGGGCCGCCAGCTTGCAGCCGCACGCCGTGCCCGCGCGCCCGGGCGTCCTGTTCGAGCAGGGCGGCCTGCTGATCTCCCGCTCGGCGGAGATGGCCTGGCAGCCGGGCGGGGTCGCCGGCCTGAGCAGCAAGCTGCTGTTTGTGGACCAGGAGCGCGGCTACAACACCCTGCTGGTCCGGATGGAGCCCGGCACGCGCTATCCGAGTCACCATCATGTCGGGGTTGAAGAGCTCTACCTTCTGGACGGCGATCTGATTGTCGAAGGGCAGACCATGCGCGCCGGCGATTACTGCCGGGCGGAACCCGACAGCATCCACGGCGAGAGCCGCACGGAAACCGGCTGCCTGTTCGTGTTGCGCGCCAGCCAGCACGACGAACTGGTCGTCTGACGTTCGAGACCTCCCGCTGGCCGTTCAGAACAGGCGCTCCTGCTGGCACACTCCCGGGCAAAGCAGAGTAACTGTTTCGCATGGCTGCCGTGCGCCGCGTGGTGAACGCTGGACCGCTTCGGTAAGCTAGACAAGTTCGCCCGAGGAGCTTGTGGCTGAAGGGGGCGCTACCGGCGAGTTCTATGCGCAGCAGCGGCGCAGCACGCGCCTGCTGCGGGCCGTGCCGCTGGCCGTGGCGGGCCACGACGCCGCCGGCAGGCCACTCCAGGAACACACCGCCACACTATCCATCAACTGTCACGGCTGCCGCTACTTTTCCAGGTACCACGTGGAGAAGAACGCCTGGCTCACGCTGGAAATCGCCGGCGCCGCGGCCAGCCTGGAGTCGCACCGCCTGCGCGCGCGGGTGGCCTGGGTGCAGAAGTCGCGGCGCCTGCAGGGACTCTTCCAGGTGGGAGTGGAGTTCGAGGTGCCGGGCAACGTCTGGGGCATCGCCAGCCCGCCGGAAGACTGGCAGAAGTTTGCGGCGCCGGGCGGTGGTGATGCGGCGGGGTTTGAAAAGGAAATCAAGCGGCTGCTCGATCTGGCCGAGGCGGGCACCTATTATCAACTGCTGGGCGTGACCTCCATCGCCTCGCGCGCGCAGATCAAGCGCAGCTTTTACGAACTGGCACGCAGGTTTCATCCCGACCGGCACATGGCCCGACTGGAATGGACCGCAGAGCTGCACCGGCTGATGGACTCGCTCACGCTGGCTTACAAGACATTGGCGGATGAGGCCTCGCGCCGGGCCTATGACCAGCGCCTGGCCGAATCCGGTGCCTTCACCCTGGGTCAGAACAAGACCCAGACGCAGAAGAGCGCCGAGGAGTGTCTGCAGAAGGGCCGGGAATGCCTGCGGGCGCGGAACTTCGCGGGTTCCATCCTCTGGCTGCGCAAGGCCGCGGAGATGGAGCCGAACTCTTCCAAGTATCATGCCCTGCTGGCGCGCAGCCTGGCGGTGGTGCCGCAGTATCGCCGCGAGGCCGTGGGCCACTTCGAGAGGGCGCTCGAGCTTGATCCCTTGAATGCCTGGGCGCACTTCCAGTTTGCCAAACTCTATGAAGAGTTGAAACTGCCCTGGCGGGCGCGCACGCACTACGAGAAAGTGCTCGAACTCGACCCCGATCACACCGGTGCCCGCGCGCGACTCCGGGCCATCCATGCCGCTCAGGGCAAACCGCGTAAGGCCAGGCGCAGCATTCTAGCCCGCCTGCTCAGTCGCATCCCGAAATAGGCCTCCGGCGCACTTGTTGTTCCCGCTCGCGCTTCCGGTCCTTCACTCCGTGGAAGTCTCCAGAACAACCTCTGACAGCATCCCCACCGGTTTAGAATCCATCTAATCCGTATTCCACGTTTTGAACGAGTATGTTTTCGCAGGCTCCGCAAACATAGGTCATGTCGCCCTGGCCGATGATGACCGGACCTTGCGGGATTGAGATAACAGTGACAGTTTCCAAGATATGTGCAAGCAAAGGAGGGCTGATGAAGATACTGAGCAATGATCTCCTTAGGATGCTGAAGCGACAACTGAGTCGTTGTCATCAGAGCCGCCACTCGGTCGCTCCCCAATGCCCGTCCTACGGCTGCCGTGCGACAAACTCGCCCGCGCTCGCCCGCTGTGGAACGTGGCACTGCTGGCAGCGCACGCGATTGGGGTGCGGTGTGGCGATCACGTCCTGGCGCGCGCCCGGTGCGTGGCAAGCCAGGCAGTTCTCGTGCAGCAGGACGGGATGTGCCATGAGCGGCGGCGCCTTGAGATGCAGCCGGGGTGAACGCGGCGGCGGACGCAGCCCGGTGAACGTGGTCTTATGGAATTCGCCGGCCTTATCTTCGGCGGCAACGTGGCACTGGCGGCAGCGCACTCGCGCAGGATGTGGAGTGAGCGGCACACCTGAGTCCTTGTCGGCATGGCAGGTGAGGCACTCGTTCATCTCCGGCCCGGCATCGTGGGGGATGGTCGGCGGCACGCCGAAGTAAAGTCGGCCGCGGCGTAGCGGCCGCTCAGCAGGAGCTACGGCCTTCTTTCCCTTGGCAGGAACCGAGCTTGCGGCCGGATTCGCCGCTGCAGGCGACGGCCGCGCAGGCGCCTGTTTCCTGCCTGACTGAGCTGCGGTCGCGCCAAGCGCCAGCACAAACGCAATCGCCATCAGCAGCACTCGCGGTCGCATCGTCATCCCTCCGCGCGCCCCACCTTCTCCAACCGCACCGCACACTTCTTGTAGTCGGGCTGCTTGGAGATGGGGCAGTAAGCGTCGAGCGTGATCTTGTTGATCAGCTTGTTCTCGTCAAAGAACGGCACGAAGACCGAGCCCGGCAGGGGCTTGCCGCGATCGTCGATGCGGGCCGGCAACTCGAGCTCACCACGGCGGCTGACCAGGCGCACTTGCTGTCCGTTCTGGATGCCCAGACGGCGGGCGTCGTCGGGATGGATCTCAACGTAAGCAGCGGGTACGGCCTGGTGAAGCTGCTTGACCCGCCGCGTCAGGCTGCCGGTGTGCCAGTGCTCGAGCACGCGCCCGGTGGTGAGCCAGAACGGATACTGCTCGTCAGGCACCTCGGCCGGAGCTTCGTGCGGCCGCGCCCAGATGATCGCCTTGCCGCCAGTCTTTTCCTTGTTGCCATAGAAGTAGTACCCGGCGTCG
>JACQDH010000028.1 GCA_016201215.1 Acidobacteriota bacterium | reverse complement strand
GGTGCCGGGCCAGCCGCCGAACTTTTCGTTGTCATCACCCATCGCCGCCATGCGGCCCGGATGTTCCCGGGCGACGCGACGCAGCATCTCGATGTTCTCCTCGACGCTGCGGAACGGGATCAGGTAGCGCAGCTCCTTCAGCCCGGGAAATACCTTCACCGTGGCGCCCAAGTCTTCCACCATATAGTAGCCGTGAAGCTGGCTCAACTCGAAGCCTGAGGCCAGGAAATGGATGTCATCCACCAGGGTGTAGTCCACGCCCGCTGCGGCCAGCGAGCCCGGCAGTTGAGGCTCCCAGACGCGCTCGGCCAGCCAGGCACCCGACGGCCGCCGGCCAAAATGCTGTTCGAGGTAGTCGGCCAGACGGCGGATCTGTACCAGACGGTCCTCGGGCGGGATGGAGACCAGGATCGGTTCGTAGAATCCCCCGCCGACCAACTCCACTTGACCGCGAGCGACCAGCTCCCGCAGGCGATCGAAGAATTCGGGATGCCGCGGTTCAATCCACTCCAGCAGCGGCCCGGAATAGTGCAGGCCCAGCCGCACCGAGGCATGGCGTGTGAGACACTCCAGGAAGGGCAAGTAGGAACGCGCATAGCATTGCTCGAGCACATCGTCGAAATTGCCGACGGGCTGATGCGCATGGATAAGTAGAACCAAGTGCAGTCTTGGCAAGCGGGGACCCCTTCCAAAGACAAGCCCCACATCATAGCGCGGCACTGCGAGACTTCCCAACGGATTTCGCAGGCCAGGGCCGAACAGCACTACTCTCGAAGCTGCCGACTTAACAAAACGCTTATGGAATGAGGACTGCGGTAGCCCGGATCCGCGCGCCGGCGTGCCGCTCGAGCCGCCGCGCGTGACGTTCGAGAGCCTGCTCGAGTGCCCCGACCACGCTGCTGGCCGGGGCAAACACTACCGTCAGCACGGCGGAGGCGGCTTCGGTGATCATCGTACGCACTGAATCGCTGATGGGGCTGCCGAACGGGCCCCGCCGATCCACGAGCACCGGCCGGCCAGCCAGGTGCCAGGTCTGCTTCCCGAGGCCTTCGTATTTTTCGCCGGCCTGACCCAAACGCAGCGCCAGCGGCGGGGCCAGGGCGGCGCGGTCGTACGTGCCATAGGGCCAGGCGGTCTCAATCGAGCCGAGATTGTTGAGGTCCACGACGTTCGAGATGCGGTAGAGACCCTTGCCCTGCACCACACGCCGCAGCAGCGCTTCCGACGAGGGCCGGTAGCGCACCGGGTCCACGCCCCAGGCGCGAAACATCGCGCGCACGGCGCGGACGGGCGGCATCTCCGCCACATCTTCAAGTGTCCGTTCGCGCCGCAGTTGCTTGCACACTGCGTCCATCTCCGCCGCCAGTTCGGCGCCTGTCGGGGAGACGCGCACGTCCTCGACCTCAATCACGCCGAGGCTGATATCGGGAATTCCTATGGTGATATTCACAGCCGCGCTTCTGACCGTCTCGTGCGAACCGCACCTTGGCAACGCAACACTTGCCGAGCGCACAGTCTGTTATTATGCGGGGTTTCGCGAGCCGGGCTCAAACGCCCACAGCGCGCGACCACCTCAAGATGCGGACCTTGAACCCAGAAGATGCAGACGAGAAATTCCGAAAAGGCCTCGCGCAGTTCAACTGCGGCCGCTTCTTCGACGCTCACGAGACCTGGGAGGAGATCTGGCTGTCTGCGCCCGATCCGGAGAAAACCTTTCTGCAGGGCATCATTCAGGTGGCGGCCGCATTTCACCACTATTCGCGCGGCAACCGCGAAGGAACACGTTCGCTGCTCGCGGCCGGGCTGTGGAAACTCGACCAGTTTCCGTCAAACCACCGCGGGCTCAAGCTCGAAGAGTTGCGCGCAGCCATGCGCCGCTGGCTTGCCGCACTCGAAGCCGGCAACAGTCCGGGCCGCGAGGAGTTCCCGCAGATCGGATTCGTCCAAGGCGCGCCCGGCGAGGCGCCCGCAGGAGCAATTGACACCTTCGAGTAGCTGTGAAATTCTAATCGCGGGATCGGGTCCCAGCGTCATGCGGATCAGCGCCAAGGGAGAATACGCGGCCAAGGCTGTTCTCTATCTCAGTTTGCAGTATCCCGACGTGGTCACCATCCACGAAATCGCCCGGCGCCATCGCATCCCGCTCAAATACCTGGAACACATCCTGCTGGCGCTCAAGAAGGCCGGGCTGCTCGAAAGCCGGCGCGGGGTGCGCGGCGGATACACCCTGGCGCGGTCGCCGGAGAAGATTTCCATCGGCGAGGTGCTGCGCGTGGTGGACGGGAAGTTCTCGCAGTCGAGTTGCATCGAGGTGGACCTGCAGCGCCCCTACACCTGCCCGGAAAGCGACTCCTGCGGGCTCAAACAGGTCTGGCAGGACGTACAGGGCGCAGTGGAAAGGATCCTCTTCGAGACCACGTTCGACCAGGTGTGCAAGCGCACGCTGACGGGCAGCGCGCGCGGCGGCGACCCGATGCTGTACAAGATCTGACCCCGCTCGCCGGAATCGCTGCACGGCAGAGTCTGGGTCCGAGCCAGGAGCAAGCCGATGAGTGTCAACCGCGAACGCGTCATGGACATGCTCTACAACTGCTATGACCCGGAGATCCCGGTCAACGTCGTGGACCTGGGGCTGATCTACGATGTGCAGGTGGAAAACGATGTGGTCAACATCAAGATGACGCTGACGGCGCGGGGCTGCCCGGCGCACGGCCTGATCAGCGAAGACATCCGGCAGAAACTGATGACCATCGAGGGCGTGCGCGAGGCCAACGTCGAGATTGTCTGGGAGCCGCCCTGGGACCCGAGCCGGATGTCGATTGCGGCAAGGCAGAAGCTCGGGATTGAGGTCTAGACCGGCCGCCGAGCCAGTTTTCCCCTGGGAGCCGGGGAGCGTCGAGTAGAAACAAGCATGCGGCGCGCCAGAAGTGGCCCGCCGCATCCAGCCCTTGTATGAAACTTTCTTGCGTGCCCTGACGATCAGGCAGTCTTCTTTGCGTACCAGTCCGCGTTAATGGCCGTGAAGTTGGCCCACTTCTCCGGCAGGTCCTCGAGAGCAAAAATAGCGGTCACCGGACAGACCGGGACGCAAGCCCCGCAATCGATACACTCGGCCGGATGGATATAGAGCTGCGTTTCGGTCTCGAAGGCCGGTTCATCCTTGCGCGGGTGGATACAATCCACCGGGCAGACGTCCACGCAGGCCGTGTCCTTGGTTCCGATGCAGGGCTCAGCAATCACGTAAGCCATCGAACTTCTCCTTGAGGGAGCTTTACGTATTCACTCGTGCCAAGTCTTCCGGCGCGAGGCCAGTCGAAGTCGGGTCTCATAACACCGAACTGGCCCGCGGACACACCGGTCAACACCGCAACAATCTTACCACACCAGGGCATACACGAAGGCACCCGCGCCCGCAACGCCGAAACTGCAGAGTTTGCCAGAGAGGAGCCCCCACTGGCATTTTGCCTCCAACCGGGCCCCGGCTACCTGCGGCTCGCGGGCATCCCTGGGCACCCGTTGAACCCAAACCGCCAGCGCGACTACAATGGGTGGCCGAGGCGCACGGGCGGGAGCGAGAATCATGCGCAAAGCGATTGTGGTGTTGGGAGCGGCGGCACTGGCCGCGGCGGTGCTGGTCTGGGCGCGGCAGGCGTCTGCGCCGGTGCCGGCCTCGCAGGTGGCCCTCGGCGGCAAAGTTTCCGACTTGTCGCTGGCGAAACTTTCGGGGGAGCTCGCGTCGCTCTACCTCTTCGCCGGGCCGCGCGGCACGCTGGTTATCTTTGTGGCCACGCGCTGCCCGGTCTCGAACGACTACAACCAGCGCATGGCCGAGCTGGCGCGGGAGTATGCCGCGCGCGGCTTTGGGATCGTGGGCATCAACTCGAACAACAGCGAGCCAGCCGGCGAGGTAGCACACCACGCCAGCGAAAAAGGGCTTGGGTTCACCATCCTCAAGGATCCGGAGAACCGCGTCGCCGATTATCTGGGCGCTTCGGTGACTCCGGAGGCCTACCTGTTCGACGCGACCTGGACCCTGCGCTACCACGGGAGAATCGACGACAGCCGCAACGCGAGCAAGATCTCAGCGCGTGATCTGCGCGCCGCGCTCGATGCAGTCGAAGCCGGCAGGCCCGTACGTGTGGCGGAGACCAAGGCCTTCGGCTGCACCATCAAGCGCGTCCCGCACGCCTAGCCGAGATGGCGAAAACACCGGACAAAACAGATGAGCCGGCACCCGATTCACACGCGCGTCCTCTTCAAAAGTACCGCATGTGTCGCACTGTCCCTGGCGCTGCTCGGGTTGGTGACTTCCCGGAGCCCGGCGGCCCCCCGGCAGCAGCAAACGAAACCCAAAACAGCAGTCGCCGACCCGGTTGTGATTGACATCCAGGGCTACGGGGAGATTCTGCAGCGCTATAACGGCAAGCCGCTGCTGGTCAGCTTCTGGGCCACCTGGTGCGAGCCGTGCCGCGAAGAGTGATACTCTTCGCGG
>JACQDH010000145.1 GCA_016201215.1 Acidobacteriota bacterium | reverse complement strand
GGTCGTCCTTGCTCGCTGTAGGCGGCATTGAAGGCGCGGCTCATCTGCTTCAACACCTCGTCGGCGCGCCGCTTCACCGCCCGCAGCGGGTGGTTCTTCGCCAACCGCTCTTCGGTGTTGGCCACGAAAAACATCGGGTTCTGCAATTTGGAATTCCCGCGCACGAAGTTCTCCTGAAATTCAGAGATTCGCCGCCCCAAACGCGGCGTTTGACCTTCGTGCATACTAAAGTGCATTCGCAGTTCCAAACACAGAGTTTTTCAGCACCCTGCTAACCTGCAGTTGCACCGGTCACGCATAATGCCGCGCACCGGTGAACTGACGCGTTAGCCCCGGATGGTATGCCTAGCGTTAGGGAACAGGCCTCGACCCCGGTCGAGGCCACTTGGCCGGGTAACGTGCTAACCGGAAACTGACCCACAACCGGTTTGTTTCTTTACTTTTTCCCTTTTGGATTCTCTGCCGGTAGAATGCGCGGCGTTGGCCGCGAGGAGGAATCCATGCCGCACGTGCAGATCACCTGGGTGGAAGGCCGCACGCCGGAGCAGAAGCGCAAGGTCGTCGAGCGCATCACCAAGGCGCTCGAAGAGGAGGGACGCGCCAAGCGCGAGAACATTCACGTCGCGTTTCTGGATGTTCCCGCAACCAATTACGCCGAAGCCGGGGTAGTCGTCGCGGACCAGAAGCGCGGGCCGTAGCGCGGCGACATCGATCCTCCGCGCACGATCTGCGCCCCGGCGACGCTCGCACGCGAGTTGGAGTGAGGTTGTCATTCCGAGCGCAGCGAGGAATCTCTCGGAGAGCTTCCTCGCCCGGCGCAGAGCGTCGGGGTTCGGAAGGACAGGAAGAAGGGGCGGAGCGCCTGCGGATCAGCCGGAGGGGTGGAGTTCCCGGCGGACCAGCGTGGCGTCAATGAAATAGCCGATGCCGATGGCCACGGGGATGATGCCGAAGGCCGCCGCCAGCAGGGCGTCGCGCTCCACCACGGAGATGAGCGCGAACGTCGCGGAGTAGCCCAGCCCGCCGGTCACCAGCAGAATGCCGGCGCGGCGCGCGCGCGCCACCGGCGGCAGTTCGTCCTCAAAGGGCACGGGCACACCCTTGGCGATGGCGGCCAACCTCACTTCCGTCCTCAGCTTGCGAATGCGGTAGAACGTGTAGAACGCCGCGATGGGCGTGCCGAAGATCAGCATCACTGCGGCCAAACCGATCAGGTTATCTGACATCTCTTTCTCCTCATGCTCCCGCAGCAGGGCGCGGGGACGCAGCAGATTCCCGGTGCATGCTCCTGAGAAAGATACGCAGGGGGATGTGGCAATGTTCCGCGTGGGCGGCGGGTCAGTCGGGCTGGCGGAATTGCATGTTCTGGTCCACGGTAATCGTGGGGTAGCGCACCTCGGCGGAGTCGCCCGAGCGTCCCAGATAGCGCGCGGTCACTGTAAATCCATTGGCGGAGGTTTCGATCGAATAGGAGTAACCGTCACGGCCCGCGCGGGGCATGGTCATCGTGCCGCTCTGCACGAGCTCGGCCAGGCTGGCGTAGGAACCGTTCTGCGCGAAATAGGCGCGCTCGGCCTGGGCAATGGCGATCAGGTCGTTCTGCACGCCGGTGAGACTGATCGCCTGCGTTGGAAGGCTGCCAGGGCCGGCGGGCTGAGCGCGTTTCAGGTAGAAATGATAGATGCCCAGCGCCAAAGCCAGGACGACAACAAGCGAAATCACCGTGCGCATGATCGCGATTTTCTCGCCGCGAAGGACCGGGCGCAAGCCGGCCCGTGGTACAGGTGTACCTTAGACACATCCCGCGCTGTTGTGGGGACGGATCGAGAACGACGTCTGCTAGACTGCCAGACTGTCGGAATCGCCGCCTCCCTTCCCGGTGGATCGTCAAGCAGAGAGAAGATCGCCATGACCCTGACTGCTGTGGACGTGCTTCGCCTGCTGGATGAGCAAGTACGGCAGTTTGAGATGGAGGAGGCCCGGGATCTGCAGCGGGCGACGGTGCCGGTCGAGCCGCTGCGCGCACCCCCGGTCGAGGTGGCCAACCATTTTCGTCCGCACTCCGCTGTCGGGGGAGACTTTCTGGACTATTTCCTGCTGTCGGATCGCACCGTGGGCTTGTACCTGGGCGACGTGGTGGGCAAGGGTCTTCCGGCGGCGCTCTACGCCGCGCTGGCGGTGGGCACCCTGCGCGGGATCAACAAGACCGGCGAGCCGCCCAGCGGCGTGCTGGAATTGTTGAACAGGCGCTTGCGCATGCGCTGCATCCGTGGGAGGCATTGCGCGGTGCAATACGCCGTGTTTGACCCGGCGACGCGGCTGCTGAGCTACGCCAACGGGGGCCTGCCCGGCCCGCTGCTCCTCTCCGCCCGGGGGTGTCGCGAATTCAGCTTCGGTGGCTTTCCTCTGGGCCTGTTCGACGTGGCGCGCTACGACGCGCACCAGGTGCGGCTGGACCCAGGCGACTCCGTGCTCTTCATGACCGACGGCCTCACGGAGGCCTACGGCCCCAGCGACGAGCAATTTGGCATGGAGCGACTCGTAGAGGTCTGCGAGCAGAACCGCGCTGCTGGCGCAGAGGCGCTCCTGCACCACATCTTTGCTGCGTTGGAAGAGTTCGTCGCCGGGCATCCCCAGCACGATGACATGGCCGCTGCGGTTCTCAAGCTCGAAAATGCCGCTGCGTAGAGAGCGGGCTGTTCCGAATCTGACCTGTGCCCGGCGCGGCCCCTTCGCTTCCCGCGATTAGTCCCGATAGAGCCAGCCCGCCACCAGCGTGGCGAGGATCGCGCCTATCCACACTTCAATCATCCACCACAGGGGGAAGTACCGGCTCATGGGTGACCAGGTGGACATGCTGAAGTTAAGCGGGAACGCCATCGCGAACCCCACCAGGGTTCCGAGCTGCAGCGCCGTGCCCGGCCCGGCGCCCTGCGTGGTGCGCACCGAGGCATAGAGCCAGGCCAGGATGTAGGACAGCAGGAACAGGGTCAGGATCCAGATTCCCAAGAAAAACGGATACCGCGGCTGCGCCAGCAACTGACCAGCCTTCTGGGCGACCTCGTACCGGTGGCCGAGCACGGCGATGTTGACGACCATACTCCAGATGGTCCACACCACGCCTCCGGCCAGGGCCCCAATGAGCACTCGACGCGAATTGACGGCAGCCATCAAACACCTCTCACGGACGGACTTTGAGGGAAAAGCCCGGTTAGGCGGCGGATGCTAACCCCGCTCGGCGTCCCTGTCAAGGAAGCGAGCCTCACAGCCGAGCGGTGGCCCGCACAGGCGCGCCCCGGCGTTGTATCCCGCCCCGGCACAAACGGAGACCGGGCGCATCGGCCGAGTTGCCAGCAGAAAACAGAGCTTGCAATCCCTCGTTGACACACTGCAGGCAATCCAGTAACAAAGCAAGTGCCTGTCTTAGACGCTCAGGAGAATGAGGATGAAAACCCGGTCGTCCTTCGTTTGCTCGCTGGTGTTGTTGGTGTCGCTGGCGCTGGTGGTTCCGCCGGACATCTCGTCCCAGGCCGGGCAACGCGCCGGCCAGGTGTCGCGCGTGATCCCGGCGGTGAACCTCCAGCGCGGTGCGCAACGCCTGGCCGCCGCGGCGCAGGCGCCGGTCTTCTGGGAAGATGTGGTGAATTCCCAGCGCAATGCCCGCGCGCGCATCGCGCTGGACGACGGCTCGGTGCTGAATGTGGGCGCGGAGTCGAGTCTGCGCGTCACCAAGCACGACCCCGGCGCGCAGCAGACCGAGCTCGAACTGACCTACGGCCGGGTGCGCTCCAAGGCTGTGCGCCTCGCCCGGCCCGGCGGCAAATTTGAAGTGCGCACGCCCGCGGGCGTGGCTGGCGTTGTGGGCACGGACTTCTACTTGGCCTTCCTGAGCGGCCTCCTGCAACTGCTCGTCTTCGAGGGCCGCGTGCGGTTCTGCAACCTGCAAGGGCAGTGCGTCGAGGTTGCCGCGGGGCAGACTTCTACCATCCGAGGCACCCAGGCGCCCGATGCGCCCATCCTGGCGACCTCCCTGCAATTGACCGAGGCCGCGCAGAGCACCGACATCCAGGAGCCCACCGAAGCGGCGCCGCGCCACCTCAAGCCCTGGCAGGTCGTGGGACTGGTCATTCTCGCGGCCGCGCCGGCCATCGCGGTGCCGTTGGCCACTCGAGGCCAGTCGGGCGCAGCTCCCGCGGGCAAGCCATGCGTCCCGAACCCCAATACTGGACGGTGTCCGTAAGCCACCGGTCCGCCTCCCTCGCCCTGCGGGTCGTCTCACCGGCGACCGAGCGGCGCCGCGGAAGATAGGTGCCTCCCTAGCGAGGATCCTTCCGCTGCGCGCAGATGTGCGCACGGACGGAAATCTATATCCTGCAGTTCCGTAGAAGACTGACGGCCGCACACGCCTTTTTTCGCTAACGAAACATTGCTGCGGCGCCGGGCCATGGCTAGGGCGGGTTTCTGGCTCATGCTATCCTGCTGGGTCGTCATTGGGGGCTGGGGGGTTCCGCAATGAAAAAAGTGAGGGCGTTTCTTCTGTGGGCCGCCTGCGTGGGTGTGGTGGCGCCGGCAGGCCGGGCACAATCGGCGCCGGCCACCGCTGCGGTGCGTCCGCCGCAGCTTCGCGTGGTCAGCCGCACGGCCTCGAACGGCCTGCGTATCGTGATGCTCGAAGATCATGCCGTGCCGGTGGTCAACCTGCAGATGTGGTACCACGTCGGCTCGAAAGACGAGCGGCCGGGACGCACCGGGTTCGCGCACCTGTTCGAGCACCTGATGTACAAGGGTTCGGCGCACGTGCCCCCGGAGCAGCACTCGCGCATCGTCGAAGCCGTGGGCGGTTTCGACAACGCCTACACCTTTTTCGACATGACCGTGTACTGGCAGACCTTCCCGAGCAACTACCTTGAGCGGGTCATCTGGCTCGAAGCCGATCGCCTGGGCAGCCTCAAGGTGGACGAAGCGAACTTCCAGTCCGAGCGCGAAGTGGTGAAAGAAGAGCGCCGCAGCCGTTATGAAAATGTGCCTTATGGCCTGGTGGCCGAAGACATCTACGCCGCCGCCTTCACCGTGCACCCCTACAAGCACACCCCGATCGGCAGTATGGACGATCTGAACAAAGCCAGCGTCGAGGACGTGCGTGAATTCTTCCGCACTTACTACCGCCCGGACAACGCTACGATGGTGATCGTCGGAGATTTCAACCCCGGCGAGGCTGTCCACTGGGTGGAGAAGTACTTCGGCGGAATCCCCCGCCCTGCCCAGCCGATTCCCCGCGGGAGCGTCCAAGAGCCGCTGCAGCAGGCCGAGCGGCGAGTGACGAAATCCTATTCCAATACGCCGCTGCCTGCGGTCATTGAAGCCTACCGGATGCCGGCCCTGTTTACCCCCGATTTCTACCCGCTGGATCTGGTCTCGAATATCCTCTCCAGGGGGCAAAGCAGCCGGCTGTATCGCAAGCTGGTGTACGAAGACCGCGTGGCCATCCAGGCGGCGGGCTTCGGGCTGTTCACCGAGGAACCCAATCTGTTCTGGGCCCTGGCGGTCATGAACCAGGGTAAGACCGCAGCCGAAGGCGAGAAAGCGATGGACGCCGTGCTCGAGCAGATCAGGACGCAGCCGGTGGACACCAAGGAACTCGAAAAGGCGAAAAATCAGGTGATCGCAAGCTTTCTTCTCGGCCGCCAGACTGCACAGCAAAAAGCGGACGCCATCGGGCGCTACGCCGTGCTCGGCAGAAACGTCAACCTGATCAACACCGACCTCGACGGCTACCTCAAGGTGACCGCTGCGGACATCGAGCGCCTGGCCCGGGAACACTTTGTGCCCGGCCGCCGCACTGTCCTGGTGGTCGAACCCCCGAAGCAGACGGGAAAGCAGTAAACGGAAAACGGAGTTCAGGAGCCCGGGATGATTCATAGACGAGACGCCATGGTTGCCGTTCTTCTCCTGGTAGGCCCCGCGAACGCGTTGCTGGCTGCGCCTCAGGCCGGCGCGCCACCCGCGAAGGCGTCGCAGGAAAAGGCCTCCGTCGCCGCGCCGGCCGTGAAACTCGAACCGCAAATGCCCGCCGGCGCGCCAGGGAAACCGTTTCGCTTCCCGAAGGCGGCCACCAAGACGCTCGCCAACGGCTTGCGCGTCTTTGTCGTGTCGTCGGGCGCGCAGCCGGTGGTCAGCGTGCGACTCGTGCTCACCGCCGCAGGGACCATCCACGATCCAGCGGGGAAGTCGGGCGTGGCCGATATGACCGCAAATCTGCTCACGCAGGGTACGGCGAAACGCACGGCGCAACAAATCGCCGAGGCGATTGATTTTGTCGGCGGCCGGCTGGCGGCTAACGCCGACCAGGACGGCACCTACGTCACCGTGACGGTGGTGAAGAAGGACCTCGACCTGGCCATGGATCTGCTCTCTGACGTGACGATTCATGCCGCGTTTCAGCCTGCGGAGCTCGACCGGCGCCGCCAGCAATTGCTCTCCGCCTTACGCGTGCGGTACTCCGACCCCGGCTATCTCGCCTCCGTAGCGTTTGACCGCGTGGTGTACGGCCGGCAGCCCTACGGCTTGCCCACCGAAGGCACGCCGGATTCGCTGCGCGCCCTCGGCCGCGACGATCTGGTGCGCTTTCGCGACACCCACTACGCTCCCAACCGGGCCCTGCTGGCCTTCGCCGGCGACATCACGCCCGATGCGGCCTTCGCCGCCGCAGGAAAATACCTGGGCGCATGGGAATCGAAGGCGCTGGCGATCCCGGAAGTGGTGGCGCCGCAGCGCCCGCAGGGCCTGCGCATTTTCCTGATTGACAAACCGGACGCCGTGCAGACGCAGATCCGCGCCGGCCGGCCCGGCATTCGCCGCAGCGACCCGGACTACATCCCCCTGTACGTCACCAACCGCATCTTCGGCGGGGGCTACAACAGCCGCTTGAACACCGAGGTGCGCCAGAAGAAGGGGCTGACCTACGGCGCAAGCTCCGACTTCAGCAGCTACCGGCTTGCCGGCCACTTCGAGACTTC
>JACQDH010000152.1 GCA_016201215.1 Acidobacteriota bacterium | reverse complement strand
CACCACGGCGATATCCATGGGTACGCCGATCTCAAGCGCGCGGCGCTCGGCCGCGGCGAGCACGGCGCGCGCGCCCTCCAGCGTGAGCTTCGCATGGTTGCGCGTGACGTGCGGCATCAGAGCGCCCCTACTTTGCTTCCAGGACCTCGGGGTTGAGCGCCGTGGGCGGCCGGCGACCGGTGAACACGGCAATAACGTTTTCCGCGGCGATGGTAGCCATCTTTGTGCGCGTCTCCACGGACGCCGAGGCAATGTGCGGCGCGAGGGCAACATTGGAGCGCCCCACCAAGCCCGGATGCACCTGGGGCTCGTTTTCGTAAACGTCCAGCGCGGCGCCGGCAATCCGGCCTGCGTCGAGCGCCGCGACCAGCGCAGCCTCGTCCACCACCGGCCCGCGCGAAGTGTTAATCAAGAACGCGGTGCGTTTCATCTTCGCGAACTGCGCCGCGGACATCAGGTGGCGCGTGTCGGGCAGCAGCGGCACGTGCAGGGAGACAAAATCGGCCTGGGCCAGCACCGCGTCGCGCTCGAGGAACGTGGCGTTCAATTCCTTCTCGACCTCGGCGGGCGCGCGCACCGCGTCGTGATAGATCACGCGCATCCGGAAGCCCGAAGCGCGACGCGCCACCGCGCGGCCGATGCGCCCGAAGCCGAGGAAGCCGATCGTCTTGCCCCAGATGTCGGCGCCGCAGAGCTGGTCGAGGTTCCACCCCGTCCATTGGCCGGAGCGGACCAAGCGATCGCCCTCAAGCAGCCGCCGTGCAACCGCCATGAGCAGCGTCCAGGCAAAGTCGGCGGTGGTCTCATCGAGCACGCCCGGGGTGTTGCTGGCCACCACCTTGCGGCGCGTGCAGGCGGGCACGTCGATGTTGTCGAAGCCCACGGCCACGTTGGCGGCGATGCGCAGCTTCGGGGCAGCCGCGAGCAACTCCTCGTTGACCTTCTCGGTGAGCAGGCAGATCAGGGCGTCCGTGTCGGCCACGCGTTTGAGCACCTCGGCGCGCGGAGGCCGCTCGGGGCGGTTCCAGTATTCAACCTCGAAGTGTTCTTCGAGCAGCTTGCGCGGGGTCTCGAACAGCGGGTGCGTGCAGAAAACTTTGGGTTTGCTCATCAGCAGGCCTCAAAGACTAGGAGCAAAGCCCGGAGAGTAGCACAGATGCGCCCGTCGTGGCATCGCCTCTGCGTCCAAAAGGGCGCTGCGCGAACCGCGCAGCGCTGTCGCGTTGACTCCGCCGGGGGCGGGGACTATAGTGGCCCGGGAAGAGGAAAAATGGCCACGAGCGACAAGAAACTCATCCGCGAGCTCGAGCAAATCCTCGGCAAACAGGGCGTGCTCTACCAGCCCCAGGACCTGATGCTCTACGAGTACGACGGCTCGGTCGAGCACGCGCGCCCGGATTACGTGGTTTTCCCACGTTCCACGCGCGATGTCGTCGAGATCGTGCGGCTCGCGAACCGCTACCAGGTGCCGATGGTGGGGCGTGGCGCGGGCACGGGTCTTTCCGGTGGGGCGTTGGCGCGCCAGGGCGGGATCGTGCTGGTGTTTTCGAGGATGAATCGCATCCTGGAGCTCGATCTCGAAAACCAGCGCGCCGTGGTGCAACCCGGGGTTGTGAACCTGGATCTGACGCGCGCGGTCGAGCACGCCGGGCTCTACTTCGCGCCTGACCCCTCGAGCCAGAAATCGTGCACGATCGGCGGCAACGTCGCGGAGAACGCCGGCGGGCCGCACACGCTGGCCTACGGCGTGACGGCGAACCACGTGACCGGCCTCGAACTGGTGCTGCCCGAGGGCGACGTGATTCGCGTGGGCGGAAAAACGGTCGAGGCGCCGGGCTACGACCTGCCCGGCCTGCTGGTCGGCTCGGAGGGCACGCTCGCCATCATCACCGAAATCACCGTGAAGCTCTCGCGGCTGCCCGAAGCGGTCAAGACGCTGCTCGGCGTCTATGACTCGGTGGACGACGCCACCGAAACCGTGGTGGAGATCACCGCGCGTGGCATCACCCCGGCGGCGTGCGAGATGCTGGACGGCTGGACGCTGCGCGCGGTCGAGGATTACGTCCATGCGGGCTTTCCGCGGGACAGCGCCGCGGTGCTGCTGCTCGAAGTCGAGGGCCTGCGCGAGGCCGTCGAGGTCCATGCGGCGGAAATCTCCGACGTTGGAGTCATCCCGCGGACCAAGCTCCCCGCCACGCTGCGGCGCATCGACGAAATCGGCAAGAGCTTCGGCTTCCAGGTCGGCAACATCTTCCACGCCGGCGATGGCAACCTGCACCCCATCATTCTCTTCGACCAGCGCGACCTGGAGCAGTTCGCCCGCGCCGTGGCCACGGCGAACGAGATCATGAAGTTCTGCCTGGAGATGGGCGGGGCGCTGACCGGCGAGCACGGCGTGGGCATGGAAAAAAACGAGCTGATGCCGCTGATGTTCACCCCGGCCGACCTCGATCTGATGCAGCGCGTGCGCGGCGCGTTTAACCCCAGCGGGCTGCTCAACCCCGGCAAGCTCTTCCCCTTCGGCAAAGGCTGCGGCGAGATCCGCGTGCGGCCGATGCCCGTCTCCGCAAACGCCCCGGGCGTCTCCGCATGAGTTCATCCCCGACATTGGCAGTGGCCCGCCTGGCGGAACTGGTCGGCGAGGGTCACGTCATTACCGAACCGACCGAGCTGGCCGGCTACGAAGTGGACGGCCTGCAGCCCGCGGCCGTCGCGCGTCCTGGCACTGCCGAAGCGGTGGCCGAAGTCGTACGTTTTGCCGCGGCAGAAAAACTGGCCGTGATGGCCACGGGCGGGCGCACCAAGTTGCGCATTGGCGCACCGCCGCGCGGCTATGACCTCGCGCTCGACGTGTCGCGCATGAACCGCGTGCTGGCCTACGATCCGGGCGACCTGACGCTCGGCGTTGAAGCGGGCATCCGCTTCGCGGACCTCGACCGCGTGCTCGCCGAGAAGGGACAGTTCCTGCCGCTGTCGCCGGCGTTTGCCGACCAGGCCACCGTCGGCGGCATTGTGGCCACCAACTCGAGCACGCCTTTGCGCCACGCCTACGGCTCCACGCGCGATTACATGTTGGGAATGGAGTTTGTTACCGGCGAGGGAAATCCGGTCAAGAGCGGCGGGCGCGTGGTGAAAAACGTCACCGGCTACGACCTGCACAAGCTGATGATCGGCGCGCTGGGCACGCTCGGCGTGATCACGCGGGTCAACTTCCGGACGTTTCCCCTGCCGCATGCGCAGGGAACCTTCCTCGCTTCCTGCGAGAGTGCGGCCGCGGCGCTGGCGCTGTGCCGGGCCATCGCCCGGTCGCCGCTCCAGCCGCGCCTAGTGGAGGTGGTCGAACCGCAGGCAGCCCAGATTTTGAGCGGCGGGCGCGCGACGCTGCCGGCTGGATGCTGGTCTGTGGTTGTGGCCGCGGCCGGTGAGCCGGGCGTGGTCGAGCGACACGGCGCGGAGCTCGCCCGGATGGCGCAGGGAACGCACGCGGGAGCCTTTGCCGGGCTCGCCGACAAAGAAGAGTCGGCGTTGCTCGGGTGCATCCGCGAATTCCCAAAACATGTGATGGAGTTCTGCCCCGCGGCCACGATTTTCCGGATTAGTGTCCTGCCCACGCAGATGGAGTTGCTCCTCGAACACGCGCGGCAAGTGGCCGAACGCAGCCAGTTCACCTGGGCGGCACTCGTGCGCGCCTCGGGAATTGTTTTCGTCGCGCTGCTGCCGACCGCTGCGGCTCCTCTTGACGGAGAGACACTCCGGCGACTCGCGCAGGCGGCGACGGAATTGATCCGGGCCAGCTCCGTGCCGGAAATTGGCGGACGGCCGATGATCGAGTGGTGTCCACTGGAACTGAAGCGCGAAGTTAACGTCTGGGGCCCGGTGCGCGATGATCTGGCATTGATGCAGCGCCTGAAAAAAGTTTTCGATCCCCAGGACATCTTCAGCCCCGGCCGTTTCGTCGGGGGCATCTGACGCCATGGCCGAGGTCCTCAACGCAGTGCAGGTCACTGTGGAGCAGAAGGAAGCCCCACAGGCGCAGGCCCTGAGCGGCTTTTCCGGCGCGGACCGGCCCCTCTATGAAGATTACGCCAAGTGTATCCACTGCGGCCTGTGCTTGAACCATTGCCCGACCTACCGGCTGTGGGGCCTCGAGGCCGATTCACCGCGCGGGCGCATCCGGCAAATGCTGCTGGTGGACCAGGGACAACTCGCGCTGGGCGATTCATTCGTGCGGCACATTGACCAGTGCCTGGATTGCCGCGCGTGCGAAACCGCCTGCCCGTCGGGCGTCGAGTACGGCAAGCTCGTGGAACTCGCGCGAGCGCAAATTGAGCACAATTACCGGCGCCCGCTGCTCTCCCGCTTGGCACGGGACTTCGTATTTCGCCACCTGCTGCCCCATCCGAGCCGCATCGCGACCGCATCGCGCCTGCTGCGCTTCTACCAGCGCTCGGGGTTGCAAAGTCTCGCGCGGGGTTCGGGCCTGCTGAAGCTGCTGGGGCTTGCGCAACGCGAGCGGCTGCTGCCGAAAATCGACCGAGAGTTTTTCTTCGCGCGACTCGGTCAGACGTTTCCCGCGCAGGGCGAGCGGCGGGCGCGCGTGGCCTTGTTCGCGGGATGCGTCGCGCAAGTCACCTTCGCAGCGCTGAATGAAGCCACGATTCGCGTGCTGACGGCGAACGGCTGCGATGTGGTCGTGCCTGCCGGCCAACTCTGCTGCGGCGCACTCGCGGCGCATGCCGGCGTGCGCGACGTTGCGCGCCAGTTGGCCCGCACCAATCTGGATGTTTTCCTGCGCGACGATTTCGATGCCCTGGTCACCAACGCCGCCGGCTGCGGCTCGACGCTCAAGGAATATGAGCAGCTCTTCTACGCTGACGATCCAGACCAGGAGCAGGCCCGCGTGTTTCGCGGGCGCATGCGGGATGTCACTGAATTCCTCGCCGAACTCGGCCTGAGCGCGCCGTTGCGCGAGGTGCGACTGCGCGTGACCTACCAGGACTCCTGCCACCTGCTCCACGGGCAGAAGATTCGCGAGGCTCCTAGAAAACTGATCCGGGCCGTTCCAGGAGTGGAGTTGGTGGAGATGCCGCTGGCCGACCACTGCTGCGGCTCAGCCGGCGTCTATAACGTCACCGAAGCAAAGACCTCGCTGGAGCTGCTTGCAGAGAAAATGCAGAACGCCCGCGCGACCCGGGCGCAGGCCATTGTGACCGCCAATCCAGGCTGCCTGCTGCAGATGCGCGCCGGCGCAGAGATTCACGGCACCGGCCAGGAGGTCCTCCACGTAGTCGAACTCCTCGACCGTGCCATCGTCTCGGTCTCGCGATAGCTATTTTTCGCCGATGAGGTAGCGGCAGCCGTACGGCCCAATGCGCGCCGAGTGCAGGGCGCCGGTGCGAACATCGCAGCGCTCGCCAGCACGGAAGGTGTGCGTTTGGCCGTCCATCGTGAGGGTCATTTCGCCTTCGAGGATCAGGTGAGCGGTCTCAACTGGATGGGTATGGTCCGGGTAGAAGGCGTTCGGGCGATCCTGCCAGGCATAGATGTGCGAGAAGCCCTCTTTCCGAAGCTGCCCCTCGAGATGCTCTTCGTTCATCGCCGTGCTCCCCTGACGGTGATTGTACCTGAGGCCGGCTCGCGGTCCGCCCCAGCGCGAACCAGTGGATAGAAGGGCACTTCACTTTCGCTCGGGATGGCGGCCCCCCTCGCCCGCCCAGGCAGGTTCGGGACAAGTTTCGCCCGCCGCTACACTGCGTCAAGTCCGGGGCCGGAAGAGCGCAGCGGCGGCACGGGTGACCAGGCGGCGCGGCGCCAGCCGCTGCCCCTCCATCCCCAGCCGGTTGCCCAGACCGGAGACGACCATGCTCCTCCCGCGCGCCAGCGCCCGCAAGCCCACCCGCGCGACCTTCTCCGCTGATTCCTGCCGTCGTTTGGTGCGATCGGGTTGCCCGGCAACCTGGTGAAACTCGGTGGTCGTGGAGCCGGGACACAGCGCGCAGACCCGCACGCCGTACTGGCGCACCTCTTCCGCGAGGCCTTCGGCGAAGAGCAGGTCAAACGCCTTGGTAGCGGCGTAGGTGGTGATGTAGGGCACGGCCTGGAACGCCGCAGTGGAGGAGACGATCAGGATGTCGCCGCGGCGGCGCTCGATCATCCCGGGCAGGTAGAGGTGCGTGAGCTGCACAACGGCCGAGACGTTTACCTGCACCATTTCGAGCAGGCGGGCGAGACCCATGCGGGGGAATTCTCCGTAGGCGCCGAAGCCGGCGTTGTTGACCAGCAGATCGATCTCGATTCCTTTCCCCTGCGTGAACGCAAAGATCTCTTCGGGCGCCGACGGTCGGGCGAGATCGACAGCCAGCAGCAGCACGCCCACCGCGTAGTTGCTGCGGAGTTGCGAGGCAAGCTGCTCCAGGCGCTCGCGTCGCCGCGCCGTCAGCACCAGGTTGGCGCCGGCGGCCGCGGGCCCGGCCGCCAGCGCCCAGCCGATCCCCGCACTTGCCCCGGTGACCAGC
>JACQDH010000027.1 GCA_016201215.1 Acidobacteriota bacterium | reverse complement strand
CTTGCATCCGGCGCGCTTCCAGGGCGGCGAAGTCGCGCCGAGGCCGCAGCAGGGTGGACATGCACTCAACATACCACACCCGCCCGAAGAGTGTTACTCTATTTTGCGAGAGTCTTTAGTTGCTCATTGGCCAACCCAGCCCGCGCCGCCGTTGTTGGGCACAGGAATCTGGACTAGCCTCGTAGTGCAGCTAAGCTTCTCGATCTAGGGAGCAAACTTGAGCCTAGCCAAACTGCAACACAGCAGGATCGATCAGAGGCACAATGAATCCATGTCGCAACCCTTCCGTCCCTACGAGCGTCTGGTCGAAATTACCATCCTGGGAAAGCGTTTCCAGGTGCCGGAGAAGAACTCGGTCCTGCGCTGCCTGCAGTACATCAGCCCGGAGACCATCCCCTACGGCCGCTTCTGCTGGAACCAAGAATGCCAGTATTGCCGCATCATGGCACAGTTGCCCGACGACGATCAGCCACGCGAGATGTTGAGCTGCAAATTTCTGGTCATGGCCGGCATGTCCATCACCGAACTCAGCCCTGAGCTGAAATGGTGCTTGAACGCCAAGCTGCGCCGCTGAAGGTCCACTCGCCCCGCGATTCCTGGGAGCTAATGCTCAGAGTGATCCCTCGCGGAGTTTACCCTGACGAAGTCGGGGCTCGGGATGACCAAGGAGCGAGATTGCAAGGGGGGACGCCGATTCGCTCGTCCCAGAGTTTGCGGTGTACGCGGCACCGCAATTTTTCCACAACTTTTCTGACCCGACCGGGTTCAGTGATGGAGGGAGAATTCGTGCATCTTGCTGAACGGCTGGTCGCCACCTTCCACCCCCGGAACATTCCCAGGGTGCCCAGCCACGGCAAGTAAGGGCGTTCCGATTCCGACCGCGGAACGCCCTTTTTTCTCCGCCGCCAGGGCACCACGTCCCACTTCCGCGTTGCCGACGGTTGCCGACGTGGGTGGCCTGCATTACGATGCCTGCGTCGAACGGCTGCCGCGTACGCCGGTCGGGCGACACGGATGCTCAAATGACTTTCATCCCTTGCGACGGCTGCGGCCTGCCAGCGAGCCCCGAGCACATTGCTCGGAGACTCCGGCGGCTTGAATTGGCCACTCGCTTCCGGCCCATTCACATTGACATCCTGTTCCTGGCTAGATGGCCCCCGCCCCGCCTTGAAGACTATTTCTACTTCCTGGACGAGGGCTCGAACCAAGGGGCGTTCTCACAGGCGGGCCCGGCGCGTTTCCTTTTCGACAGCTTGCTGCAAGCTCTGGGCATCCGGGAGGCGGCAGAGAAGGGCGATGAAGCTTGCCTGACGGACTTCCAGAGGCGCGGCTTTTACCTCGCGGAGTGTGTCGAGTGCCCACTTGAGGAGGCCACCCCGGCCTTCTCGGGCAGTGCAGCGACGGAGGGCGCGAGGCTGGCCGAGCGCTTCGGGCCCACGATGGTCAAACGCATCAAGTTCTCCTACAGGCCAAAGCACGTCGCGCTGCTCGGCACCCTCACCCAGAACCTGATCCCGGTGCTGCAGCAGGCGGGCCTGGCCGATTGCCTCATGCTCTATCAGGGCATGCCCCTCGAGCTGCCTCGGTTGGGAGACGCGGCCGCTGCAGCCGAGTTTCGCACGGCCTTGGGCGAGCTCGTGGCAGCCGCCGCTTCTCGCGCGAAGAGCGCGTAGGGAGCCGCGGGATGCAAGTGCACGGAGCCAGATTTCACAGAAGAATCACAATCTTCTTAGCAGTTCTGCGAAGTCGCGGGAGTTGGGCTGGTGGGATTGCAGGAGACAGCTTTGGGGGCCTGCTCGCTCGGAGACGACGCTGAGGGTTCAGTGTGTTTGAACGCCCAGGAGCCAGACTTGCCGCGTCGATAACCAACCATTGCTGCAAAATGGCAATCTTATTGTATGATAGCCGCGCCCGTGGCCGCGCCGAGGTGATACTTATGGTTCCGATCTCCGGTACCAATTCTACCGCGGAGGAAAAATGAACAGGCTCACGACCAAGAGATACGCGCTGGTTGCATTTTCCATCCTGGGATGCCTGTTGCTTGTGTTGAGCATCTCCGTCCAGGCGTCCGGGCAGGCCAAACCCAAAGATACAGCCATTCTGAAGGGCAGCCCGCTGGGCGGGGTGAAGTTCGAGCACAAGCTGCACCAGGAGCGGGCGGCCAACAAGTGCGAGACGTGCCACCACGCTTCCAAGCCGGAGAAGCCCTTGAAGGCGCCGCAACAGGCTTGCATGGAATGTCACACCAAGGCGGCGCAAGCTCCGATGAAGACCGGCCTGCCGGCCACTTTCCACAACCCCGCGGCCCAGGCCGGGACCTGTATCGATTGCCACAAGGCGGAAAACGCCAAGGGCAAGAAGGCCCCGGTGGGGAAGTGCATGGACTGCCACAAAAAGGAAAACGTCTAGGGTCACTCGGCTTTCGGGCACCATCAGTTCCGGCGGCTTCCTTCCCCGAGTGCAGGGGAGGGAAGCCGTCGGCCTATTGGTGAGTTTGCATTGCTTGAATCAGGCCTCCTCCCTGACCTAGCGCCGGGGCGTCTCTGCGTGAGAGACTCTCCCTGTCGGCAATCTCGAGGTGAATTCCCCTCAGCTCCTTGCCTGAATGTCCACCCGGACAGGGGGAAGGGCTGCCCCAAGATTGGTCTTCACGCCAGTGGCAGTCTGTAGGCCCGACGCGTATTCTGCCAGTACCCGCCCGCGCGCACAGGACTTTATAGTCTTCTTGGAGCTTTTAGAGACCTGAACTGCGGCGGCGAAGCTTGCCGGTTCGTCCCGGGGATGGCGGCTGCTCCGTGACCCGTGGGTTGTTGCTTGTTGGAGCAGCCGACCTGCACTGTGCTAGAATTCTTATCCAGCAAACGCAGGAGGGGGAGGTTTCCCGTGAAGCAGCAGACGAAGTTTGGCGTAGGCGCCGCGATCATTGTGGCCACGCTGGGCTGGCTGGCATGGCTGGGAGCCCAGGAGAGCAAGACCTACTACCACACCATCGTGGAACTCTCCAGCTTGAAAGCTTCGGACGCGCGGCATCGCATCCGCGTGGGCGGCACAGTGCGACCCGGCTCGATTGCCCGCTACGCCGGGCGGGTGGATTTTGTCATCGAGGGAGAAGGGAAGTCGCTGGCAGTGAGCTACACGGGAACTGACCCGTTGCCGGATACGTTCGTGGACAACAGCCAGGCGCTGGTGGAAGGCAAGCTGGCGCCCAACGGCGCGTTCGTCGCCGATAAGGTGCAGGCCAAGTGTGCCTCGAAGTACGAGCCCGCACCCGGCCAGCCGAAAGACAGCACCGGCGGCTCAGGATATTCGGAAAAGAAGAGCTAGACCGATCGCGGGGCATCTTTGGACCTATTTGGATCGTTTGCGCTGCTCCTGGCCTTTGCCTGCGCCGTCTATGCGATTGGCGCGGGCATCGCCGCCATTTTCACCCGCCGCCCTCTCCTGATTAAGAGCGCCCGCCAGGCCGGCCTGGCCGTATGCATCCTGATCTGGATGGGCATGGCCAGCCTCGTCTATCTGTTCCTCACCGACAACTTTTCGCTGGCCTACGTTGCGGGGCACAGCAACCGCGACCTGCCCCTCTTCTACAAGTTCGCCGCGCTCTGGTCCGGCCAGGAAGGCTCGCTGCTGTTCTGGAGTTTCCTGCTCTCCCTCTACGTTTTCTCGGTCCTGTTCACCTACCGCCACAAGCACCCGGAGCTGATTCCGTATGTCGGCGTGGTGCTAGCCGGCGTGCAACTCTTCTTCCTGGTGCTGAATACCTTCATTGCCAGCCCGTTCCAGGTGATCGGGACGATGGGCCCCCACGGGGTCCTGCAACTGTTCGCACAGGCCGACGGCAAGGGCCTCAACCCGCTGCTGCAGTACCCGGAGATGGTGGCCCATCCGCCCATGCTCTATTCGGGCTACACCGGCTTCACGATTCCCTTTGCCTTTGCGCTGGCGGCGCTGCTGGGACGCTATCCCGGGGAGAAGTGGATACACCTCACGCGCAAGTGGACCATGATTGCCTGGTGCTTCCAGACCGTCGGCATCCTGTTGGGCGCGCACTGGGCCTACGCCGTGCTGGGCTGGGGCGGGTACTGGGCCTGGGACCCGGTGGAAAACGCCTCGTTGATGCCCTGGCTGACCGGTACGGCCTTCCTGCACTCGGTCATGATGCAGGAGAAACGGGGCATGCTGCGGGTGTGGAACGTCTGGCTGGTCTTCACCACCTTCCTGCTCTGCATTCTGGGCACCTTCCTGACGCGCAGCGGCGTGGTCAGCTCGGTGCACGCCTTCGCGCAGTCCACCATTGGGCCGTGGTTCTTGGGCTTCATTATTTTCTCCATCGCGGTCTGTCTCTGGGCGTACCTGAAAAATCGGGACTACCTGCGCAGCGACAACCAGCTGGATTCGCTGGTCTCGCGCGAATCGAGCTTCCTGTTCAACAACCTGATCCTGCTGGTGGCCTGCGTGGCCGTGCTTTCCGGAACGCTCTTCCCGGTGCTCTCGGAGTGGGTGCAGGGCAGCAAGATCAGCGTGGGTCCGCCTTTCTTCAACAAGGTGAACATTCCCATCGGGCTGTTCCTGCTCTTCCTGACCGGCGTGGGCCCGCTGCTGGCCTGGCGGCGCACCTCGCTCGACAGCCTGAAGCGCAACTTCGGCTGGCCGCTGGTGGGCGGGCTGGCCGTGGGGGCCATCCTGTTCCCGCTGGGCTTCCGCGATTTCTACGCGCTGGTTTGCGTTATTCTGTCGGTGTTTGTGACCCTCACGATTTTCGCCGAATTCTTCCGCGGCGCGCGGGTGATCCGTGGCCGCACTGGGGCAAACCTGTTTGCTGCGCTCGCCCAGCTCACCATGCGCAACACGCGGCGCTACGGCGGCTACATTGTGCACTTCGGCATGGTGCTGATTTTCGTGGGGCTCGCCGGTGCGGCGTTCAATCAGGACAAGCAGATGGAGATGGCGCCCGGCTCGCGGATGTCCATCGGGCCCTACTCCCTGATCTGCCAAACCTTCACGTCGCGGCCGGCGCAGAATTACACCGCCGAGCGCGCCACCATCGAAGCCGTCCGCGGTAACCAAGCGGTGATGATGCTCTATCCCGAGCGCCGCTTCTATCCGGCCAACGAACAGTCCGGCACGATGGTGGCCATCTACTCCACCCTGAAGGAAGATCTGTACGTCGTCTACGCCGGCCGCAGCCCGGAGAACGACCAGCCGGTCATCCACGCTTATCTGAATCCGCTGGTGAAGTGGATCTGGCTGGGCGGCGCGGTCGTGGTCCTCGGAACGTTTCTTGCCCTGTTGCCCAATCGCCAGGCGGTTCTGGTCGTGCGCGCCGCGGCGGAGAAGGTTGCCCCCGGGGCCGCGCCGCAGACCGTTCGCGCACCTCTACGCACCTATGAAGGCAACGACTAGATTTCTCGCCGCGGCGCTGGTGAGCGTTCTGGCGCTCGCGATGATCGACGTCGCGTGGCACCCCGCCTATGCGCAGCAGACCGAGCGGGCCAAGACCCTCGGCAAAAAGCTGATGTGCATGTGCGGCTGCAGCCAGATCCTCACCGCGTGCAACCACGTGGGGTGCTCCACCTCGACCGCGATGCTGAAAAAACTCGACCTGGTGGTGGCCCGCAACGAACCCGATGATCTCACCCTGCAGTCTTTTGTCCAGGAGTACGGCCTGAGTGTGCTGGCGGAGCCGCCGGCCAAGGGTTTCAATCGCGTCGCCTGGTTCATTCCCATCGTGGCCTTCGCGCTGGGCCTGGGGATCGTCCTCGTCGTGATTTCGCACTGGCGGCGTCGCGTCGCCCTGGCACCGGCGGGACCCAGTATTCCGCCGGAAATGCTTGAGCGCGTCCGCCGGCAGGCAGACCAGGAGACCGAAGACTAGCATGTTTGCCGCGGGTACCAAGGTGCTGCTGGCGATCGAGGGACTTGCCGGTCTGGATGGCGCCATTCTGCTCGCCTGCCTGGCGCTGGCCGCCGCCACGCTGATCTTCATTTTCATGATTGAGCCGGATGCTTCGGATTCCGCACCGCACCGCTCACGGCTCGACCAGTTGCTGGAGCGCCGCGACACCATCTACGAAAACCTGCGCGACCTCAAGTTCGAGCACCGCGCCGGAAAATTCTCTGAGCAGGATTACGAGGACACCAAGAAGGTGCTGGAAACCGAAGCCGCGACGGTCCTGGCCGAGATGGAAACCGTCACCGGAGGGCACGGTCGGCCGCTTCGGCGGGACGCGACAGGTGGCACCTCCCGCGCCGCCGCGGAAAAGTCGTCCACATGATGCGCACACTGGCCCAAGTCTTGTGGATGGCCCTGCTCACGACCTTCGCCGCGGGCACGGCTTCGGCTGGAACGGTGACCGGGGTAGTCCGCAACGCCACCACAGGCGCGCCCGCTGCCGGCGTGGAGGTGGTCCTGCTTCAGCTCCAGGGCGGCATGGAAACCGTCGCCAACACCAAGACCGACGCGCAAGGGCGGTACCACCTGGAGCATTCCGGGATCGGTCGCCAGCCCATGCTCGTGCGCGTCAGCTATCGCGGCGTGAACTTCCACCAGTCGCTTCCGCCCGGCCGCGACACCGCCGATCTGGAGGTGTTTGAGCCGACGGCGGATGCCCGCGCGGTTCAGGTGGCCTCGCGGCTCATCTTTCTTCAGCCCAACGGCCCCACGCTGCTCATTGGCGAAGAATTCACCGTGCAGAACAACGTGAAGCCGCCCGCAGCGTATTACAAGGCTGGCGGCAACTTCGAGTTTCAGCTCCCCGAGGGCGGAGAACTGGCGCAGGTTTCGGCCTGGGGTTCCTCGGCCATGCCCGTGGTGCAGGGCACCATTGACCGTGGCCCGCGGCGTTATGCGATCGCCTTCGCCTTCCGGCCGGGGGAGAGTGGTGTACGCATCTCCTACCAGGTTCCTTACGCGACCAACCAGGCCGTGCTGCGTCTGAGTTCTCCCTACGCTGCCGGGCGCGTGCTCGTGGTGGCGCCCCCGACCATGCAGGTTTCCGGCACTAGCTTCCAGCCCGCGGGCACCGAGCAGGGCTGGAACGTCTATGCGCGCGAGGCTGTCCCGGCAGGCACCATGTTTGACCTTTCCGTGTTCGGGACGGCGCCACCGCCCTCGGCCTCCGGGCAGCAGAGCGAGCAGGAGCAGCAGAACCGCGATTCCGGCCGCGCTACGCAGGTCCTGCCGAGCCGTCTGGATAGCCTCCAATGGCCCCTGATCGGCGGCTTTGCGGCCCTGTTCGGACTTGGGGCGTTCGCGTTGTGGCGTAAGCCTGCCGTTGTGCCGAGCCGGGCAGCACCGGCCAACGCTCCCAAGCCGCGCCGCGTCGAGAAGAAACCAGCTCAGGGCACGGCGGCTGGCTCAGCCGCTGGCGTTGCTCAGGCTGCTGCAGAACTCGACCGCAGCGTCAGCCAAAGTCTCGACGAGCTCAAGGACACCCTGTTCCGGCTCGAACTGCGCCGCCAGGCCGGCAGTATCTCCGAGGAGGAGTACGCCCGCGAACGCGAGCGCGCCGAAAAGGTGCTGCGCGATCTCGTGAGGGGTTGAGCCCACCCTCGTGGCCACCGCTTCCAACTCCGCAGGTCTCGGG
>JACQDH010000151.1 GCA_016201215.1 Acidobacteriota bacterium | reverse complement strand
ATCTGCCCGATGCGGCCCTGCTCGATGATGGCGTAGGTGTCCGGCCCCAGCCCCATGCCCATGAACATTTCCTGGATGTCGCGCAGCCGCGCGACCCGGCCGTTGATCAGGTATTCGCTCTGTCCCGAGCGATAGAGCCGCCGCCCGACGAGCACCTCGCCGGGCTTGGTGTGCATTGCGGGCTTTTGGGCGGCCTTTTTCTTCTTGCCCGTGACTTTGAGGTCGGCGCCGCCCTCCGTGCTCTCTGTGCTCTCTGCGTTCTCTGTGACCTCTGTGTTGAGCCCCCGCGTGGCCGCGTCCGCCTCGTCCTTTGCTTGTTCTGGCTCCATGGCATCTGCTGCCGGGCCATCCAGCACGAATTTCGCCGCCTCGGCCAGCTCGGGATCTTCGAGATGCAGCATGACCTCGGCCATACCCAGGGGCGGGCGTTTGGTGGTGCCGTTGAAAATGCAGTCGGCCATGCGCTCGGCGCGCAGCAACTTGTGGCTCTGCTCGCCCAGCACCCAGGAGATGGCGTCCACGATGTTCGATTTGCCGCAGCCGTTGGGCCCGACGATGCAGGTAATCCCGGTGCCGCTGAAACTGACCTGCGTCTTCTCGCAGAACGACTTGAAGCCCAGCAGGTCTACTTTGCGCAGTTTAAGCAACTTGACCCCTTGTTTGGCCCGGCCCTAGGCCCGCGATCCGCTGCCGCGGGGCAGAGCAGAGACGAATTCCAAATCCTCGAGTGGAGGGGTTAGCCGACAAAAACTCTGGTGGGTCGCTCAGCAGTGGCCCAGCCGCCCGGCGCGCGAATGGCGGTTACCGGCCAGCACAATAGCACACAGCCCCAGTGGTGTAAAGACTCGCGGCAAAAATTGTGCGTAGGGAAAACCCCTCGGACCGTGGCCTGCGCTTTAGCAACGCAGTCAAACATGCCGCTCGGGCGGAGTGTTCACGTCGTGAGTTGCCCGCTGTCCCGCCCAGAAGTTTGCCTACTCACGACGCGTCGGCTAGAATGGCGCGTTTGCACTGGCCGGCGCGCGCTGCGCTGTGCAGGGGCTGGCAGACACGACGTAGGGGAGCAAGGAAGCAGGGGAGCAAGGAAGCAGGGAACGAGCGAAGATGGGCGAAATCCTTTTGCAAAACACGCTGACGGGGCGCAAAGAACCCTTCGTGCCGCTGCACAAGGGTGAGGTACGCATCTACACCTGCGGCCCGACCGTCTATGACTTCGCCCACATCGGCAATTTCCGCACCTTCGTCTTCCAGGATGTCTTGCGGCGCTTCCTGCGCCTGGAGGGCTATCGCCTCAAACAGGTGATGAACCTCACCGACGTGGACGACCGCATCATCCAGAACGCCGCGGCGGCGGGCATTGGCATCCGGGAATACACCGAGAAATATGTCCAGGTCTTCCTGGAAGACACGCGCACGCTCAATATTGAGCCGCCCGAGCACCTGGTGCGGGCCACCGACCACATTGACGATATGGTCCGGCTGATCGAGCAACTTAGCCGCAAGAGCTTGACCTACACGAGTGAGGGCTCCATCTACTACCGCATCGCGAAGTTTCCCGGCTATGGCAAGCTCTCCAAGATTGACCTAAGCGGCATCCAGGCGGGCGCGCGCGTGGACGTGGACCGCTACGAAAAAGCCGACGTGCGCGATTTCGCCCTGTGGAAGGCGCCCAAGCCCGGCGAGCATTTCTGGGAGACGCCCATCGGCCCGGGCCGCCCCGGCTGGCACATCGAATGCTCGGCCATGGCCATGAAATACCTGGGCGAAACGCTCGACATCCACACCGGCGGTGTGGACCTGACCTTCCCGCACCACGAGAACGAAATCGCGCAGTCCGAAGCGGCCACGGGAAAACCGTTCGTACGCTGCTGGCTGCACGCCGAGCACCTGCTGGTCGAAGGCGAGAAGATGTCCAAGTCGCTGGGCAATTTCTATACGCTGCGCGACCTCTACGCCAAAGGCCACCGGCCTTCGGCCATCCGGTTTCTGCTTTCGTCGGTGCCCTACCGCCGGCAGCTCAATTTCACCATGGACGGCCTGCAGCAGGCGGCCAGCTCGGTCGAGCGCCTGCGCAACTTCGTGGTGCGCCTGAAGACGGAAAGATTTCCTGCGGGGAAGGGTGAGGCGATGCCGGCGCGCGCGCGCCAGGCGGAGGAAGCTTTCCAGGCGGGGCTCGAGGACGACCTGAACACCGCGCAGGCGCTCGCGGCCATCTTTGACCTGGTGCGCGACGTCAACACGGCCATCGACCGCGGCGAATTCCGCCAGGGCGATGTGCCCGCGGTGCTGGCAGCTATGGAGAAATTCGACACTGTCTTCTCCCTGCTCACCGACGACGACGCGGAAAAGTTGCGCGCCTTGGGCTTCGAGGTTGCCGCTGCGGGGCCGGACGACGCCGAAATCGAAGCGCTGGTGGCCGAGCGCCAGGCCGCGCGCAAGCGGCGTGATTACCAATCGGCTGACCGTCTGCGCCAGCAACTGGCCGACCGTTGTATCATTCTAGAGGACACCCGCGACGGCGGTGTCCGCTGGAAACGCAAGTGATCCGCGTCCCGCTCAATTCGGTCCCTCTGCACACCCTCCCGGCCCAGGACCGCCCGAATCTTTTCGGGGTTGACTAACTCCGCTTCCTCCCCTCGCGGTGGAGTGCTCCCTGCGAGAACCTCAGGCACGTCGGCACCGCTCGTGAAATTCATTCTCTGGAGGAAGCCATGATTCCTGCGACGCTCGATACGAAGCTCCCGCGGCTGGTGACTCCGTTGCCGGGGCCCGCCGCGAAGAAATGGGTCCAGCTCGACGATCAGTATGTTTCCCCGTCCTACACACGCGCCTATCCGCTGGTGGTGAAAACGGGCCGCGGCGCCATGATCGAAGACGTGGACGGCAATGTGTTCCTCGATTTTGCCGCGGGGATTGCCGTGGTCGCGACCGGCCACTGCCACCCGCAGGTGGTCGCGGCCATTCAGCAGCAGGCCGCCGAGCTGATCCACATGTCCGGCACCGACTTCTACTACCCGAGCATGCCGGAGCTGGCGCAGAAGCTGGCCGCCATTGCGCCCGGCAAGGATCCCAAGAAGGTCTATTTCGGCAACTCCGGCACCGAGGCGGTCGAGGCCGCGCTCAAGCTGGCTCGTTACCACACCAAGCGCGACAAATTCATCGCCTTCTACGGCGCCTTCCACGGGCGCACGATGGGTTCGCTTTCGCTGACCGCCTCGAAAGCTGTGCAGCGCAAGGGTTTCGGCACGCTGCTGGCCGGCGTTCACCACATCCCTTACGGCTATTGCTACCGCTGCCCCTACGGGCTCCAGCCGGAATCCTGCTGCACCGAATGCGCCACCGTGCTCGAGCGCGAAATCTTCAAGAAGATCGTGGACCCGGAAGAAGTCGCGGCGATTGTCGTCGAGCCCTTCCAGGGCGAAGGCGGCTACCTCCCCGGGCCGCCGGAGTTCCTGCTCGAGCTGCAGCGCATCTGCCGCAAGTACGGAATCCTGCTGGTTGCCGACGAGGTCCAGAGCGGCATGGGCCGCACCGGTCAATGTCGGAATGAAACGCTGAGATGTTAGCGTGTTCTTTGGAACGGTCAGGATGCTGTCGTCCGGTAGTTTCAGCCATGTCACTTCGTTCTGGCTCGCGTTGCCGATTGGCGGGAACGCCACAAGATCGTCGGCGACATCCGCGGCAGGGGCTTGATGATCGGCATCGAAATCGTGCGCGACCAGAAGACCAAGGAAAAGGCCCACGAACTCCGCGAGCGCATTGTGAACCTGGCCTTCACCAAGGGCTTGCTGATGCTCGGCGCCGGCGAAAATACGTTGCGCATCTCCCCGCCGCTGGTGATTGATGAGGAGCAGGCTGACTTTGCTGTGCGCACCCTCGATGCCTGCATCACCGAGGTGGAAAAGTCGGTGTAGGCGCTGCTGCTGAGGCACAGAGCGATGCCTGTCTTCGCCCGAGTGATGTATGGCCTGGTGAGCTTCGCCGCGCGGAAAGGCCTGGCGGCGGAGGAAACAGGCTCGACCGCGGGCGCGAAGCAGCGGGCGCGGCGAACTGGGGTCCGCGGCGAAACGTTTGCCTATTGGTACCTGCGCCGCCACGGTTACATCCTGGTGGCGCGCAACTATACGGCGCCGGGTATCAAGGGCGAAATTGACCTGGTCGGCTACGATGGGCCGGTGCTGGCCTTCGTCGAGGTGAAGACCCGCACCGGCGCGCCCGGCGAGTTCGGCCAGCCTGAGGATGCGGTCACGCTGGAAAAGCGCCGACACGTGGCGCGCATGGCTCGGCAGTTCCTGACGGAATGGCACCTGGCCGAGGCCACCTGCCGCTTCGATGTGCTGGCCATCGAGAGCCGCCCAGGCCAGCGCCCGGTGGTGCGGTTGCACAAGGGAGCCTTCGGTGCTGATACTTAGAGTGCAAGGGGAAGGATTCCCCAGTTGCAGTGCCGGGCCAAAATAGTAGAATTAACAGCGGGCGTCATCCGTTCAACGGGCGCAGAACTCTGAGGCAGCTATAGGAGGCAGGTTTGCCCGAACTTCGCAAGGACCCGATCATAGGCCGCTGGGTGATCATCTCCACCGACCGCGCCAAGCGGCCGACGGATTTTCTCCGCGAAAGCGTCGAAATCAAAGGCAAGGGCTTTTGCCCCTTCTGTTACGGAAACGAGGAGAAGACCCCGCCGGAGATCCTCGCCTACGGCCGCAATGGTGGCCCGCCGAATACGCCGGGCTGGCATGTCCGCGTGGTCCCGAACAAGTTCCCGGCGCTCGGCATCGAGGGTGAGCTCGACCGCCAGGGCGAAGGGCTGTTTGACCGCATGAACGGGGTAGGTGCGCACGAAGTGATCGTCGAGACGCCGGAGCACAAGTGCACGCTGGCCACGCTCCCCGAGAAGGGGATTGAAGACGTGCTGTGGGCTTATCGCGACCGCATGCTGGACCTGAAAAACGACAAGCGCTTCCGCTACATCCTGATCTTCAAGAACCACGGCGAGGCTGCCGGGGCCTCGCTCGAGCACACCCATTCCCAACTCATCGCGCTGCCCATCGTGCCCAAGCGCGTACGGGAGGAAGTGGATAGTTCCAAGCGCTATTATCAGGAGAAGGAGCGCTGCATCTTCTGCGACATGATCCGCCAGGAAGTGGAGTCGGAGGTCCGCGTCGTCAACGAGAACGACCACTTCATCGCCCTGGCGCCCTACGCGCCCCGCTTCCCGTTCGAGATGTGGCTGCTGCCCAAGCAGCACGGCTCGGCCTTTGAGAACACCCAGAGCCCCATCTATGCCAGCTTGGCCCGCATCCTCAAGGATAACCTGCTGCGCCTGGACGCCGTGCTCGATCGCCCCGCTTACAACTTCATGATCCACACTTCACCCATCGGCGAGGAGAGCAACGAGCACTACCACTGGCACTTGGAGATCATGCCCAAGCTCACCAAGGTGGCGGGCTTCGAGTGGGGCACGGGCTTCTACATCTGTCCGACCCCGCCGGAGGAGTCCGCGCGCTTCCTGCGTGAAGCCAAGCTCACCCTCACGAAGCCGTGATCCGGTGCGGAAGCAGTCCTGCCGCGAAGGCAGCAACGTTGACCCGGCCCGTCTTTGGGCCTCCTGGTCCCGAGCGCCGCAGTCCGTAGGATGGTTCTGAGCTCCAGAAATTGTCCCTCCGAGCCCCGACATCGCAAGCTATTGCCGGGGCGAGGAATCCCTCCTGCGAGATGGATCCCGCCCCTCGTATGGGAAGGCCACGACCCCACCTGCGTCCGGCTGGTTCGCGCAGCGCCTCCTGCAATAGAAATTCCTGGCCAGGGATGGTAGTTTGTGTGTTTGGGCGAAGAGAAGCTTTTGCTGGACCCTCGCGACAGGCTGGTCAGGCGCGGGTCTTGAGCCGCAGGCCCCGCTCGGGGCCAACGCGGCCGGATGCTCCTCGCCTGCACGAGCAGAGGCCGAGAGGGCGTCAGGGAGGATGACATGACACGGGGCAAGAAGCGCTTCTGGATCGCTGTCCTGGTTCTGGTCGTGGTGGGGTCCGCGGCGGTGAAGATTTCCCGGCGCCTGCCCTCGAAATCGGTGCTGGTGCTCGAGGTCGGTGGGGCGATCGAAGAGCAGCGGCCTTCCGGTGACCACCCCATCGGCGCCCCGAGCGTCACTCTGCTGCACGACCTCACCGACGCCATGGACACGGCGCGCGAAGACTCGCGCATCACCGGCCTGGTGGTGAAGATCTCCCCACTCGACGCCGGTTGGGCCAAGGTGCAGGAGATCCGCGCGCACCTGCTGGCCTTTCACAAAAGCGGTAAGCCGAACATCTGTTACCTGGGCGAGGATTTGCCGGGCAACCGCGAGTACTATTTGGCCACCGCCTGCGACCAGATCTGGCTGGTGCCCACGGGCGCCCTAGGCGTGCGCGGGCTGCTGGCCCAGTCGCTGTTTGTCCGCGGCACGCTCGATAAGCTGAAAATTCATCCGGACTTCTACCATATCGCCGAGTACAAGACGGCGGCGAACTTCTTCACCGAAAAACAATACACCGCAGCGCACCGGGAGATGGCCGACTCGCTGCTGCGCAGCGCGCTCGAACACTACGCCACCGGCGTGGCGCAGGCGCGTCAGCTGGACCGCTCGCAATGCGAGGCTCTGCTCGGGAAGGGTCCCTATCTGGCAGCCGAGGCGCTCGCGCACAAGCTGATAGACCGCCTGGCCTACTGGGACGAAGTGCGCAAGCTTTTCGAGGACAAGAACGGCGAGTGGAAGCCCGTCGAGCTCAAGCGCTATCTCAAAGAGGTGAAAAATGAGGGACGCGAGACGCTCGCCGTCGTGCACGCCACCGGCGCCATCGAGACCGGCGATTCGGGCTGGAGCCCGCTCGAAGGTTTCCGAATGGGAGCCGACTCGGTGAGCGCCGACCTGCGCCGGGTGCGCGAGGACGACGACATCAAGGCCGTAATCCTGCGCGTAGATTCCCCCGGCGGCTCGGCGGTCGCGAGCGAACTGATCCGCCGCGAGGTCGATCTCACGCGGAAGAAAAAGCCGGTGGTGGTTTCGATGTCCGATGTGGCCGGGTCGGGCGGCTACTGGATTTCCATGTCGGGAAGCAAGATCCTTGCTGACCCGTCCACGCTGACCGGCTCGATCGGCGTGGTATTCGGCAAGTTCAACCTCGCGGGCCTGTACAACCTGCTGGGCCTGTCCACCGATCACCTCGCCAGCAGCGAAAGCGCCACGCTGCTCTGGGAGCAGCAGAACTTCACGCCCGCGCAGCGCGAAGTGGTCCTCAAATTCATGCAGGACATTTATGCGCGCTTCACCCAGGGCGTCGCCGAGGGCCGCAAGATGAGCGTCGAGGCCGTGGACAAGATCGGCAAGGGGCGCGTGTGGACCGGCATGCAGGCCAAGGACCTGGGGCTGGTGGACGAAGTGGGGGACTTCAGCCGCGCGGTGGCCGCCGCCAAAGAGCTGGCCAAGATCGAGGCGAAGACCCGGGTCAAACTCGTGCGGTACCCGGAAGAATTCCCCTGGTGGAAGCGCTGGCTCTCCGAGGACGAGTCGCAGGCCGACGTCTTTGGCCGGGTCAGAACCGAGCTGCGGCGTCTTGTCCGCGCGCGTAGCTTGGTGCAGGCGCGCATGCCCTTCGATCTGACGATCCGATAGCGGGGGTTTGCCCTCGCAGCGGCATCGGCCCCGTCCCTACCGGTGCGCGGCGCTCCGCTGGCATCGCCGGAAGCGGCGGGCACCCTGACAAGCTCGGTTGATTTCGTTATACTGACTTCTGTCAGGCGCGGTACCCAAGTGGCCTAAGGGAGAGGTCTGCAAAACCTCCATTCGTGGGTTCGAATCCCACCCGCGCCTCCAACGCGATTGATTTCTGCGCGTCCTACCAAGAGGATTCCTTCCCCGATCACTGCTGGTTAGCTTTGAGGAGCTCGGAACAGGCTGTCGAGTCAGGGCCACTTGCGGGGTTGAACACGATCCGTCCGTTGCGGATTACGAGCGCCACGTCCTTCAGCCGTTGGTAGTCCTGGAGGAGGTTGCCGCGGAGGATCAGGATGTCCGCGCGTTTACCGGGCAGGAGAGACCCGACTTCGGCGTCGAGCCCTGCGGCGCGGGCCCCGTTTAGCGTGGCCATGCGTACAACCGCCTCAATGGGCAAGCCTGCTTCGGCGTACCAATAGGCGTCCTTGTAGAGCCGCCCGTGCGGCATCAAATCCACCCCCGTGTCCGGCCCGGTAGCGAGCAGGACCCCCGCGCGGTGGGCGCGAAGGGTCTCCTGGAGTGCTTCCTTGCGGCGGTTGTCTGGGTTGAATCCGTTTTTTATCCATCCTAAGACCTGTTCACGCACTTCGCGGGCGTGTTGCCCAAGCGCAGCCGCGAGTTTCCGAGGAAGCTTTGAGCGCAGCGGCTCCTCGATGATCTCCTCCGTAGGTATCGAGAGAGTGTCAATGCGTGCTTGCCAGTTGCCCATTCCGGGCACGACCACAATCCCGCGGGCTGCCATTTGCGAAAAAAGCTCATCGGAGTCCGCGAGACGCAGGGGCGCGTTGTGCTCCATGGTGTCAACCCCGGCGGCCAGCGCCAGGCGTACCGCATCGTCGTACGGCACGTCAATATGGACGGCCACCTTAAGGCCCAGGTGGTGTCCCTCCTCCACGATGGCGCGCAGTTCCTCCAGGGAGGGCAGTGGCCGTTGCTTGGTGAGCCGCAGCTTGATGAACTCGGCGCCCTCGCGACGCAGTTGCCTTGCTCTTGCCCGGCCGTCGTCAGGACCATCGAACTCGAGAAACATCTCATCGAGGGAAGTGTCTCGCGCGCGCTTGACCAATTGTCGACCGGCCGTGATCCATCGCGGGCCGATTCGCTCGATCTGCTTCCGCAATGCCAGCGCCCAGGGATAGGTGCCGGGGTCGCGCAGGGTCGTTACCCCGCTGGCCAGGGCCGTGCGCGCGTTGCAGAGCACCCATTGTTCTCGGTTCGATGCGCTCACGAGCCGCGCGTCGGCTTCTTCACCGAGGCCAACCAGCGTAATGTGGCCGTGGGCGTCAACGTAGCCGGGCACGGCGGTGTCGGAGGAAAAATCAAGGATGCGCAGTCGCTGGCCCGCCGGCAGCGCTTTGCCAATCGATTCAATCCGACCGTTGCGCACGACGACCGCAGCGTCTGGCTGGGCCGATCCTCCGGTGCCGTCGATTAGCCATCCGACGCGGATCGCGTACGGCCCTGCCTGTGAGCGGACTGGGCCGGGGAAGAGCAAGAACAACGCCAGGGGCGCTGCCAGTCGGAGGCGTCGCATGGTAGCTCCTTGTTTGGTGAGAATCCGATGCATATCCCGTTAGTCGCTGGACAAACCTCCAGTCTATCCTGCTTACGTATCTACGCGCGGGCAGCTCAATTGGTTCACTCGGCAGACAAAGCGATGTGTGTGGCGCCGATGGCCGCGGCAGTGTTGCGCCTCCGCCTGATATACACTCGCTCGTTAGCTAATGACCTAAGACACCTGTGCCAGACCTGCCTTGACATGCCGCGCCGCGACGTTTAGTCTGATCGCTGGGGACAGGCGAGCGGTCCTTCGAAGGAAGGCGCGCGAGCCGATCTGGAACCCATGGTGCCTCTTTCCCGATCCTCCTCCCCGCATCCCGCCACCGGGAATGGGTGTGGCTGGTGGCGGCGGGCGAGCCGATTCCTCGCCCTCATCCTGCTGGTGATTATCGCCACTGCCCCGCTCGGGGCGCAGCGCGGCGCCACCACCCTGCCGCAAAACCTCGGCGAACTGGTGGACGAAGCCGCCGTCATCGTGCGCGGCCACGTGGTCAGCGCGCGTGTCGAGAAGCATCCAGAGCTGACGAGTCTTGCGACGGCTGTCGTTACCCTGCAGGTGCAAGAGACCCTGAAGGGCAACGCTGTCACCACCTACACTTTCCGGCAATTCATCTGGGATGTTCGCGACCGCTACGATCTCGCTGGCTATCGCAAGGGCCAGCAACTGCTCCTGCTGATGACCAAGCCCAGTCCCTATGGTCTCTCCAGCCCCGTGGGCCTGGAGCAGGGCCGCTTCCGCATCCTGACCGACCCGGCCGGAAACCGAGTAGCTGTAAACGGTCGCAGCAATGCGGGGCTGTTCCGCGAACTCGCACCGCAGTTGAAGAGCAAAGGCGTGCAGCTGTCGCCGCGGCTGGCTGCAATCGTCAGCGAGCCAGCCGTTGGGCCCGTATCGCTCGACGATCTGCGCGAACTGATCCGACTACTCGCAGGGGGCAAATAGGCCATGTGTCGCGCGCACGGTTCGCCCTCGCTGTGGCG
>JACQDH010000142.1 GCA_016201215.1 Acidobacteriota bacterium | reverse complement strand
CCCAGCGCCGCGCTTCCATCGCCTGCGCATCACGTCGGGAACGAACGGTATGGTCGGCCATACACCGACCATACCACACAAAATGGGAATGTCAATCTATTTATACAGATATCTTTAGTACTCGAATCCGATAACCTTCTTGCGGATGATCCCCTGGCGATCCACCAGGATCGTCGTGGGCACGGCCACGACCACGGACAAGGTCATATCACGGCGAAATCCGCAGGTGAATGTCAGCGAGCTTCGTGCAGGGACGTCGGCCATGCGGTCACGGGAATCGAAACTGAGCTGGGGTTGGGCGCCCGCCGCATCGTGATAACAGAGTCGTAGGAGACAACCGCTCCTCTCCCGGGAAGAGCGTGGCGCCAGTCGCCGGGGGCGCCTCAGCGGGCCTTACGAGCCTGCCTGGCGGCGGGGTGCTCAGCATCGCGCACGCGGCGCACGAGGGTCTGATGCATCTGGTAGCGGCGCTCCTCTTTGCCGGCCGGGCCCTGGGCGCTGAAGCGAAACTCCGGGTCCCCCGAGGCGCTCTTGCCGACGAGGATAGGCAGCTTGCCACAGAAGTTGCTTTCGACGTAGGCGGTCTCGTAGCGCTTGTGCCGCCCGCCCCAGGTGTACACGCGGATCAGCGTGAAGTCACACGGTTGGCCCTCGCCGCCGTGAACGCCAGCGGCCAGGTACTGCGGTTTTTCGCCATCCGGATCGGCGACGCGATTGAGTTCAAACCACGCCAGCACGCGCATACCGGAAGACGACGCATAGTCGCGCACCGGGCCGGGCAGGTTCAGTTCAATGAAGCGCGCCAGAACCCAGCCGGCCAGGGAAACCGCTTCCTCACTCTTCTCGGCTCCACCAAACACGTCGCCACGGCCCCCGCCTTCGATTCCCCCGGCGCCGGCCGTGCCGGAAGCCACACCGCGAACGAGAAACCAATCTTCCCGCCTGGGCTTTTGCTCCTCCGCGGAGTCCTTGGCCGCATTCTGGCCCTCCTCACTCGGAGGTGGCCATTCGGCCACGGCCCGGGAGAGCACCTCGACCGGCGTGCCCCGGTTGAACTGATAGAGGCGCGCGGCCCCACGACCCGGCTCAATCCGCAGATTGCTCGGCACCTTGGTGCGCCCGCGCGCCTGCGCCGGCATGGAGCTGGCTTGAGCGAGGAGCTGCGTGCTGCGCTGCCAGAGTCCCGGCTCCATCAGCAGGCGCGCGTCGAGCCACCCGGTGGTTCCTTGGGCAGTACGCACGTTGGCCTGCTCGCCCTTGCGATCCAGCACCATTACCTTTTCACCGTGGCGCAGCGTGGCCACCGGCCGTCTCACCTGCGCCACGCTGCTCCACAGCGTCGTGTTGCGCTCGCTGACGTAGGCTTCGGCCACAATCCGCGGCCTGGAGCGGTACCACCAGGCGGCCACAATCGCGACGAGCACAACCACTAGGACGATGAATCGGATGCGGCTCACAGGCGATCCCCAAAGGTGATTCCGACCGCGCGGGCGGCCCGCACGTGGTCGCCGTTCACGTCCACTTTCTTGTACACGCCCACAGCTTCGGCCAGCGGGACCGATTGAATCTTCCCCGCGCGCAGGCACACCATCCGGCCGAACTCACCGCGCCCAATTAGGTCCGCGGCGCAAACGCCAAAGCGCGTGGCAAGGATGCGATCGAACGGACTGGGCCAGCCTCCGCGCGGCAGGATGCGCCGCACAGCGTCGAGCGTCAGCTCGCAGCACCGTTCGGGCCAGATCAGCCCGTCAAACCCGTTGGTGATCCCCAGCACGCGCCAGCCATAATCGTTGATCGCCGCCTTGACCACACCGCGGATCACCGCGTTCAACCCCGGGCAATCTCCACCGCCGTTGGCCACTCCGATGCTGCGAATGTGGGTCGGCATGACACCTGCCGTCGCGAACGCGACACTCCATTCTACACTATTCGCGCAGGCCTCTCGCTCCGCCTGATTCTGTTAGAATGCGGCGGACTTGGGCGCCACCATCCGGCGCCCCGGGGGAAAATCCATGGGGTTCCTCGAAAAACTGAGGCCACTGGCGCTGTTATTTGTCCGCTGTGCTTTGGGAATCATCTTCCTCTTCCACGGCTACCCGAAATTGTTCGGGCAGACGGCGGGCTACCAGCAATACTTCTCCCGCGTGGGCATTCCGCCCTACTTCGTATATGTCGTCGGCATTCTGGAATTGTTCGGCGGCGGCCTACTGGTTGCCGGCCTGTTCACCCGCGTGCTGGGCCTGCTGTACACGGTCGAAATGATTGTGGCCATTTGGAAGGTGCATTCGGCGCACGGGATTTATGCGGTTCGAGACTACGAGTTTCCGCTGGCGGTCGGCGTGGCGGCCTTCACGCTGGCGACGGTCGGTGCCGGCGAGATCTCACTCGATCAGGTGATCTTCCGAGGCAAGAGCAGGCCGAGACCCAAGCACGACGATTAGTCTTCCGTCCTACACGCTGGAGCGCCACGCAGCAGCGCACAGCCTTCCCCCAGGAAGGGGGCGCGCCGAAGCCCGCCGCTACAAAAGCAGACCCGCGATGCGTGACGCTTAGCTCGACTACGCGGCGTGTGTGGTCGAAGATTGCGGCTGCGCGGCAGCCGGCACCGGGGCTTGGGCCTTGGGCATGATGATCCACGCCACGATGTAACCCAAGATAGCCGGCACAACCGGAACGGGCAAGAGCACGAGAATTACCCACACCAGGCGGACCAGCGTCGGATCCACTTCCACGTATTCGGCCACCCCGCCGCAGACGCCGGCAATCTTCGCGTCGGTGGCAGAGCGCATCAGGCGCTTTCCGGTGGTCGGAGACGGCCGCGGGGGCGCAGCCGGCTGGCGTGACCCGCAGTAGTAGCAGAAATTCGAGTACTCGGCGATTTCCCTCTGGCAGGTCTGGCAAATCATGATGAAGCCTCCACAGGCACCTCACCCACGCAAAGTTCCACTCTCACATTGTACATACGCGCGGCTGCGGTGGAAAGTTCCCGGCGCGGGTGGATCCCGGCCGCGTCAGAACGCAAGCAGGTCGCGGACAGCGGCCACGATGTCTTCGGTCTGGGGCAGGATTTCGTCTTCGAGCTTGGGCTGATAGGCGCAGAAAGTGTCCATCGCGGCGACGCGGCGCACGGGGGCGTCGAGTTCGCTGAACAGCTCGTCGGCGATGCGCGCGGCAATCTCGGCGCCGTAGCCCCAGGAGAGCGTGTCCTCGTAGGCCACGATCACGCGGCTGGTCTTGCGCACCGAGGCGGCGATGGCGTCCCAGTCGTAGGGACTGAGCGTGCGCAGGTCGAGGATTTCCACCGAGGTGCCCTCGCGTTCGAGCTGTGCCGCGGCCACTTCCGCGCGGTGCACCACTGCGCCGTAGGTGATGATGCTGACGTCGGTGCCCTCGCGGGCCACCCGCGCCTTGCCGAACGGGATGGTGAAGTCCGGGCCCGGATAGGGCGAGCGGTTGTACGGCTGCCGATAGAGGTGCTTGTGCTCGAGGAACAGCACCGGGTCGTCCGAGCGGATGGCGGTGCGCAGCAGCCCGCAGACATCGAGCGCCGTCGAAGGCATCACCACACGCAGGCCCGGGCAGTGCGTGAAGATCACCTCGCCGCATTGGCTGTGGTACACGGCGCCGCCGGTCAGGTAGCCGCCGATGGCTACGCGGATCACCGCCGGGCATCTGAAACTCCCCGCCGAGCGCCAGCGCAGCACCGCGAGCTCGTTGCGGATCTGCATCATGGCCGGCCAGATGTAGTCGAAAAACTGGATTTCGGGCACAGGCTTGAGTCCCCGCGTGGCCATGCCGATGGCGCGGCCCACGATGTTGGCCTCGGCAAGCGGCGAATTGAAGACGCGGTCCGAGCCGTAGCGTCGCTGCAGGCCCGCAGTGGCTTTGAAGACGCCACCTTTCCCTTTAACCTGGTCGAGGTTTTCTTCGCGGCTGCAATCGGCCACGTCTTCGCCAAAGACGACAATGCGGGCGTCGCGCGCCATTTCGTCAGCGAGCGTGGCGGCGACCATCTCCACCATGGTCTTCGGCTCGCCCGAGAAATGCGGCTCGGCCTCGAACTCCTTCGAGGTGGGGTCCACCCCCGGCGAATAGACACACTGCGGAATGGATTCCTTGGGCGGCAGCTCGGCGTGGAGGGCGCGGTCGGTGGCCTCGGTCACTTCCCGATCGACCTCGTGCTCGAGCGCTTCCAATTCCTTCTCCTCCAGGATGCCTTCGCGCACCAGAAACAGACTGAATCTCGGCAAGGGGTCGCGGCGGGCTTCTTCCTCGCGCTCCTCCGTGGTCCTGTAGAGCTTTTCGTCGTCGGAAAGTGAGTGCGAGTAAGGCCGGATGACGTGCGCGTGGATCAGCGCGGGACCTTTGCGCGCGCGGCAGTGCTCCACCGCCCGCTGGCAGGCGGCATAGCTTTCCAGGGGCTCGGTGCCGTCGCATTCCTCGAGGTGCATCCCGGGGTAATTCGCCACCAGCTTGGAGACGCTGCCGCCGGCGGTCTGCACTTCGATGGGCACAGAGATGGCGTAGCCGTTGTCCTCGATCAGGAAGAGCACCGGCAACTTTTTCACGCAGGCCGTATTGAGCGCCTCGAAGAACTCACCCTCGCTGGTGCTGCCCTCGCCACCGGAAACATAGACGATTTCGTCAGCCGCGTGGCGCACGGCATGACCCATCGGCGCCTTCCTGGCCTGCTCACAGGCATGCGGAAAATCATCGTAGTAGAGAGACGCCTCCGCCGCGCCCACTGCCTGTAGGAATTGCGTGCCGGTGGCCGAGGATTTACTGACGATGTTCAGCTTCTGGTGGCCCCAGTGCGACGGCATCTGCCGCCCGCCGGAACTGGGGTCGTCTTTTGCGCCGAGCGCCTGGAGCAGCATTTCGTACGGCGTCACCCCCAGCACCAGGCAGAGCGCGCGGTCACGATAATAGGGGTAGAACCAGTCGTAGGCGGGCTTGAGGGCCAGTCCTGCCGCGGCGAGGATCCCTTCATGGCCTGCGCCGCTGATCTGGAAGAAGATCTTGTTCTGGCGCTTGAGCTGGATCTCGCGGTCGTCGAGCCGGCGCGAAAGGTACATCGTGCGGTAGATGCGCACCAGCGCGTCGCGGTCGAGCCCGTGGTATCTCCCGGAGTTGATCCTGGCCGTCTTGGCGCGCGCCTGTACCCCCATGCGTCTTCACCTCATCCGGTTTCGTGCGAGCTCGCCTGTGGAGAGGCCCCATTATAGCCAATCCCCAGTCGCCAGGGCCAATCAGAAAAGGGCCTATGACGCTGGAAAGTGACGCGGAAGCCTCACGTGGCAGGTGCTGCGGCGCCCCAACTTGTCCCCAGCCCCGACTTCGTCGAGGTAAACTCCGTGAGGGAGGGCAGCACAGGATGCCCATAGCCTGTCACCACATACCGGCGGCCCGAAGCCCGCCGCGGCAGGCGGTTAGGGCTAGGTCAGGGAGTCGAACAATTCAGCGGT
>JACQDH010000140.1 GCA_016201215.1 Acidobacteriota bacterium | reverse complement strand
GAAGATGATTCTGCAGGTGCACGACGAGCTGCTCTTCGAGGTGCCCCGCAGTGAGCTCGATTGCGTCCGTGCGCTGGTGAAGCCTGCCATGGAGCAGGTGCATCCGCTCAAGGTCCCGCTCGTGGTGGACCTCAAAGCTGGCCCCAACTGGCGCGACATGCAGTGACCGGGACAGGCCGTCAGGGCACGGCTTCAGCCGTGCCGTCCCGCGCAGCAACTAAAGGGCCGTCAGGCTCTGAGGTGGTTACTTTCCCCCTCAGCGGCTGAAGCCGCCGACGCAGTTTTGGTGGCGACACGTGCGCCCTGTAGCGCTTCTCCGGAGTTTGATTCGTCGCTCCTTGCGCGTAGAATGAGCGGCAACGCGCCCCTGAGCGCAGGGGGATCCTGCAACTCCCTGCTCGCCGGAGGTGACCATGCGCAGCTATGTCCTGCTCGCCGCGATTGTGCTCGTCGTCGGTGTGGCCGGCTTTCCCCAGGAGAAGAAAGAAGTGCCGAAGGAGCCGGCTCAATCCAAAATCCCTCCGGAAGAAGCAAAGCGCGAAAACCCGGTCAAGCCCACCGCGGCCTCGGTCGCTCAGGGGAAACACCTCTACAGCTCGCAGTGCACCATGTGTCACGGTGTGAACGGAGACGGCAAAGGCGACCTGGCCGTCGAGATCAAGCTCAAGATGAAGGACTATCGCGATCCAGCCGCGCTCAGAGACATGACCGATGGTGAGCTCTACTACATCCTCAACAAGGGCAAGGGGCAAATGCCCGACCAGGGCGATCGCCTCACACCCGAACAGAGATGGAATTTGATCAACTACATCCGCTCGCTCGCCAGGAAAGAGCCGCCGCTCGCCCCGAAACAATAATCATCGCTGTGTCTCGGTGATCCTCTGCGCCCTCGGTGCCCCGTGGCGCGATTCCTGACTGGTCAATCGTGGTTCGTGATTCATGGTTCGTGATTCGTGATTTCTCGCCAGGGATTCGGAGGTGCCGACCGATCTTTTCTCGCCTCTCGTCATTTGTGTTGCGTTCTCCGTGCTCTCTGCGTCTCTCTGTGTTTCTTTGCGTTTCTATGTGTCCTCTGTGTTTCGCCTGCGCCCGTCTGTGCTAGTCTTTACCTCGTGATTTGCAGACTCTTTCAAGCTTCCACTTCGTAGCTTTTCGGAGGGCATGCCATGCCGCACTCACCAGGCTTCTTGAAACTTGTGAACGATGCCAAGACGCGCGTCCGCGAGACCACTGTTCAGGAGGTGAAAAAACAGCTCGACGCTGGCGAGAAAATCATCCTGGTGGACGTGCGCGAGGAGAGCGAATGGGCGCGCGGCCATCTCCCCGGCGCCATCCACCTCGGCAGAGGCGTTATCGAGCGCGACATCGAGCAGGGCGTCCCCGACCACTCCGCCAAGCTGGTGCTCTATTGCGGCGGCGGCTTCCGCTCGGCGCTCGCCGCCGATAACGTCCAGAAGATGGGCTACACCAACGTGATTTCCATGGACGGCGGTTGGAAAGGCTGGCTCGACGCCGGCTTCCCCACCGCCAAAGACTAGGCAGCGTTCTCCGAAAAGCTGGCTGGGGCGGGAGGATTCGAACCTCCACCGTCTGCATTAACAGTGCAGCGTCCTACCAATTGGACCACGCCCCAGGGGTCCTGCCTCGCAACCGTTTCACGGCGGCTGTCATTCCGAGCGAAGCCCTGCACCCTCAGGTGCAGGGCAAAGCGAGGAATCCCTCAGAGGGATGCCTCGCCCGCCGTGGCGGGCTCGGAATGACCATACCACTCTGCGGTTTTCCAGCTCGTGAAGCAGTCTCTATTCTACTTGCATGCGCACAGAAAGCGCGAGGGGAGTGGCCTGTGTAGCGGCGCCCGGAACTTGTCCCGGACCCCGTCGAGGAAGCCCGCCACAGCGAGACGATTCACCGCGGCGCTTCCTAACCGTTGCGGGGTCGGGTGGTGGCGCGCTGGGGCCAAACAGGGGCGCCCGGAAGCGTGTGATGGCAATGGAAAACTCGGGAACTGTGGTCAGACTATGCGCACTTCCGCCGGTTTGGGATACGGTCTTCAGGGTATGGTTGAGGTAGGCGGCGGAAGTTGTAGGGGGAAGAGCGAGCCGGCCCAGCCCTCAATCCCCTAAAGGGATCCTCGGCTCGTCCTCCCCCCTCGGGGGCGGGATTTGCACGCCGGACGCCAAACGTAAGTTGTTGCAAAACAGCCTCTTCGATTTCAGAGCGGTCGGTAAAAACGATACGCCCCGGAAGAAAATTCCCGTCCTAGTACTCCATGGGAATTTTTCTTCCCACCAGCCAGCTTGACCGCGAATGCCGTGCTTGCTATCGTGGGAAGGTTATGCTGGCCGCATTCTGCTCACTGAGCGGCGGCCCGCACTGTTCAGGTGACCTACACCCCGCGCCGCAAGACGCGGGCGGCGACCGACCATGGGCCTGAAGAAAATTGTCATCCGCGGCGCACGGCAGCACAACCTCAAGAACCTCGACCTGGAAATCCCGCGCAACACCCTGACGGTGATCACCGGGCTGTCGGGCTCGGGCAAATCCTCGCTCGCGTTCGACACCATCTACGCCGAGGGCCAGCGCCGCTACGTCGAATCGCTCTCCGCCTACGCGCGCCAGTTCCTGGACCAGATGGAGCGCCCGGACGTGGACTCCATCGAGGGACTTTCGCCCTCGATCGCCATTGAGCAGAAGACCACCACGCGCTCGCCCCGCTCGACGGTGGGCACCATCACCGAAATCTACGACTACCTGCGCGTGCTCTACAGTTCCATCGGCACGCCCCATTGCCCCGACTGCGGCAAGCCCATCGCCCGGCAGTCCACCGAGCAGATCGTCCAGACCATTCTCCAACTCAAACCTGACGACAGCATCATGATCCTCGCCCCCATCGTGCGCGGGCGTAAAGGCGAGTACCGCAAAGAGCTGGAGAAGCTGGCCCGGGACGGCTTCCTGCGCGCGCGCATTGACGGCGAGCTCAGGCAACTCGACGAGCCCATCAAGCTCGACCGGCGCAAGAACCACACCATCGAGGTCGTCGTGGACCGCCTGCTGGTCAAGCCCGGCATCGCCAAGCGCCTCGAGATGTCCCTCACCACGGCGCTCAAGCTGACGCAGGGCTTGGTCACCGTGGCCGTGGTCGGCGGCACCGAGCAGATTTATTCCGAAAAACTCGCCTGCGCCGATTGTGGCATCTCCGTGCCGCAACTCGAGCCGCGCTCGTTCAGCTTCAATTCGCCCTACGGCGCTTGCCCGGCGTGCCACGGGCTGGGCTCGAAATACGACCTCGACCCCGCGAAGGTCATCGTGGACTGGTCGCGACCGCTGTTTGAAGGCGGCCTGGGCCCCGGTTCCGGCTCGACCTTCCTGAAGCGCACGCTGGAGCTGGCAGCCTACGCGCATGGGTTCGACCTCGCCACACACTTCGAGCAGTTCCCGCGCCGCGTGCAGAACCTCATCCTCTACGGCAATCCGCCCAGCAACGGCGACGCCGCCTGCGGATCGAAGCGCAGTCGCACCGAAAAGGGCCTGCGCTTCCAGGGCGTCTTCGGCTTCCTCGAGCGCAGTTTCGAGGAGTCAAACTCCGACAGGCACCGCGAATGGATGACGCAATTCATGTCCCCGGTGCCCTGCTCGGGGTGTGGCGAGCGCCGCCTGCGCCCGGAAAGCCTGGCCGTAAAGGTTGCGGGGCGCTCGATTGCCGATTTCACCTCGCTGGCGATTAGCGATGCGCGGCCCGCGGTGGACAAGATCATCAAGCAGCTCAGCTCGCGCCAACTGGAGATTGCCGGGCGCGTGCTCAGTGAGATCGGCGAGCGGCTCGATTTCCTGCTTGCCGTGGGGCTGGGCTATCTGAGTCTCAACCGCTCGGCCGCGACGCTGAGCGGCGGCGAGGCCCAGCGCATTCGCCTCGCGACGCAGATCGGCTCGCGCCTGCGCGGCGTGCTCTACGTCCTCGACGAGCCCTCCATCGGCTTGCACGCGCGCGACAACGACCGCCTCCTCCGCGCGCTCGAAAACCTGCGCGACCTCGGCAACACCGTGCTCGTGGTCGAGCACGACGAGGAAACCATCCGCCGCGCTAATTACGTCGTGGACCTCGGCCCCGGTGCGGGCAACGCCGGCGGCTACCTGGTGGCTATCGGCTCGCCCGCGGAAATTACCGGCAACACCGCTTCGCTTACCGGGCGTTACCTCGCGCACGAATTGAAGATTGCCATCCCGGAGAAGCGCCGCGCCGCAAACGGCAAAGCCATCACCGTGCTCTCTGCCGAAGCCAACAACCTCAAGAGCTTTGACGTGACATTCCCGCTGGGGCTGCTGACCGTCATCTCCGGTGTTTCCGGCTCCGGCAAATCCACGCTGGTCAACGACATCCTCTACCGCGCCCTGGCGCAGAAGCTCTACCGCTCGCGGGAGCGCCCCGGCGCGCACAGGGCCATCCTCGGCGCCGAGCACATTGACAAGTTAATCGAAATTGACCAGGCGCCCAGCGGGCGCACGCCGCGCTCGAACCCGGCCACCTATACGGGCGTGTTTGCACCCATCCGCGAGCTATTTGCCATGCTGCCCGAATCGCGCGAGCGTGGCTACCGCCCCGGGCGGTTCAGCTTCAACGTGAAGGGCGGCCGGTGCGAGGCTTGCCAGGGCGACGGCCTGCGGCGCATCGAGATGAATTTTCTGCCCGACGTGTACGTCACCTGCGAGGTCTGCCGCGGCCGGCGCTACAACTCCGAAACCCTCGCCGTGCGCTACAAGGGACACTCCATCTCCGATCTGCTCAACATGCAGGTCGAAGACGCGTTGAAGATTCTCGAGAACATCCCGCAAATCCGGCAAAAGCTCGAAACCCTGGTGGACGTCGGCCTGGGCTACATTCAACTCGGACAGTCGGCCACGACACTATCGGGCGGCGAAGCGCAACGCATCAAGCTGGCGCGCGAGCTTTCCAAGCGCCAGACCGGCCGCACGCTCTACATTCTGGACGAGCCCACGACAGGATTGCACTTCGACGACGTGAAGAAGCTGCTCGACGTGCTCAGCCGCCTGGTGGACCTTGGCAATACCGTGCTCATCATCGAGCACCACCTCGACGTCATCAAACAGGCCGACTGGATTATCGACCTGGGCCCCGAAGGCGGCGAGGCCGGCGGGCGCATCGTGGCCCAGGGCACGCCTGAGCAGGTCGCCCGCGTCAAAAAATCCTACACCGGCCAAGTCCTCGCCCGCCTCCTCAACAGCGACGGCGCCAACGGCCCCCGCGCGAAGAAAAACGGCGCCCTCACCTCCGCATAGCGCCGCCATCTTGGCGGCGATGTTGCGCCGCGGCGGCCGAGGCCACAATTCGCCGGCAGGATGCCGGCGTTGCGGGTAGCACGCTGAAGCGCGCCACTACACAGGCGGCATGCGCGTCAGGGAAGCTTGCGCGTCAGGGCAACTGCATTTAGAGTGCTGCGCACGGGCAGATGAGCATCTACAACATCGGGCCGCTCGGCCTGGAGAAGATTCGCACCTATCCGCTGGCCGGGCGGAAGAGCAAGGTGAGCGTGCGCCACTTCGCCCGGGTGCACCGGCGCGGGGCCTTGGTGCGCGAGTTTCTGGACTCGCTGCCGCAAATTCTGGCCGCCGAGGACCTGAGCGCGGTGGTGGCCGCGATCCTGCGCGCCCGCGCGGTGCGCAAACCAGTTCTCTGGGGCCTGGGCGGGCACATCATCAAAGTCGGCCTGGGGCCGGTGCTGATTGACCTGATCCGCCGGGGTTTCGTCACCGGCATGGCCGAAGAGACCGGCCTCTATCTCAACGAAATTGCCGTGGGCGCAGCGCGCGGCGGCATCGGCCTGGGCGAAGCTGCCGGCAAGCTGCTCACCAGCGGGCGCCTCCGTGTGAAACATCCCGAGGCCAGCGTGCTGGTCGCCGCCCACCGCGCGCGTGTGCCCGTTACCGTGCATCTGGCAATCGGCACCGACATCCCGCACATGCACCGCTCGGCCGACGGCGCCTCACTCGGCGCGGCGACGCATCACGATTTCCGTTTGTTTTGCGCGTTGGTGAAACAGATGCATCCCGGCGGCGTATATCTGAACTGGGGCTCGGCAGTGGTGTTGCCCGAAGTCTTCCTGAAGGCCGTTTCGGTGGCGCGCAATCTAGGCACACCGTTGCGCCCGATCACCACCGCGAACTTCGATTTCATCCAGCACTACCGCTCGTTGCAGAATGTCGTGAGGCGGCCGACGGCCGCAGTGGGCCGCAGCGCCGGCGGCCAGTCGCACGGCTACGCGCTGACGGGTCACCACGAGATTCTACTGCCGCTGGTGGCGGCTGCGCTGATCGAAGCAAGCCGCAGCGGGCGCCGCAAGGCATCGGCAAGACGCAAGCGATGAGCACGCCGGAAGACAAATTGCCCCCGCAGCAACCTGCAGGTGAGCCCGCGAGGGGGCCCACACACGCCGAGGGCACCCATCTGTTCGGCGATCGTGCCGCGCATATTCCCGAACCCGCTCCGAGCACCCCTGGGGAACCGGGGGCGGCGGTGCCGGAGGACCTGCGCACCACGTGGAACTGGCCCGACCTGATCATTTTCCTGGTCTTCGTGCTGGGCAGCAGCATCATTTTGCCTCTACTGGCCGGTGTGGCCGCAGTAGTCTTCTGGCACGTCAATATCACCGACATCGAAAAAGTACCCGCCACCAAAGCGGCCGTTCTGGTGGCTGGCCAGGCGCTGTGGTCGGCAGCGACGATGATCTACCTGTTCGGCACGGTGCGGCTGCGCCAGGCCGACCCTTTCTGGCGCACAATCGGCTGGCGCGCCCTGCGCCCCAACACCATGACAGCTCGCAAAGCGGCGCTGCTCTGCCTGCTCGGCGGCGTGGGCCTGGCCGTGACGGTGCAGCTCTCCTCGTTCGCCGTCGGCAAGAAGACCAAGCTACCCATCGAGGAACTTTTTCAGAGCCGGAGCAGCGTGCTGCTGCTGATGGCGCTGGGCATCCTGGTGGCGCCGCTGGTCGAGGAAACAATCTTTCGCGGCTACATTTATCCGGTGCTCGCGCGCGGCCTGGGCATCCCCGCCGGCGTGCTGCTGACGGGAACACTCTTCGGCCTGGTGCACGCGCCGCAGTTGTGGGGCGGCTGGGGCCAGGTCATGCTGATCATCGTCGTGGGAATCGTGTTGACCTCGGTCCGCGCGCGCACCGGCACAGTGCTCGCCAGCTTCCTCGTCCACCTCGGCTACAACACAATGCTCTTCCTTGAGTTTGTGATCGCCACCGGCGGCCTGCGTCACATCCCCGGCCACCCCTGAGCGGCAACCTTTTTCCGTTCTGACTACGGTCTGCCCCAACGCTGGGTGTAGAGGTCGCAGATGCGACGGACAAAGCTACCCCAGTGGAGGGGATCTCCAGGCTGGGGAGCGGGTGGGACATCGTGAACGTGAGAGACGACCTTTCTTCCGGAGTTATCGTATTCGATCAGAATGACAGCATTGGCCTCAAGCCCCGGCCCATTGGAAGGATTTGTCCTCATGGGGATCATCCTGAGCAGTTCGATCGAGGCACGCACCAAATCTAGCGGCTTCTTGTGTCTCGTCACTTCGGAACGGAGCGGCGAACGAAAAAACTCCGCCGTGTTGACCACGGTTGCGGCTGCTGCGATCGTGTTTTGGTCGTAGCGGTGCATGAAATGGTGCAGAGCGTCGAGGTCCCGTTGGCGATTGCGCTGAGCCTTGCGGTGCTCGGTCATGATGGACTTTGCTTCACAGGCAATTCTGAACGTGGACGGTTGCGACCTGACGATTGAACGGGAGCGCACCCCACCAGAGGTGAGTGCTGCTGGAGGGCCCACGACAAGGTCGACATTCCATTCGCTGGTTCCCACGCGGACCTTCCGGTTCAACTCATAGGCCAGCTTCCCTCCTTCAGCATCTATCCTGAAGCGGGGACAGGACTCGAGAAGGTCATCGAGCAGGAATTCAACGAGCGCATTCGAGTGTCTATTGGAACGCGGGTGATACGGGTTTTGAAGAAGGAACGCGGCGAAGCGCTCGGGAGCAGACATAATCAGTCAGCAGACTGCCCCGAAAGATTCATTCCCTGAACTCCAGATCGTACCCCTCAAAGTCGAACTTATTGAACTGATTGCGCGCAATTCGGAGGTATTCAAGTTGAATCTCGTACCCCATACTGGACCGATGGGCCTCGATCGCTGCTGCCGTAGTATTGCCTATGCCCCAGAACGGATCCAGAACCGTATCCCCCACGAAGGAGAACATCGAAATCAGTCGAAACGCCAACTCCTTAGGAAAAGGGGCGGGATGGATCTTTGTACTTTCGCCGGGAACGTCAAGCCAGACCTGCCGAAACCATTGCTGGTGCTTTTCTTTGTCAATAACACTGAGCCTCCGCTGTAGGTTCGTGGGATGGCGATATTCACCAGGCTTCCTGAAAATCAAAATGTACTCGACGTCGTTCTTTATGATG
>JACQDH010000121.1 GCA_016201215.1 Acidobacteriota bacterium | reverse complement strand
TGATCGAAAAGGCCAAGAATCAGAAGAGGTGACGCGCCGCGCCCAGCGAAGGCGATGAGCAATCTTTCCATCGAGCACCTGCTGCGGGAGCACCGCGAAATCGACCGGGCCCTGGCGGAGCTGGAGGCCCTGCTCGATTTTCACAAGAACAATCCGCAGTGGTCGGCACAGCACAGCGAGGCGTTCACACGGGTGATGCGGAGTTTTGGTCAGTGGGTGCTGCCGCACCTCTCCAAGGAGGATCAGATCTTCTATCCTGCTCTGGAAGATTTTCTCCCGCACGACATCGGCCCGCTCGCCGTGCTGCGCGGCGAGCACCAGGACCTCACCTCTCACTATGGCCGTATGTGCGCCGCCGGAGAGGCTCTCTGCGCGGGCAGCACCGATCCGCAACACCGGGACGACTTCCAGCGCTCCGGCCGCGCCGCCCTCCAGACCCAGCGCAACCACTTCTACAAAGAGGAACTCGTCCTGTTCCCCATGGTCGTGCGTTTCCTTTCTCCGGACCAGGATGCTCTCCTGCTGCGCCAGTTGCAGGTGATGCCGCATAGCGAACCCTCGCCCGGGCCCGCCGAGCAAGACGGCTAAGCGCTCGCCGGGCATCGTTGTGCAACTCTGCGCCAATGACCGTAGGCGGAAGCGGCGCAATCTTCCCGTAGCTCGAGCTCACTCTTTTCGGTAGAATCCCATGAGATTGGTCGCGCGATTGCTGATCATTGGGCGGGCAGCCTCACCACTTCCGAGGATGAGAGATTAGGCCGCGCTGCCACGGAAGGAGCAGGTCCATGGAGTTTGACAAGAAGCAGATGATCGAGCAGTTGAAACTGGAAATCCAGGTGATTGAGAAGGGCGGCTACCTGCCTTCGGTGCGGGAGCCGCGCAAAGACCCGCGCATCTTCCGCGACTCCGTCTCCTGTCTCAACCTGGGCCTGGAGGAGAAGAGGGAGCCCTGCGACGACTGCTATCTGATTCAGTTCGTGCCCCCCGAGCACCGGGACAAGGAAGATCCCTGCCACTTTATTCCGCTCAACGACCGCGGCGACACGATCAAATCGCTCGAAGGTAGCCGTGACAAACAGCAAGTTGCCCTACTGGATTGGCTATACTCCACCCTCGCACGCCTCGAAAAGGAAGTCGCCCGCAGCAAGTAATCCTCGGTTGAACACGGTTGATCGGCCAAATGCTGCCGGACAGTCTTGTGCGCTCCGTGTAGTTCCCTATCTCAGTTCTTAGTCTTACGAGCCGGCGGGCGCGGCGGACTCTTCTTCATCCGCGTGCATCAAGCCGAACTTTTTCATCTTGTAGCGCAGGGCGTCGCGGCTGATGTCGAGCAGCCGCGCGGCGTGGGTCTGGTTGCCCCCGGCCTGGCGCAGGGCCAACTCGACCAGCGCGCGTTCGACTTCTTCGAGTGAGGTCCCGCCCTCGGGAATCAGCAGCGGCGGCAGCCAGCGGCCGTTTTCGAGCGGCTGGCCGCCGGCGGGCGGCGAGGAGGTGTGCTCGAAGGCGGTGACGCCGGCGTGCGGCTGCGCCACCGAAAACGGCAGGTAGGTCGGCCGCAGGTCCGGTTCGTCCTCGAGGATCATGGCGCGCTCGATGGCGTTTTTCAGCTCGCGGACGTTCCCCGGCCAGTCGTAGTTCACCAGCAGCCGCCGCGTCTCCTCGGTCAAGCCGCGGATGGATTTGCGGAATTTCCGGTTGTAGTGGTCGATGAAAAAGTCCACCAGCGGCAGGGTGTCTTCTTTGCGCTCGCGCAGCGGCGGAATAAAAATGGAGATGATGGCCAGCCGGTAGTAGAGGTCCTGGCGGAAGTGGCCCTCGCGCACGGCGCGCTCGAGGTCGCGGTTCGACGCGGCGATTACGCGTACGTCCACCTGAATATCGCGCACCCCGCCGACGCGCCGGATCACCTTGTCTTCCAGCACGCGCAGCATCTTGGCCTGGAGGAACGGCGAAAGCTCGCCGATCTCGTCGAGGAACAGCGTGCCTTCGTCAGCCACTTCAAACAGGCCCTTCTTCATGGCCTTGGCGTCGGTGAAGGCGCCGCGCTCGTGGCCGAACAATTCCGCCTCGAGGAGGGTTTCAGGAATGGCCGAGGCATTGATGGCCACGAAGGGTTTGTCCTGGCGCGTGCTCTGGTAATGGATGGCCTTGGCGATCAGGTCCTTGCCCGTGCCGCTTTCGCCCTGGATCAGGATGGTGGTGGCCTCGCTCGCGGCGACCTTGCGCACGAAGTTCATCAGCTCGGTCATCTTGCGCGAGACGCCCACCACGTCGTGGTAGCCGGTGCGCCGGCGGACCTCGCCGCGCAGCGATTCGACCTCGGTGCGCAGGCGGGTGGCCTCCAGCGCGTTCTGGATGGTGACACCCAGCTCGTCGAAATCGAGCGGCTTGCCGATGAAATCGTAGGCGCCCAGCTTGATGGCGGCCTTGGCGTCGTCGAGCTGCGGGTCGCCGGTGATCAGGATGATGGCGCGGCCCTCGCCCGACTGCTTGAGCCGCTCGAGCACCTCGAGACCGCTCAGGTCCGGCAAGCGCACATCGAGCAGCACGGCGTCCGGCGATTCGTTGTGCGCGATGCGCAGCGCGGTGCCGCCGTCTTCGGCCTCCAGTACCTGGTAGCCCCACTCCTCGCACTTCTGGCGGAGCGACCAGCGCACCAGCTTTTCGTCGTCCACGATCAGTATTTTCTGTTGCGCCATCACTCTTACTCTACTACGAAGCGGCTCTCTTGGCTTCTTGCGTCTCGCGGGCGCGCGCAGGCGTGCCCCGCCCGGCGGGAGTCCGGTAGGGCAGCCACACGGTGAACTGCGTGCCCACGCCCACCTGGCTCGAGACCTCGATCCGCCCGCCGTGATCCTCCACGATCCGCCGTGCCAGCGACAGCCCCAGGCCGGTCCCCTGTCCCTTGGTCGTGAAGAACGGTCGGAAGATGCTGCCGAGATGTTCCGGAGCGATGCCACGCCCGGTGTCGTTCACCGCAACCTTGGCGAAGCCATCGCGGGGCTCCAGAATCACCCGCACGTTCCCCGTGCCGGAAATGGCCTGGATGGCGTTCAGCAAGAGGTTCAGCAGCACCTGCTGGATCTGCGCAGCGTCGTGTTCGACCGGGGGAAGGCCGTCGGCCCGGAGCAGATCGATCTGGATGGGCCGCGAGAGCGTCTGCTGCCGGGCTAGGGCCACGGCGTGCTCGGCGGTGGCGTTCAGGTCGGCGGGCCGGAAGTTGGCCGGCTTGGGCCGCGCGTAGTCCAGCAGCTCGGAGAGAATCTGCTTGATGTGCACGACCTCTTGCTGCACTTCCCGCAGGACCTCGCGATTGGGATTGGATTCGGGCAGGTCGCGCCCGATGATTTCGATGACGCCGGCGATGCCCGCCAGCGGGTTGCGGATCTCGTGGGCCAGGCCGGCGGCCAGCTCGCCGAGCGTGGCCAGGTGTTCGGCGCGGGAGATCTGCGTGCGGTGCAGGTGCTCGATCTCCTCGCGGTTCTCGCGCAACTGCCGCACCATCTGGTTGAAATTGCGGCCCAGCTCGCCGATTTCGTCGTTGCGCTGGGCAAAATCAACCTGCACGGAAAGATCGCCGGCTTGCAGCCTGGCAATCTCCCGCTGGAGCTCGGCGAGTGGCCGCTCGATGAACACGGCCAGCACAATCAGCAGCACAGCACAGATGGCTACCGCTCCTGCCGTGGCCACTAGGATCACCGCCTTGCGTTCCTGGCCTTCAAAGGAAATGGTCAGCATGACGAAGGCCACCAGGCCCGCCAGCAGCACCGCAGCCACCGGCAGGACGGCCTTCACGCGCCAGCCCAGCGGATGAAACCTGCGCCCTACAGTTGCATCCGGTGCTTCGTCCACGTCAGAAGCCTCGAGTTGTCCAGAGTCAACCGCGCTTGGAGTCATGCTACCATCTCTTAGCAATTATTGTCCGTTCCCCCGGGGCGCAACAAGTCCCTGCGCCCGGGATTCCCGGGCGCAGCAAGGACGCTTGGGGGGGCCAGGAAGGGCTGCTCTTGGAAAGTTTCCTCCAGGAAATGAAGCGCTACCTCGGCTTCACCGAGGTTGATGCCCGGCACCTGCGGGAACTCGGGCCGCGCATGGAAAAGTATTTCCCGGAGCTGGCGGAGCGTTTCTACGCGCAGATCCGCCAGCATCCCCACGCCTTCCGCGTCATCGCCGGCGGGGAGGCCGAGATCGCGCGGCTCAAGCAGACCCTGCAGCAATGGGCCCGCGGGCTGTTCAGCGGTGTGTATGACGAACGATACGCCGGGGACCGTTCCCAGATCGGCTACCGCCACGTGCGCGTGGGGCTCGAACAGAAATATGTGATCAGCGCCATGGGCATCGTCCGCTCGTACTTCTCCAACTGCCTGCTGCTGGAGTTTCCCGCCAGCGACGAGCGCCTGCGCTACGCCCACTCGCTCGGCAAGATGCTCGACCTCGACCTCAACCTCATGTGCGAATCCTATATGCACGCTACGGTGCAAAACCTGCGCGCGCTCAACGAGCAATTGGAGCGCGCCAACCGCGAGCTGGCTGAGGCCAGTCGCATCAAGGATGAGTTCTTGGCGCACACCTCGCATGAGCTGCGCACGCCGCTCAATTCCATCCTGGGGTTCAGCAAGCTGATCCTCGATGGCCTGTGCAAGAGCCGCGAGGAGGAACAGGAGCTGCTGCGCGACGTCTTCTCCAGCGCCCAGCACCTACTGGGCATCGTCAACGACATCCTGGATATCACCCGCATCGAAGCCAACCAGATGATCCTGCACCTCGAGGACGTCAACCCGCGGCAGGTGCTCGACTCCACCCTGCCGCTGGTGGCCGTCCAGGCCGCGTCGAAAGGCTTGGAGCTGCACGACCTCTCCGCGCGCCGTCCGCTGCCCTCGGTGCGCGCTGACGAGGTGCGGCTGCGGCAGGTGCTGTTGAACCTGCTCTCCAACGCGGTGAAGTTTACTTCCCGGGGCTCGGTAACGGTGCGCGCCGGCGTCACCGGGACGGATGGCGTTGCCCCCTCGCGCCGCGCTTTCCTGCGCTTCGAAGTGGAGGACACCGGGATCGGCATCCCACTGGAGAAACGCGAGGAAGTTTTTCATAACTTTGTGCAGGTGGATAACTCTCAGACCCGGCGCTACGGAGGCAGCGGCCTGGGCCTGGCCATCTCGCGCCGCCTGGTGGAGATGATGGGCGGCGCGATTGGGCTTGACAGTGGCAGCCAGGGCCGCGGCACGCTGGTCTGGTTTACGATTCCCGTGGTGCCGGAGGCGCAGCAGGAAAGCTCCGCGGCCGCTCGGAGACCCCGCGCCACCGCAACGGACCGCCGATGACCTCGAAAAAAAATCCGCCGCGCGCCGCCGCGTGCACGGTGCTCATCGTCGAAGACAACGCCCTGGTGGCCAAGTTCTACCGCATGGCACTCGAGCGCGCCGGAGATTTCTCCTGCGTGGTCACCGAAGACGTCCCCAAGATGCTGGCGGAGGTGGAGGCCGGCCGGGTGCAGGTGGCCGTACTGGACGTCTCTTTGAGCGGCACGCAATGGCAGGGTCGGCCGATCAACGGCGTGGAACTGGCCCGGCTGCTGAAGCAGCACGCGGCGGCGCACAGGGGCCGCCCTCTGCCCATCCTGCTGGCCACCGCGCATGCCATGGCCGGAGACCGCGAGCGCCTGCTGGCCGCCTCCGGCGCCGACGACTACCTGGAGAAACCGGTCTACGACGCGGCGCACCTGGTGGGAAAAATCCTCAATCTGCTCAACTCAGCCTGAAAAAAACCGGGGCCGGAACGCCTCTACCCTTAGGCGTCGTGCCTCAGGCAGGAGCGCGGAATCCGGAGAGGGGATGGTCGATCCCCTCCCCGGAAACCAGCAGTTTAGAAGCGGTATTCGAGTGTGGCGGTGAAGACGTGGACCCGGTACGAGGGCTGATCCACACCCAGGAACAGATACCTGGCCGACGAGGTATCGCCAACGACGAAGCCCGGATAGAACGGGCTGGCCGTGAAAGTCGGGTTGGGAGAAGTCGAGCCGGTGAGTTGCCTGACAGGACAGCCGTTCACGAGAGTGCCAGTGGCCGGGCTTATGCAACCCATGTACGGCGTCATGGGTGAAGTCTGGAAGTCCTTGTTGTCGAACTGCTGGTAACGGTACTCCAGCTTCGGCATGATGTTCTTGGTGAGCTTGTACTTGAAGACGGCCACGAGTTCATGAATCCTGGTGGTCGTCTCCGGGTAGTCCAGGGCCGCGCTAGTCCCAACCAGAACGAACCTGTTCGTCGTCGCCGGGGCAAGGATGGTGGGATCGCCCAGAAACCTGGAAAAGACATTGCCTTTACCTGCCGACAGAGAGTAGTACGTCGTCAGGTAGGCCTTCTTCACAAGATACAAATCCACGCCCGCGGCGTAGGTGTCAAAGATGTCGCGGTACGTGCTTTCCCAGTCGTTGTTGGCAGTGTCGCAGCCGTTGCAGGTCAGAATGGTCTGTGTACCCGAAGTGGGCGTGCGGCTCCGCGAGATCATTCTCTTGTGGTACCTCTCGTGCGTATACTCGCCGAACAAAGACACCTCCGGCGAGAGCGCGTAGCTCGCATCGAAGGTATAGATGTAGGAGAGGTCCTTTAAGGCCCCATAGAGGTAGTAGGGTCCCGTGGTTGCCGCGGCGCCCGTGAGGAAGTTAAGTGCCGTGGGGCTGTTGGTGCCGCCGGGCCGGTTGAAGTCTTGCTGGATCGTTTGGAAGCCACCGGTGAAGGTGAACTTCTGCAGGTTGTACTGCATCGTCGCATCGGCACGGTTTAGCAGTCTGGCCGCCTCGTCGAACCTGCGATGACAGCGCTGCTCTTCCGTGAAGGCCGTGCTGGTGGAGGTGCACTCGATCAGAGTCTCTGTCGCGGGGTCGACGGCGGCCTCGTCCTGGTAGCTTTCGGGTTTCCGGTCCGAGTGGCGGTAGGCAAGCCGGAAGAGGAGGTCCTTCCGCGGGCTCAGGTCCACAGCGGCGAAGACCGAGTTCTCGAAAGAGTGATCCGCATCGCGATGCGAACGGTCGAACCATTCACCTTCCCACCCAACCTTTGCGGAGCTCCTCTTGGCGAAGAACCAGTTGCCGCTCAACTCAAGGGTCTTCTTGTTGAAGCCGATGTTGCTGCGGCCGACGGTCGAATCCTCAGCGCCGCTGCCGGAAGCAGCCGTACCCGGAGTCAACTGGGCAGTCGCCGTAGAGTTCGCGCCGATCGTATCTCCCAGGATCGGCGTCAAAGTGAAGACCGCGGTGTTATTGTTGTAGTCGTAGTGGCGGTATTTCGCAGCTAACTGGACGTCCTTCACCAGGCTGGCGATGAGCGTCCAGTTCATGGCCAGGGTCTGCTTCTGGCCATTGAGGCTAGGAGCCGGCAGTAGGCTCAGAGTCGTCGCCGGAATAGTAAGAGCGCCCGTACTGTCCGGGAAGAAGATTTGCGAGTTGGCGCTGTACGGCAGGAATGGGTCGTTCTGCCGTAGCCAGCCGGGGTTGACGGTACCCATTACACGCACGTACTTGCCCAGGTCAAATGCCCCGGCAAAGTTCAAATAGTGCGCCTGGTTGTTAGGGTACACATCCACCTGACCCTGAGCTGGGACAGCGCCGATGGCGCAGTTGACGGCGGGAGCCGTGGGCGTGCAGCCACCTCCCGGGGGAATGATCTGCACCGGGACGTCTGCGGTAGCGAACGGGTTGTCGAACAGCAGCGAACCGATATTGTTCTGGAAGAACGACCCCGTATAGCCGAGCTGGAACGCCCAGTTCTTCTTGCCGTATTCGGTGCCGACTTTGACGGTGTTATTGAAGTAGTCTATGGGTTCAGGCAGCTCTGCACCGGTGCCGGGGCTTTGACGGCCCGAGGTGGTCTGGGGCTGACCACTGGCACTAGCGCTTGGGCTGGGGTTCAGGATCAGCCCGATCGGGCGCGTGCCCACCTGATTTTCACGCCAGAACAGGAAGTTGAAGTTCCAGTCCGGAGTGACGTTGTAGGTGAACAGCCCGGTTCCAGCCTTGCGCCGGATCTCCGGAAGGATGAAGTTTTCGCCCGGCACCACCTGCGTCGCGATAAAGCCCGGCAAACTGATAATGATCTGCGCTGCCGTGCACGGGGGCGTGGCGCAAACCGTTGAGGACCGGTCCTGCAGGATCTGCTTCGTGGCCGGAAGGATGGTGAACACGCCCGGGCTGGTCTGAACGTAGAGGCTGCGGGCCGTGTTGGTGTAGACGTGTGGGATCTCGTCGTAGCGGAACTGGAGCCTGAACTTGCCGTATCGTCCGAAGGTGGCCAGATAGCTCTGGTTCTTGTAGAAGGTGCTCTGCGACTGCGCGGTCACATAGTTCTTCGAGCCGAGTATGTCGTCAAAATTCGCGTAGAACTTGCGGACGACAAAGCCGCTCCTGTAGTCGCTATATTCGTTGAATTTCGAAGTGATCGGGTCAGGAGTAAACGGAAGATCCGGGCGCCCATACACATCGCCCCGGACATGCCGGACTCCAAACTCGACGCTCCCATGCTGTGCGGGCTGTTCCTGGCTGAACAGCAGAGTCGGGACGAGCAGGAGCGCGAGCAGTACTAGTCTCGTAGGTTGTCTCATCAATTTCATTGCTCTCTCCTTCCTAGCGCAGGAACATGATCCCGGAGGGATGGTTCGATCCGTGGATCGCGGAATGGCAGTTTGTGCAACCCCGGTTGAAATCCCGGATGGCGTTGAGGAGTGTCGGGGTAGTTGGGTGACGACTGGTGACGTGGCAGCTATCGCAAACGCGAGGCATGCGCACCTTCAGCAACTGCGGGTTGTTGGAGCCGTGCGCTTCGTGGCAATTGGCGCAGTTTTCCATCACCGGCGGGTGCTCCCAAAGGAAGGGACCGCGGCGCTCGGTGTGGCACGTGAGGCAGTTCTCGTTGACCGTGCTCGCAATCAACTGCTTCGGGTTGGGAGTGCCGTGCGGGTTGTGACAACTGGTGCACGTCACCTTGCCTTCGCGATACGGCATGTGCGAGGAGCGCTGCAACTGCGCGCGGCGCATCTGGTGGCACCCCAGGCAGAGTTCCGGCTGGGGCTTCTTGACGGCCTTGTTCTCGCTCAGCGGAGCGCTATAGCGGACATCACCAGACAACCGCCGCTGGATTTCTTGCTTCACCTGGTGGCAGTCCACGCAGGCCATCGCGCGCGATTCGTGCGGGCTGCCCTTCCAGAACAGCCGGTTGCCGCGCGCATGGCACGCTAAGCAAGCGGCGTTTTGCTCTGCGACGGAGTTCTTGGAATCAGGGCCGAAGCGGAGGGGGATGGTGTCCTTGCCGCCGCCGGCTTCGACGTGAGCTTTGCCGGGCCCGTGGCAGGATTCGCAGCCGCGACCTTCCAACGCCGTGTGGGGCCTGGCCATCACCTTGCCCATGAGCGTGTTCTTGAACCGACGGTTCTGATCTTCGTGACAGCCCAGACAGGTTTCTGACCCAATGTAGTCTCCGTCCCCTGCGCTGCCGGATTTCGGTTGGCTTGCCGCCTGGGCAGGAGTGGATTTACTTGCTTGCTCGCGCTCCCCCGCAGCCAGGGGGAGGGAGAGCAGGAACACAAGCGCGATAACGAGTCCAAAGACGAACAACAACCGTTTCAAAGCAGGATTCATAAAAGACTCCTTGAACTGGCACATAAGCTCGTTTTCTGAAGGGCAAATTCCGGAAGGGGCAAGGCCGAACAGGCCTGCAGCAGAAAGTATTCCAATGAGTATTCTGCTGTCAAGCGCGATCCTTGCCAAGGTATAAAAAGGAATAAATGCAAACACATGCGGCTTGCCCCACTCCTCTCTCAAGGACCACCAGAAATGTGAAAACCGGCCTCTTTACCAGGATGCGCCCTCGGCGTTGTGCCTCAGGCGTAGGCATGCAGGCCGGGTAACAGGTACGTCACCCCGAAAAACGTAAACAGCACAACGGCGAAACCCAGAATCGCGAAGTACGCCGCGCGGCGGCCGCGCCAGCCGCGCCATCAGTTCGGCGCTTTGTTGCCCGGCAAAGAGCAACGCCTTGCTATTGGGGCGGTTTCACTCGCCCGACTTCACCTCCTGTTCCATCGTTTTGCGGGAGGCGCCCCGGTGACCGCGGGCGGCGTTTAGGACTGCTTCGTACCTTGGTAACCCGCACGCAACATTCTTTGTTCAACGACTGCCCCGACAGAGCGTCGGACTTTGTGGGCAGGAATTGTCCAGTGTTGGTCCCCTTGCCCTTAGCAACGCGGCCCATCGCCCAGTGGCCGAAGCCGTGCTGCCACCCCACGACATTGGGATGAATCCCTTCCGTTAACTTCGCTAGGGCTTTGTCCTTTCCGTACGGTGATTCCACCCACACCTGGTCGCCATCCTTGATGCCGAGCCGCTGGGCCGCTTTCCGGTTCATCACCAACGGGTTGCTTCCTTTCAGCTCCATTAGCCACGGGTTGTTCATCGTCCGGCTATGGGTGTGACTAGCTTCCTTCCAATTGATCAAGAAGAAGGGATACTGAGCCGTCGGTTGCCACTCGCGCGGCACGTAAACCGGAAGCGGGTCAACCGGCTGGCCGGCTCCATCCTTCATGTGCTTCAAGGACTCAGAGTAAAACTCGACCTTGCCCGAAGGCGTAGGAAACCCTTGCACATAGCGGCCTTCTTTCACCAAGGCGATCACCTTGCCTCCCGCCTCGGGAGGCTTGTCATAGAGTTGATCGCCCACAGTGACCGCACCCTTTGTTTTCTCAGGCGGTAGCTCTCGCTTGTGCTTTTCGTACGCCGTCCCTTTCGGATCCACCCACACTGCGCCGGGCAGAGCCCTCAACTCCTCCAGGGTGACCTTGGCCGGACTCTGTTGCAGCATTCGGCTCAAGTAGTCTTCGTACTTCAGGCCTGCGAAGAATTCCTTGCCGTTTGCGTCCCTGAGACCTAGGCGTCGACCCAGGTCGATGATGAGGTCATATTCGGCTGGCTGGCTGAAAATCGGTGGCACCACCGGTTGGCGGAGCGCGATGACCGTCCACGTCACCCAGGGGACGGAGAGCTCATAGCGCTCCAGAAACGTCGTTCCTGGCAAGACAATGTCAGCCATCTCGGCCGTCTCGCTGATCAGAATGTCCGCTGTGACCACGAACTCCAGCTTCTTGAGCGCCTCGAGGACATTCTTCGTTCCTGGCACCGACATGGCTGGGTTCTGGAAGAATATCATCGCCAGCTTGGGTTGGTAAGGCCCACTTCCGGCGAGCAGCCGGTTCACCACTTCGGTGTAGTCACCCGAGACGTGGCCAAAAGGCAGCCGGTCGGGGTAGCCGTCGTAGCGGGGAGCGGTGATGCTCGCCACCTTCGGTTTCAGCCGCGGCGGACCCTTTCGCTCAGGAATGACCATTGTCCCGGGTCGGTCAATACCCTCCACGAGTGCCCCCAGCAGCCCAATGGCCCGACCTGCTTGCACTCCGTTCGAGTGGTGGGTGCCGGACCACACATCCACGAGCTGCGGTGAGGTGGTGGCGAACTCCCGCGCCAGCCGCTCTGTGGTTGCTGCAGGCAGGCCGGTTATGGTCTCCGCCCAGGCCGGAGTCTTATGCTTCACATATTCGGCAAACTGTTCAAAGCCCACCGTCCAGTTTTCGATGAAGTTTTTGTCATACAGCCGATCCCGGATGATTACGTAAGCCATCGCCAGGGCGAGCGCCCCATCGGTCCCCGGACGTATAGGAACCCACTCATCCGCCTTGCTGGCGGTGTAGCTCAAGTAAGGGTCCACAACCACGAGCTTCGCGCCGTTCTCACGAGCACGTGTGATAATCCGGGGCAGATGTGCCCACTTGGTGGCCGACAACGGGTTCCAGCCGAAGATGAGCATGTACTTGCTGTGGATGGCGTCAATCAGCGGCCGGTCATAGCCGCAGACGAGTTTCATAGAAGCTTTGCGGTTGACGTCGCACAGGCTGGAATGCATGAAGAAATTGGGAGTGCCGTACAAATCGCAGAAGTCCTGCTGGATGGGAATCCAACTCGAGTCCTCGCTGAACCAGAGCACCTTGTGGGCTTCGCCGACCTCGCGTAGGGCCTTGAGTCGTGCCGTGATCTCGCCGAGAGCCTCGTCCCAGGAAATTTCTTTCCACTTGGGATCGAC
>JACQDH010000123.1 GCA_016201215.1 Acidobacteriota bacterium | reverse complement strand
TCTTCCTCATCGGCGCTTCTCCTCTCGTGGTCTTATACCCGGAGAAGCTACATTTTGGCTGGACTAGTTTTCGGGGGGCAGGTCAGAAGAACTTTTGCGCGCCCACAGTTTTCTCAAGTTCTGAATCCAACGTTTCAAAGTAGCGGCGTCGATACCCGGGATAATCTTTCGGAATGGAAAGAGAGGCTAGCTCATCAGGAGAAAATTGAGTAAGGGATTGCCTGATTCCGCGGTCATCATAAAAAACCTGCATAATGACGTCCTTCGGGAAAAATGCAGTGTAGTCGTAAGAGAAGTAGACCAGCAAGAAGGCAGGAATCGCAAGGCCAAGTAGGATTCTAATGATTAAGTAGCTTTCTATAGGAATTCTCAAGTCGACAAAAGGCCCAAATGGATTTAGGTTTACGACTGCCCTCCCTCCACCCGGACTCGTTCTGAAGAAGGCCCACAAAGCCAGCAAGCTAAGGGTGATTGGCAGATAGAGTTTCAGGATGCCGACGACAAGGGATTTCATTTCTTGATCCCCTCATCTAGCAAGAATTAAGGATCATTTCCACTGTCTCCAAAGGTTCTCATGTTTTTAGCTAGATTGTTGTTTATAATACTATGATTATCTTTTATCATGAAGATGATTTAAGTCAAGTTAATTCTTGAGAATCAAACATTTCGGCGACGGTCATCCCTTATGCTCACAATTGGGCTAAGCGCGTCGCTAATGCTGGAGAGTTGCGGTGCCGGAGGGCACCCGCCGAGCGGCTAATCCACAGGCTTCCAGTTCGGCGGAGGAAAAGAGATATGCCAGAAGCCGGGTGAAGGTGTATCAAACTCGATCGGAATCAGACAGCCTTCGGGAGTGTCCCGCGGGGTGCGCGTGACCCGGCAGGGCAGCCGCTCGCGAGTGCTGTCGTTCTGGATTTCCATCCTGGTGCCTTCGGGCAGTGTGCGCGAACAGAGAAGCATGGCACCGTGATCGTTGACCGCAACCGTGTCGGCGCCAATGGTCAGTTCCTGATTGGCGATGCGCACATAGAGCGTCACCGGCGTGCGCACCATCACCCGCTGGCTGCGACGGCGCTCTTCGCCCGGAAGAACCTGCTGCCCCCGGCCCGATTGCCCTTTCGGTTGCGTCACAGGTCCAGCCCCCAAAAACCCATCTCCGGCTCGAGCAGCTCGATGCCCAGCTCCCAGCCCTCGGCGCGCTCGTTTCCCTTCCAGACGATAATCGCAGGACAGCTCCGGTGGTTGGTCAGATTGGTGACCCGCAGGCGCTTCTCCATCTCCAGGTTTTGCGACAGCACCACCAGGCAGCCATAAGGACCGACAATCCGCGTGTGAGCCTCCGCGCGCGTGTTCTGGCCGCTCGGCCCTTCCCACTCGATGGCCACAGGTACGCGCGAATTAACGCGCACGCCGCGGCGCTTTTCCTGAAACTTGGTTTCCCGGAATGCCATGTTGGGAAGGGGCATTTCATTTGTCCCACACCGCGCCTTTTGCGCCTCCAGTCCCCACGAGAGGCACTCGGCGGGTAGATAGGAATTGAGCTACGGCCGGGCCGCACTTCGATACTAGGGACCCCCAGCGGGGGCGTCAATGGTACGGGGTGCGCAAAGCGTTAGCGGCGAGTGAGAGGCTCAGAATGCCCGGTGAGGACGCTGCCCGCGGTCGGTTCGCTCGCGGGCGGAACCCCGGCCGTGGCCACAGCTTTCCGGCGCCCCCGGAACACCCGGGCCATCCACTGCTGGAACATCTCCATATAGATGTAGAACACCGGAGTCAGGTAGAGGGTGACAACCTGAGAGAACAGCAGCCCGCCGACCACCGCCAGCCCCAACGGGCGGCGCGATTCGCTGCCTGCTCCGAAACCCAAAGCGATGGGCAGCGTGCCCATCAGCGCAGCCATTGTGGTCATCATGATGGGACGGAAACGGATCAGGGCACCGTAATAAATCGCTTCGGCGGCGCTTTTCCCTGCGGTTCTCTGCGCCTCGAGCGCGAAGTCGATCATCATGATGGCGTTTTTCTTCACGATGCCGACCAGCATGATCACGCCCACGAAGGCGTACAGGTTCAGCTCCACGCGGAAAAGCATCAGCGTCAGCAGCGCGCCGAAACACGCCGAGGGCAGCCCAGAGAGAATCGTCAGCGGATGGATGAAGCTTTCGTAAAGGATTCCCAGCACGATGTAGATCACCAGGATGGCCATGATCAACAGCATGCCCAGGCCGCGCACAGAAGACTCAAACGCCTGCGCGGTGCCCTGGAAGCTGGTGCTGATGGTACTGGGCAGACTGGCGCGCGACAGCTCGTCCACCCGCGTGACCGCGTCGCCCAGGGCCGTGCCGGGCTTCAGGTTGAACGACAGCGTCACGGCAGGAAGTTGCCCGAGGTGGTTCACCGAGAGCGGCCCTAGGTTGCCGGTCAAGCTGGCGACCGCATTGAGCGGCACCAGTTGCCCATTGGTGGACCGGATGTAGAGCAGCGAGAGGGCTGAGGCATCGCGCTGGTACTGCGGCGCGAGCTCCAGGATCACGCGATACTCGTTGTTCGGGGCGTAGATGGTGGAGATCTGCCGGGCGCCGTAAGCGGAATAGAGCGCGTCTTCTACCTGCGCCGCGGTGACGCCGAGCGCGCTGGCCTTGTCGCGGTCGATGACCACGTTGATCTGCGGGTTCTTGATTTGCAGGTCGCTGGCAACGTCCTGTAGGCCGGGAACGTCTCGCAGCTTGCCCTCCAGTTGCTGCGCCGAACGATAGAGTTCGTCGGTGTCGGGGCTTTGCAGCGTGAACTGATAGAGGCTCTTGGTGAGCTGGCCGCCGATGCGGATGGGCGGCAGGTTCTGCATGTAAGCCCGCATGCCCGGCACGACGGCAAGCTTGGGCCGCAGCTCCTCGATCACCTTGTCCACGTGCGGGCGCGTCGACCGGGGTTTCAGCCGGATGAAGATGCGGCCCTGGTTGGTGTTGCCGGCCACGCTGGCGCTGCCTCCCCCCACACTCGACATCACGTTCTCCACGTAGGGGTCCTGCTGCACGATGTCGGCCAATTGCCGCTGGTGCGCCACCATCGCCTCATAGGAAATCCCCTCGGCCGCCTCCGTAAAAGCAAAAATCGAGCCGGTATCTTCGCTGGGGAGGAACCCCTTGGGGATTTTCACAAACAGGTACCCGGTGCCCACCACCAGAAGCAGCGAGAGCAGCATCGTGGCCAGGCGGTGACGCAAGGCGAACTGGAGGGTCACGTCGTAGAAATGCACCATCCCGTCGTGGAGGCGCTCAAATGCATTGAACAGCCGGCCATGTTTTTCCTCGTGCGGCGGACGCAGGAACCGGCTGCACAGCATGGGCGTCAGGGTCAGGGAGACAAAGCCCGAAACCAGGATGGCGGCGCCGATGGTCACCGCGAACTCGTGCAGCAATCTTCCCAGGATGCCACCCAGGAACAATACGGGGATGAACACCGCGGCCAGGGACAGCGTCATGGAGACGATGGTGAAACCCACCTCTTTGGACCCCTTGAACGCCGCTTCCAGGACGCCCTCGCCCATTTCCATGTGCCGGACGATGTTCTCCAGCATGACGATGGCGTCGTCCACCACGAAGCCCACCGAAAGCGTCAGGGCCATCAGCGAGAGGTTGTCGAGCGAGTAGTCCAGCAGGTACATCACCGCGAACGTGCCCACAATCGACATGGGCAGCGCCAAGCTGGGAATGATCGTGGCCGAGAGGTTGCGCAGGAACAAAAAGATGACCAGCACGACCAGCGCGACGGTCAATCGCAGAGTGGACTTGACGTCGTGCACCGAGTCGCGGATGGAAACCGAGCGGTCATAGAGGGTGTCGAGCCGGACCGCTGGCGGCATCTGTGCCCGGAAAGTGGGGAACAACGCCTTGATGTTGTCCACCACCTCGACGGTGTTCGTGCCCGGCTGGCGCTGCACGGCTAGCACCACGGCCCGCGTGCCGTTGTACCAGCTCGCCATTTTGTCGTTTTCTACGCTGTCGATGACCCGGCCCAGATCTTCCAGGCGCACCGGCGAGCCGTTGCGGTAGGCCACGATCAGCGGCCGGTAAGCCACCGCCTCGGTGAGCTGCCCGGTGGCCTGCACCGTGACCGCCTGGTGACTCCCCCACAGCGTGCCGGTCGGCAGGTTGACGTTTCCGCGCTGCACGGCGCTGGCCGCCTCGTCAATCCCGATCTGCCGGCTGGCCAGCGCCCGGGGATCCAGTTGCACGCGCACGGCATACTTTTGCGAGCCAAAGACCATCACCTGCGCCACGCCGCTCACCATGGAGATGCGCTGGGCCATGAACGTTTCGGCATACTCGTCCACATCGGACAGGGGCAGCGTGGGCGAGCTCAGCGCCAGATACAGGATGGGCTGGTCCGCGGGATTCACCTTGCGGAACGACGGCGGGCTGGGCATGTTCTGGGGAAGCTGCGAAGCGGCCTGGGTGATGGCCGCCTGCACGTCCTGCGCCGCCGCGTCGATGTTGCGGCTGAGGTTGAACTGAAGCGTGATCTGCGTGCTGCCCAGCACGTTCGACGAGGTCATCGAATCCAGACCCGCGATCGTCGAGAACTGGCGCTCGAGCGGAGTGGCCACTGAAGAAGCCATGGTCTCCGGGCTGGCCCCGGGCAGGTTCGCGAACACCAAGATGGTGGGGAAATCCACATTCGGCAGATCGCTGACCGGCAGCACGCGGTAGCCGATCGCGCCAAACAGCAGGATGGCGATCATGACTAGAGCGGTGGCCACCGGCCGTCGGATGAAAAGTTCTGTGATGCTCATCGTACTTGTCCCCGGCCAGCGGCACTCGGTGTCCTGCGGGCTGGCCGCGCGCCGCGGCTCACGCTCATTCCTTCACCCTCACCTTGGACCCCGGCACGAGCCGGAGTTGTCCGTCGGTGACCACGGTCTCGCCCGGCTTGAGCCCCTGCTCGATTACACTTTCGCCCTGGATGGTGCTGCCCACCACCACCGGGCGTGACTCCACGCTGCTATCCGCCTTGACCACGAAAACGAAGGGACCGCTCTGGCCGCTCTGCAATGCTGGCGCAGGAACCACGACGGCGTTGGGCCGCGCGGTCAGCGTGAGCACCACGTTCACGAATTGCCCGGGCCACAAGCGCCGCTGCTGGTTGGCGAAGGTCGCCTTCATGCGGATCGTCCCGGTGGTCTTGTCCACCGCGTTATCCACGAAGCTCAGCGTGCCCAGTTCGGGCAGCGCGCCCTGCCTCCCCGCCCCGCCGGCGGGACGATTCGGATCGTCGGGCAGGAATGCCTCCACCCGTAGCTTGCCTTCGGCCATGTACTTTTTCACTTCGGCGAGATCGCGTTCGGGCAGCGCGAAATTCACATAGATGGGGTTGAGTTGGTTGATGACCAGCAGGATCGGCAAGTCATTGGCTTTCACCAGATTGCCCGGATGGACCATCAAGTTGCCCGTGCGCCCGTCGATCGGTGAGGAAATCGAGCAATACTGCAGGTCGAGCTTCGCTCTCTCGATCGCCGCCTCATCCGCGCGAACGGTCGCATCCCCAGCATCGGCGTCGGCCACGGCCTGGTCTCTCTGCTGGCTCGAGACCACGCCCTCCTGGAAGAGTTTCACGTAGCGCTGCGCCTGGATGCGGTAGTTCTCCGCGCGCGCCTTGTCGCGCGCCAGATTGGCCTGGTTCTGTAACAGCGCCACCTCGAACGGGCGGCGCGCGATGCTGAATAACAGTTGCCCCTTGCGCACGTCCTGCCCCTCGCGGAAATGCACCGCGGTCAGCTCGCCGGAAACCTGCGCCTTGATGGAAACCGTCGAATAGGCTTCCACGTTGCCGATGGCCCGCACCTGGACCGGCACGCTCTTCTGTACGACGGTGGCCGCCCGGACCGGAACGATCGGGGGCGCCGGCCGTGCTGCCTGCGGCCGCGAACAACCCGCCACCGCCAGCAGGCTCACCAGAGAAGCAAGCAAGAGTGCGAGTTGCTTCGGATGGAAGCTCATAATCACCTGCAAGGATAAGCGCGAGAGATTTCCCCAATCCCGAAATCTGCCTTTCGGCAGTCTGCCCGCCTTGTCAAACTCCTGCGCAGGAGGCTCATTTCCCCTCCGCAATCGAGGCGCGCGGGAGGCTCAGGCCGGCGCGCGGTGCCCGCATGCCCGCAAGCCAAATGCCCGCCAGTGTCTGGCAAACGCGCCTCGTATCGAACCGTTGATAACGGCGCCCGCCGAATAGTTCCTGGATCAAGAAGTGATAAGTCACCATGCCCAGAAACCCCCGGGCAGCCAGGAGCGGATCCACCCGGCGAAACGCACCTTCGCGGATGCGCCGCCGGATGTGCCGGGCCAGGGCCTCGTAGTAACTGGCCACGTGCGTGCGGAAAAAGCGTTGCGAAAGCCGATGGTTTTCGAGCGCGCTGAACAGCAACAGCCGCGAAAGAGTGCTGTCTTCGGTGTTGCGGCGCAGAATCCCCTCGGCGATGGCCGCATACATCTTTTGATCTTGCTCCGAATGCGCGGAACCTTTTCCGCTCGCCGGTGCGCGCAACTCGTCCTCGAGCTGTTGCCTCCCGCCGGCGCGCCGGCACTTACAGTCCAGGATGGCCCAATACAGATCCTCCTTGCGAGGAAAGTGGCGGAAGAGAATGGCCTCATTGACGCCGGCGCCCTCGGCGATCTGCCGCGTCGTGGTGCCGCGGAAGCCGCGCCGCGCAAACAAGTCCATGGCCACGGCCAGAATCTGCTGGCGGCGATCCGACGCAGCGACGCGGTTCGATTTGCGCAGCATGTAAGTACGCACTTACTTTGTATCTTTGTTCTTGTGACGTGTCAATGACCGAGCGGGTTTCGCGGCGGGCGGCTCCCCGCGCGGTTCACTCGGACACGCTCGCTTCGCTGGAAGCGACTAAGAATCCTCAGGAGTCCGGCACCTGCCGCCTGCACCGCTTGCTTGTCTCTTCCGAGTCAGAGATAGCCGAGAATGTCCAGCGAGGAACTCCGTGGTTGACCGGGTGGCGGCAGGCGGACTACGCTGCGCGAAACGCGCAAGACCGCGGAGGCCACGCATGGCTCAGCAGATGGGTGTTGCGGCAAAGCAATATGCATTCCTGGTGGAGGGTCGCTGGCTCAGCGAGGGCGAACGATTCGATGTCCTCGCGCCGCAGGATGGCCGCGTTGTGGGAAGCGCGTTTCGCGCCACCCCGGCTCACGTGGAAGCAGCGATCCAAGCATCCGTGGGCGCGTTCGAGACGACGCGCAAGCTCCCGGCGTGGGAGCGCCAGCGAGTGCTCCGCGTCGTGGCGCAGGGGATTGCCGATCGTCGGGAAGAGTTCGCCCGTGTGCTGGCGCTCGAAGCCGCCAAGCCTATCAAGTCCGCTCGCCTCGAAGTGGATCGGACTGTTTTCACCTTCACCATCGCCGCCGAAGAGAGCACGCGCATCTACGGCGAATGGCTCCCGCTGGACTTGCAGGCGGCCACCGCGGGCCGCTGGGCCATTGTGCGCCGCTTCCCGGTGGGACCGATCAGCTCGATCACCCCGTTCAACTTCCCGCTCAACCTAGTGGCGCATAAGTGGGCGCCGGCGATCGCCGCGGGCTGCACCATCGTGCACAAGCCTGCGCCGCAGACCCCCCTCAGCTCGCTGCTGCTGGCCGAGTTGGTGGCCCAGGCGTGCTGGCCTGCGGGCGGACTAAACGTGCTGCCGCTCTCTAACGCCGACGCGGCGCCGCTGGTCGCCGACGAGCGCATGAAGCTGCTGACCTTTACCGGAAGCTCCGCCGTGGGCTGGGAGCTGAAAAAGCAGGCGGGCAAGAAACGCGTGGCCCTGGAGTTGGGCGGGAATGCCGGCGTTGTCATCCATCACGATGCCGATCTGGAATATGCCGCGGAGCGCTGCGTATTCGGCGGCTTCTCGTACTCGGGACAGAGCTGCATCTCCGTCCAGCGCATCTTTGTCCACCGGAGCATCTTCGAGAAGTTTCTGGCCGCGTTCCTGCCCCGCGTCGAGAAGCTGAAGCTGGGCGATCCACTCGACGAAGCCACCGATCTCGGCCCGCTGATCAGTCAGGAGGCCGCGCGACGCGCCGCCGAATGGGTCGAAGAAGCCGTTGCCGCCGGAGCACGAGTGCTCTGCGGAGGCAAGCGCCAGGGAGCAATGTTCGACCCGACCGTCCTGACCGGCACGCGTCCCGACCTGCGCGTCAATTGCCAGGAGATCTTCGCCCCGGTGGTGACCGTGGAGCCCTACGACGACTTCGCCCAAGCCGTCCGGCAGGTCAACCACACCAACTACGGTCTCCAGGCGGGACTCTTCACGCGTGACGCCAAGCTGATTTCCAACGCCTATGAAGACCTTGAGGTTGGCGGAGTCATCGTCGGCGACGTGCCCACGTTCCGCATCGACCACATGCCCTACGGCGGCGTACGCGATTCCGGCCTGGGCCGCGAAGGCTTGCGTTACGCCATCGAGGAAATGACCGAGCGCAAACTGCTGGTCATGAATCTGCGCTGACGCGAATACGGCAGAACCACAGGCCCGCGCGCGTCGGCATCCACCACGCACGGCGCGGGCCTGTCGCATGGTGTCCAAGAGCATTTTGCGCAGGTCCGCCGAAGTGCAGCCGATAGATTCGCGCCCCACCGCTAGGCTGCCGCAGCCGGCTCCGCCTTCCGGATTCCACGGTAGCGGAGGATCAAGAGCGTGATGTCGTCGGCCTGCGGCGCGCCCCGGGTGAACTCTTCGACCGCCGCGAGGATGCCGGTCCGAAGCTCTTCGACGCCCAGTATGGCGCGAGATTCCACCGCCTGCTTCAGGCGTTCCATGCCGAAAGTCTGGCGTTGGGGATCCATCGCCTCGTTGATGCCGTCGGTGAAGAAGACCAGAGTGTCACCGGGTTCGAGGGTAGAGAACTCGGCCTGGAATTCCGTCTCCGGGAACAAGCCCACCGGGAGCGACTGGGCCGCAAACACGGATTCCGCGCGACCCCCGCGGACCCGCAGCGGCGGTGGATGGCCTGCGTTGATAAACTCCAGTCGGCCCGTGGCATCGAGGATGCCGAAAAACAGCGTGGCATAGCGCTGGACTTCCGAGCGGGCGCAAATGAAGCGGTTCACGTGCGCGAACACCTGCGCGAGGTCGCGCCCGGCGGTCATCGCCGAGAAGGTGCCTTGCAGGATGGCCGTCACCAGGGCTGCCCCCAAACCCTTTCCGCAGACGTCGGCGATGACGAAGGCCGTGCGTTCGGGGCTGAGCTCCATCAGGTCGAAATAGTCGCCGCCCACTGCCTGGCACGAGCGATTGATTCCCGTGACCTGGAAGTGGGGGAAATCCTGGAAGCTTTTGGGCAGCAGCGCTTGCTGGATCCGGCGCGCGGTGGAAAGTTCCTGCTCCAGGCGCAGGCGCTCCCGTTCTTTTTTCACCAGCCGGGCGTTCTCCAGGATGCTCGCCGCTTCGAGCGCGAGCGTATCCAGGATCCTTCGCTCTAAGCCGGAGAAGGCCACCGGGCGGCGGCTGTCCAGGTAGAGCACGCCCACCAGGTTCATTGGCGCGTCCACGAAGGTGGCATCGCTGGCGCGAAACATCTGATGCGAGACCAGTGGGATGGCGATCACCGATCCGAGTTGTTGCCCGACGACGCTCCCGGCTCCTCGCAGCGCGGCCTCAGCCTTCCTCACGTCTTCCTCGATCACGCTCCGCCGTCGGTCGAGCACCTGAGCAAGGACGGTCTTGCTCGGCACCACACTCGCCACCGGCAGGCTGCCGCCCTCGCGCCGCCGGGCCAGCAGCGGGCGCAGGCCTCCTGCGGCGTCGGCTTCGAGCAGCAAGCCGCGATCCGCGGTGGTCAGCGTGACCGCGCTGTCCAACATCGCCCCCAGCAGTTCTTCCAGGGGCATCTGAGATTGCAGCAGCGTGGTGGCTTCCAAGAGCAAGTTCAAATGGCGGAGGTCGCGGGCCTCCGGCTCAAGACTGCCGGCCTGCCCCAGTTGCGCAAGCAATTGCGGCAGCGTTTCCCGAGCCTGGCCGTGGTGGAAGACCAACTGCACGCCGTCGGCCAGGCCGAAGGTGATCGCATCAGCATCGCGCAAGGCCAGAGAGTTGATGCGCTCCCCATTGACGAAAAGGCCGCACCGGGAGCCGCGGTCCTGCAGGCGGAACGCGCCGTCCTCATAAACCAGCGCGGCGCAATTCCGAGAGATGCGCGGGTCCGCGAGTTGCAGGTGGTTGCCCGCGTCCGACCCGCGTCCGATGAGAAAAGGCGAGTGCGTCACCCCCACCGTGCGGCGCGTCCCGTCGGCTTCGATCACTTCCAGTGACGCTTCGGGAATGTCCTGCTCGATCGGCATGGCCAAGCTTGCCGCGCATCATACCACGCGGCGCCGAGCGGGGGGAGTCAACCCCGCCGTTACTGGCGATTGCGTGCCCGCCGGGCCGTGCACAAGGACCACGCACGTGAGCGGAGGCAATCCCCGGCTCGACGAGATTCCACACCTTTGCACGCATGAACCAGCATGGCGTCGGTTTCTTCGAGTACGTTGTTGCTCGGGTCTGCGCTGCGCGGAAATCTTGGGTGCCCTAAGGCCAGTCCGCATACAAGGTGTCGATCGGCCCGCCCACCCAATACTCATAGAATGCTTCATCGCACTTCTTGGGTAGCTTGCCGTACTTTTCTTCGAAGTGCCTGCCCCAATGGGGCTGTCGCCCGTCAATGTCGGTGAAGCCGTACTCCACGGCCAAGTCCCAGGAACTGAACACTCTTCCTGCCTTCTTCGATATCTGCGGGTCACCGGCGAGCGCCGCCACAGCTCGACCGACGTAGAACGGTGTTTCGGACGCGATGAAGTTCGGCTCTTTCTTTGCTCCTTCTTGCCAGTTCTCTTCGGTGACACCGTAGTGCTCGAGCATGGCTTCGGAGCGCAGAAACCCTGGGGTGAGCGCGACCGATGTGATTTTGCGCTTGCGCAGTTCTCTCGCCATGGCAAACGCGAGGCGGATGACAGAACTCTTCACCAGGTCGTAAAAGATATTGCCGCGATAGCAGAAGGAGTCTCCGTCGGTGATTTCGACAATGAGTCCCGGGCCGGTCTCGATCATCAGCGGAGCCCCGTAGTGACTGGTGATGACATGCGAGAACACGGCTCGGTCCAGCATCACTCGCCCTTTTTGCAGCGACACTTCCCAGAACGGCTTGCCGAACTCGGTCAGTTCGTCGCCGCCCCAAACATCATTGACCAGCACATCGAGCCGCCCCTGCTCAGCCTTCACGCGTTCAAAGAGCCGTTTGACCTGGTCTTCCACGGTGTGGTCAACCTGCACAGGGATACCCACACCCCCACGCGCGATGACCATGTCTGCGGTCTCCTCAATGGTCTCGGGGCGCTTTCCCGTAGCGGGTTTGCCACGAATGCTGCGCCCGGTGCAGTACACGGTCGCCCCTGCTTCACCCAACATGCACGCAATGCCGCGCCCTGCGCCGCGCGTGGCCCCTGCGACAACCGCGACCTTGCCTTTGAGATCGGCCATCGTTGCCTCCCTCACTCCGCACAGTCCTTCCGGGCCTGTGTGTCCACCGCTGCGGCAAGATACTACCCTGCAGCGGCATTTGTGCCGGGAAAATGCAACCTACCTTGAAGGGAAAGAGTAGGTCAAGTCTGGCCGGCAGGCCTGTAGGCCGAGTTCTATGTCCCGCTTCAAATCACAACCGGTTGGCCTTGTGGCAGTTCCTAAGCGTTCTTTGGCAGCAGCAGTTGCACAAACTCTCCAAACTCTGCGCTGTCTGTTAGAGCTGCATGGAGCCACGCAAACTGGGTGCGGAGCGGACATCAGGACACGACGAGACAGACCTGCTTGGGGGGGCAGCTCTCTCCTTGACAGGAAGGCGTATAGTATTATAGATTTCTCTAGAATTCTTTAGAGGCGCGCCATGGCAAGACCAAGATCTAAAGGCCCCGATCCGGGAGCTGAGGTTTACAGTCGACATGCTGAGATGTGTAAGGTTTTCTCTCATCCGCTGCGCCTGCAGGTCTTAAATACCCTCCGGGACAAGGAAATGTCTGTTTCCGACTTGGCCGACCGGCTCGGAGTGGCCATTGGCAATCTTTCCCAGCACCTCAACATGATGAAACAGCGCCGCGTGGTGATGACGCGTAAAGAGGGGAACAACGTCTACTACCGACTGGCTAATGCCAAGATGCTGGAAGCTTTTGATTTGATCCGCGAAATCCTCTTCGAACAGATGCGCCGGGAAGGCATTCTCGTCCGAGAAATGGAGCGGGGCGGAGCCCCCTCCTGGCGCCACGACTCGCCGCTCCGATGAAAGGGGAACTGCCATGGATAAGCTGACCGTAATTGTTCAAGACGCACCGTACGGCAGTGAGGAGGTTTACAACGCACTCCGTTATTCCTCGGCGTTGGTCGCCAATCAGGTGGAGGTGAATCTGTTCCTGCTGGCCGACGGCGTGGGCGTTGCCAAACGCAATCAGAAGACCCCAACGGGCTACTACAACACCGCAAACATGCTCAGTGAGCTCATCGCCAAGGGTGTCAAGGTCAAGACTTGAGCGTCGTGTTGCGCGGCCAGGGGCCTTGGCCAAGAGGAATTCATCGAGGGAGTCGAGATGGGGAACATGTCGGCTCTCGCCCATTGGACCAAAGAGAGCGATTCGGTGGTAACTTTCTAACGCTCGCGCGCGTGGAATCAGTCCCATGAGTGGCAAGACGATCCTAATTCTGGGCGCCGGTGTAGGCGGGCTTGTTGCCGCCAATGAGCTCCGGCGGCTTCTGCCCCGAGGGCATCGCATCGTGCTGGTGGAGAAGAACACGCAGCACGCCTTCGCGCCCTCGTTCCTCTGGTTGATGACCGGCGACCGGCGGCCAAGCCAGACGGCGTGCGATGTGCGGCAACTCGTGCGCGCAGGCGTGGAGGTGGTTGAGACCGAAGCGCGTGCCATTGACTTGGCGCGTCGCCGGATCGATACGACCACCGCGGTCCTGTCCTACGATTACCTGGTTTTGGCCCTGGGAGCCGAACTGGTGCCGGGCGCCATTGCCGGCCTGCCCGAAGCCGCACACACGTTTTACACCTTCGCGGGCGCGGAGAAATTGCGCGATGCCCTGCGAGATTTCCCCGGGGGCCGAATCGCCATTGTGGTCGCCGCGCTTCCCTACAAATGTCCCGCGGCACCGTATGAAGGCGCCATGCTCCTGGCCGACTTCTTCCGCAAGCGGGGGCTGCGAGACAACGTGGAGCTGCACTTGTTCACTCCGGAACCGCAGCCGATGCCGGTGGCGGGCCCGGAGCTGGGCGATGCGGTCAAGAAGAGCGTCGAAGGCAGGGGCATTGATTTTCACCCGCTGCACAAACTGACCGCGGTGGACCCAGGAGCTCGGTTACTCTCCTTCGATGGCAAGCCGCCGGCCGGCTACGACCTGCTTGTGACCATCCCGCCACACCGCGGTCCGCGCTTGGTGCAGGAGTCTGGGCTGGCCAATGAAGCGGGCTGGGTGCCTGTTGACTGGGCTACTCTGGCGACCAGCCATGAAGACGTCTATGCCATTG
>JACQDH010000118.1 GCA_016201215.1 Acidobacteriota bacterium | reverse complement strand
GGGCCCGTGATTGTGGCTGACTACACGGTGACCTTCATCGCGCCTAAGGTGGGGCAATTGGCCGGGCCGCAGTGCGACCGTGTTGGAAAGCTGGTTGTGCACGACATCGGCACCCCACGGCAGTTGCTCGAGGACAATCCGCACTTGAAACTCCACTGGCTCGAACCCGGCGAGTTCCGCTCGCTGACGTTCCGGCGCCCTGCGGCTGCGCACAAGGGCGATTATGGGCATGCGCTGATCGTCTCCGGCTCGCGGGGCAAGACCGGCGCCGCTGTGCTGGCGGCCACGGGGGCGCTGCGCGTTGGCGCGGGGCTGGTGACCGTGGCTACTCCAGACGACGTTCTGCCCATCGTGGCCGCCGGGTTGCCCGAGATGATGACCGCGCCGCTGGTCAGCACCGAGGCCGGCAGCATTGGGCTGGGCAATCTGGACTACGGACGGTTCGCGGAACTCCTGAAGGGCAAGACGGTTGTTGCCATGGGCCCGGGTCTTTCTGCCCATCAGGAGACGCAACAATTTGTGCGCGCGGTGCTGGCCGACTGCGCGTTGCCTGTCATTCTGGACGCTGATGGGCTGAATGCGTTCGCAGCGGGGCGCGCCGGTGAGCTGAGCAAGCGCAAGGCGACGGCGCTGGCCCTCACGCCTCATCCCGGCGAGATGGCGCGGCTTCTCGGTTGCACGACCCAAGATGTGCAGGGCAACCGCCTGGGAGTCGCTCTGCAGGCTGCGGCGCGGTGGAACGCTTATGTCGTGCTGAAGGGTTTCCATACGATCGTCGCGGCGCCTGACGGGTGCGCGTTTATCAATTCCACCGGCAATCCGGGCATGGCCACCGGCGGCACCGGCGACGTCCTGGCCGGAATGCTCGCCGGGCTGACCGCGCAGTTTGGGACCGCCCGCTGGGAGACGACGCTCAGTCTCGGAGTGTACTTGCACGGCCTCGCGGGAGACCTGGCTGCCGCGCGAGTGGGCGAGGCGCCGATGATCGCCTCCGACTTGATTGCGGAGATTCCTCAGGCTTGGCGGCAGGTGCAAGCGGAGCTTGCGTCCAGTGCGTAGCGAGTTTATCTCCCAGTCGGCCGATGACACCATCGGCATGGGCAGAAACCTGGCCGCGCGGCTCACTCCGCCCGTCCTGGTTATGCTTTCGGGCGAGCTGGGTTCCGGGAAGACCACGCTGGCGAAGGGCATCGTGAGCGGGTTGGGCGTTGGGAGAGAGGAAGAGGTCACCAGTCCGACCTTTACGCTGGTGCACGTGTTTCACAATCACTGCAGGGTGTACCATGTGGACCTCTATCGCGTTGAGGATTTCCACGACTTGGAAACACTCGCGCTCGAAGATGTCTTGGGCGAGCCCGCGGTGGTGATCGTGGAGTGGGCCGAGCGCATGACGCTGCGCACCGACTGGCCGGCAGTCTACGTCCACCTGGAGCACGTGGACGGGGACACTCGGCGCATCACGATTTCCGACTTCTGGGAGGAAGCCGCGGGTCCGCCGTCGTTATCACAAGCGAAGGAGAAGGCCTAGAACCCGGAACCGAAAACGACCGAGGGGCCCTCGGTGCAAAGGGAGGATAAGTGTCTATGTCCAAACTTCTCGAAGGCAAGACCGCGCTCGTTCTCGGCGTGGCCAACAAGTGGAGCCTGGCCTATGCCATCGCCCGGGCGTTCACCCGCGAAGGGGCCCGGCTGATCCTGACCTATCAGGGCGAGCGCCAGAAGGAGACGGTCGAAGAACTTGCTCAGGAGCTGAAAGCTGCCAGGGTTCTTGCCTGCGACGTGCAGCAGCAGCAGGAGATCGATCAACTCGCACACACTCTCAGGGGCGATGGCGGACGAGTTGATACGGTCATGCACAGCATCGCCTTTGCCAATCGCGAGGATCTCAGCCGGCCGTTCATCGAGACCTCTCGCTCCGGTTACCTGCTGGCGCAAGAGATCAGTAGTTTCTCCCTGGTAGCCATCGCCCGAGCCACGTCGCCACTGATGACCGCTGGAGGTTCCCTGACTACGCTCACCTATCTCGGCTCCGCGCGAGTTGTGCCGAATTACAACGTGATGGGAGTAGCTAAGGCAGCACTCGAAGCCACGGTTCGCTACTTGGCCAGCGAACTCGGCCCACAGCAGATCCGGGTGAACGCAATCTCCGCCGGGCCAGTGAAAACCGCTTCGGCGCGCGGAATCAAGGATTTCTCGAAAGTCCTCGAGGCTGTGGCCCAGCACGCTCCGCTGCGACGCAACACCGACCCGGCGGAGGTGGCCGATGCGGCGGTGTTCCTCGCCAGCGATCTGGGTCGTGGTCTCACCGGCAACATCCTTTTCGTGGACGCCGGATTCCAGATCATGGGCTTGTAGGGGCGACGCAGGCCGAGCACCCGCCTCGTGCGACGCCGCAAGCCGCTTTCCCACTTCTCGGACATGGCGAAAAGGCGGGCCTGGGCCCGCCTCTCCTCTTTTTCGGATTGTCGCTGGCGCACCAATCGCGCTCCGCAGCGTGGAATTCTGAAGCCTGCCTGCCCCGCGCACCACCGATTGTCCTGTTAACCGGTTGGACTCGCTGCCTTGTTGGTCTGGTTTTCCTTGTCTAAACTGAACGATAGTCTGCTGCGTCAAGCCGATGCCGATCTCCATGGATGAACGTCCCGGCGCACCCTCCGCGGGCAACCCCGCCAGGATGAACCTCAAGACGTATTCGGCCGATCTGCCCATGGGCTCGCTGTCGGTGGGAGTGGACAACATCCACTTCGATGTGTTCTTGAGCCCGGTCTTTGTGGAATTTGCCCGAGGCTATCTCCTGGACCTGATCCGGCAGACCACCAATCTGACGCAGTTTTCCGGCGTGGGCTCACGACCCTTCAAGGTCCCGGAGACCAGCTCCCTCAAGAAGCATCTCACCGAATTGATGCAGACCTCGCTGTCCCGCGCCAAGTATGAGAAGAACATCGAGCTCGACCTGCTGCTGCGAATCTCCCTGCTAAAATTTCTCACCCAAGAAATTGGAAACCAATTCGCAAACCTGGTGCTGGAAGGCAAGGAGTGGATCCGGCATCGGGGCAACCTGTTTGAGCACAGCGAGCAGGGGCACGTGATGAAGGCGCGCCTCTCCGAGCTGCAGGCCAACCGCCGCAATGTGTACCGCCAGGTCGGGCAGCAGGTGTGCCAGGTCCTGCTCGAAGTTGAAGAGAATGTCCTCAGCAAGTCGCGTCGGGCCCTGTTCGGCGAGGAGAAGAACGAGACGTATGACCTGCTGAAAAACCGCCTGGTGTTCGTGGAATGCGGCAAGGACGACATCCTGCATCTCGAACAGTACGTCCTGCTCGGCAACTACCTGCGCGACCAGGACCGCTTCGAGACCATCGACGCCTTGCTGCTCGATTTCCTGCGTGAGTTCGTCCTGGCCGGTGACCAGGGCGCGGAGATGAGCGAGGAATGGAAAGCCTACTACGCGCGGGTGGATGCGGCGCTCGCCACCCGCGCGGAGCTTGCACACCTCGAGGAGGAACAGCAGGCGCTGCTCCGGCGACTCGAAGGCG
>JACQDH010000160.1 GCA_016201215.1 Acidobacteriota bacterium | reverse complement strand
CGTGTCGAAGACATCGAGCTTGGTGACCACCAGCGAGTCGAGGCCATTGACCATCGCCGCATAGCGCAGGATGGCCAGATCCAGCCAGCCGCAGCGCCGTGGCCGCCCGGTGACCGCGCCGTATTCCTTGCCGCGGTCGCGCACCTGGCCGGCTTCCAGGTCGGGCATTTCCGTGGGAAACGGGCCGCTGCCCACGCGCGTGGTGTAAGCCTTGGTGACGCCGACCACGCCGCTGATGCACGTCGGCGGGATGCCCAGGCCCGTACAAGCGCCGCCGGCCGTGGCATTCGACGAGGTGACAAAAGGATAGGTGCCGTGGTCGATGTCGAGCATGGTGCCTTGCGCGCCTTCAAACAGCACCGCCTGGCCCTGCCGCAGCGCGCCATTGAGCAGCGCCGAGGTGTCGGCCACAAACCCGTGGATGCGCTCGCCCAGCCGGAGCGACTCCTCGAGCAGGCCGGCAACATCGAGCGGCATGCCGTAGGCCGCCTGGCTGACCGTGTTTTTTTCGCGCAGCACCCGCTCGAGCTTCGCCCGGAAAACCTCCGGTTCCATCAGGTCGCAAACGCGCAAGCCCGTGCGCGCCATTTTGTCCTCATAGGCGGGGCCGATGCCGCGCGCCGTGGTGCCGATCTTCGCCGCGCCACGCGCCGCTTCCGCGGCTTTTTCCATCTGCCGGTGGTACGGAAAGATCAGATGCGCGCGATTGCTCAGATAGAGCCGCCCGTTCACGTCGATGCCGGCCTGGCTGAGATTCTCCAGCTCCGAAACCAGCGCGGCGGGGTCCACCACCAGGCCCGAGCCGATGACAGCCTTCTTGCCCGGCCGCAGCACGCCGCAGGGAATGAGCTGCAGGATGAAGCGATGGTTGTTGAAGATGACCGTGTGCCCGGCGTTGTGCCCGCCGCCGCAGCGCGCGATGAAGTCAAACGATCCGGCCAGGTAGTCCACCACCTTGCCTTTGCCTTCATCGCCCCACTGCGCGCCCACCACCACAATCGCCTTCATCGCCACATTCTTTCGCCCGAGCGTTCCATCAGGCAGCCAATTGACCGCACGCTTCCCCGCCGCTCCACAGCCGAGGAAACACAGCGAAGGGAGTTGCACGAGGTGCGGAAGAAGAATCGTACCTGCCTCACGCCGAGAAGGCAAGCCTGCCGGCGCCGGGGTAGTGGGTCAGTTTCGTTCGCGCTACTTGCTCACGCGGTCAAGAAATTACAATCCCCGCACGCCCAACCGATGTATAGGGGAGGCCTGGCGTTTGGGCGAACGGCGATCAGTTCGTTGGCCACCATGGCCACGTCGAACAAAGAAGCAAACTGCACGAGAGCTTCGAACCAAATTCTTTCCGGCGAAAAGGAATGAACTATCATCGCGGCCGCATCCGTCTTGAAACGTCGTGCCTCAATAACGGCGGAAGCGGTGCGGTGCAGCAACTGGTAATGAATATGATCCGGTGGGGGCAAAGTTAGGCCCAGCAGGTCACAGATGAAAGCGAGCCGCTTGCGCTTTCCATCGGAAGCGTTCTGCAGCCAATCGCAGAGTGTTTCGCCGAACGGCTCGCGGACCTTGCCTTCGACCATGATCGCGAATGTCAGGTCTCCAGCACGCGCGAGAGCGAAGACGTCGTTCTGGCTTTCGCCTCGGGAAGCTCCAGGGAGCGGTACCTTATATTCGGGTATGGCTAACAGAAGCTCCACGTCACCCCCATGAGGCTGTAGCATGGAAGCGATTTCGTTCGGTAGTCCGTTCGCACTTTCCCAGCAATGGGCCAACGTTTTAGCCGAGAACCCGGTACGCCATTGCTTGGTTGGGTCAGCAAGAAAACGCTGCCAATCGGCCGGACCGGCGGTAGGAATATAGACCTTGGACATGGTACCTCACCCTCTTATTGCTTGTTACTTTCCGCAGACTCCCGGTACTCCACGACTTTTACGATGACGACAATCTCCGAAAGGCGAACCGTATCGCGTGGGCGTTCCTTGCGCTTCATTGCGATGCAGAATATAGCATGTGCGAGGTCGGATTCTGAAAAGCGAGTCAAGGGCGAAAATTTCCAAACTGACCCACCACCGGCTGCCGGTGCAGCGGCGGGTTGAACTTGTCCCGGGCCCCCTCGAGGGAGCCCGCCAGGTAGCGTGGGACACCTGCGCAGGACGAGGGGAAAAACCGCCGGCATGGTGCCGGCGCTATCTGCACCTACCGCTGGTGCCTCACGCGCGCTGGGCCGTGTCCGCCTGGCCCGCAGGCCGGTACGCCCTGGCTAAGACCCGGTGACACCAGCAACAGACTTCGCGGCAGGGCGCAGCCCGGACGATGCTTACGATAGGTGACGGGCGAGGACCTTGGTGATCTGATCTTTGGGGACGGCGCCCACGATTTGGTCGGCCACCTGACCGCCCTTGAAGATGAGCAGCGTGGGGATGCCGCGGATGTTGAAGCGGCCCGGGGCGTTCATGTTCTCGTCCACGTTGAGTTTGACGACCTTCAGCTTGCCGCTATAGTCGTCGGCGATCTCGGCGACCGTGGGCGCCAGCATGTGGCACGGCCGGCACCAGTCCGCCCAGAAATCCACCATCACCGGCTGAGTCTTGCTGGCGTCGATGACTTCGGCCTGAAAGTCACTGTCGTTTACGGCGTGTACGTTCTCTGCCATGAGTTCCCTTTCTATTCTATGAACAACCGGAGGGTCGTCCAGCCGCTCCCAGCCAGGTCAATTAGATGTTCCAGCGGCTCGTTGGTTGCGGGATTCTTGGGCCGTCTCGTAGAGCCGGACGTATTCACTGGCGCTGGCCTGCCAGGAAAAATCCTTGACCATGCCGTTCGTTTGAACCTTGCGCCAGGCCTTTTCGTCCGCGTATACGCGCAGGGCCTCGCGAATGCAGCCGAGCAGCGCCTGGCCGCTGTAGGTCTCAAACTTGAAGCCGGTGCCGCGCCCGTTCGTCGAATCAAAAGGCTCGATCGTGTCGTCCAGCCCGCCGGTGGCACGCACCACCGGCACCGTGCCGTAGCGCAGGCTGTAGATCTGGTTCAGCCCGCAGGGCTCGTAGCGCGAGGGCATCAGGAACATATCCGCGCCGGCCTCAATCTTGTGCGCGATAGCATTGTCGTAAGCAATCTTCACGGCGATCTGGGTGGGGAAGGTCGCCGCCAACTCGCGGAACACATGCTCGTGCTTGGGCTCGCCCGCGCCCAGCGCGACGATGGTGAGGTCTTCCGCCAGCAGCTCGCCGGCCACCTGCGCGATCAGGTCAAAACCCTTCTGGTCGGCAAACCGCGACACGATCCCGATCAGGGGCCTGGCCAGGGCGGCCGCGTCGGCGGGCAGCTTGAACTGCTCGAGCAGATCCTTCTTGCAAACGCGCTTGCCGGCCAGATCCGACGCCCGGTAGCGCGCGGCGATGAATGTATCCACCTCCGGGCTCCAGGCCGAGTAGTCCACGCCGTTCAGGATGCCCTTCAGCCGGTCCGCACGCCAGCGAACCACACCGTCCAGACCGTGGCCGTATTCGGCCGTCTGGATCTCCTCGGCGTACTTGCGGCTGACCGTGGTCAGGTAGTCGGCAAAGACGAGGGCCGCCTTTAGGAAATTCACCTTGCCGTAAAACTCCATCGCGTCTGTGTGAAACAGCGTATCGGGCAGGCCCAGGCGCTTCAGGATGTCGCGCGGGAACAGCCCGTGATAGCCCATGTTGTGGATGGTGAAGACCACCGGCACGCCGCGCAGCAGCGGGTCACTGGCATACAGTGTGCGCAGCAGCACCGGCACCAGCGCCGATTGCCAGTCGTGGCAGTGGATGACGTCGGGCGGCCAGACGTGTTTGGCGACCTCAATGGCCGCGCGGCTGAATTCGGCGAAGCGTTCGGCGTTGTCGGGGTAGTCCTTCCCTTGCGCGGCGTAGAGCTGGTCGCGGTCGAAATACTCGGGGTCGTCCACGAAGTAGTAGTGGACGCCGCCGATGGCGGTGCCATCGGCCACGGCAGGAAACCGCAGGCAGTCGCCCATGGGAATCGTCAGGCTGGGCAGGACCACGGCTGAGGCTTTGGTGCCGCGGTAGCGCGGCAGCACCACGGCCACTTCCTGGCCCATGCCCACCAGTGCCTTCGGCAGGGCCTCGACGACGTCGGCGAGACCTCCGGTTTTGGAGAACGGGAGCCCTTCAGAAGCAACAAATAGAATTTTCATGCGCCCTCAGTGCGAACTGAAACGGTACTGGAACCTCCGCGCTTCGTCAAGGCCAAGGCCACGGCGGTGTCCGCTGCGCGAAACCTCCCGGCTATTGCTACACTGGTGCCCGCTGTGCCACCCCAACGGCTGGGACAACACTTCCTGACCGATGCCGGCTGGCGCGCGCGCATCGTGGACGCCGTTCGCCCCGCGGCGACCGAAGTGTGGCTCGAGATCGGCGCGGGGCACGGCGAGATGACCGCGGAGCTCGCCCGCCGCGCCGCGCGCGTGGTGGCCGTGGAACTCGATCCGCGCCTGGTCGCACGCCTGCGCGACCGCGCGCAGCAGTGGCCCAACGTCGAGGTGCTCGCCGGGGACGTGCTCGCGCTCGATCTCGCCAGCAGCGTCCCGGCCGAGCGCTTCCACGTGTATGGAAACGTTCCCTATTACATCACTTCTCCGATTCTGCATCGCCTCTTTGCGCTCGCCGAGCGCATCGCTGCCATCCACGTCGTGGTCCAGTGGGAAGTCGCGGCACGTCTGGTGGCCTGCCCGGGCCGGCGGCAGTATGGCTATCTTTCCGTGCTGGTGCAGCTCTACGCGCGGCCGGCAATCGTCCTGCGGATTCCACCCGGGGCGTTTCGCCCGCGGCCGAAGGTGACTTCGGCACCCTACTCAATAATCTGCGGCCGCTGGCGGGCAGTGCCTGCGGCGAAGAGGCCATCCGCGCCGTCGGCCTCCGCCCCGACGCGCGCGCTGAGCAGTTGAGCCTCGCGCAATTCGCCGCGCTGTACCGCTGCCTATAGGGACGCCGCTCTTGTCCCGTGACGATCTGAGCGATGCTGCACTCCCCTCCCGCGCGCTTGGGTAGCGCCGGTGTCTCGCCGGCGTTTTTCCGCGCCCTCCCGCGTGCTTGCGTAGCGCCGGCGTCTCGCCGGCGTTTCTCCGCGCAGGGAAGCGATCACGCCACCAGGCGTCAACGGAGCGCTGGTCATGGCCGGTCTTATTCGCGCAGGACGCTGACCAGGCGGTCCGGGTAGTCGGTCATGATTCCGTCCACTCCCGCGGCGACGAGCGCGCGCATGTGCGCCGGTTCATTGATCGTCCAGGTGACCACCGGCAGGTCGTAGCGTCGCGCCTCGGCCACCAGCGACGGCGTCACCAGGTCGCCGCGCGGCGCCAATTGCCGCGCGCCCAGGCCCAGTGCTCGTTTCACCGCGTCTCCGTCCGGCTCACTGAAAAGGAATCCCGTCATCAACATGGGTTCGATGCGCCGCACCGCCGCCAACGTGGCCGGGTTGAACGACAGCACGACCGCCCGCGCAGCCTGCTGGGTCTCGCGCAGCGCCGCCACCAGGGCATACTCCATGCCCCAGGCGCCGCCGGCTTTAACCTCCAGGTAGAAAACCACGTCGGCCTCGCTCGCAAACGCCAGAATCTCCTCCAGGGTCGGGATGCGCTCGCCGGCAAACTGCGGGCCGAACCAGGAGCCGGCGTCGAGTCGGCGCAGCTCGGCCAGCGTGAGGCTGCGCACCGGGCCGCGGCCGGTAGTCGTGCGGTCGAGCGTATCGTCGTGGATGGCCACCACACGCAAGTCACGCGAAAACTGCAGGTCAGTCTCGATGAATGTAGCGCCGAGTTCAACGGCGCGGCGAAATGCCGCCAGGGTATTCTCCGGCGCGTGACCCGACGCCCCCCGATGCGCTACCACCCACATGAGACTCTCCCAGGGCTTCTCAGATGTCCGTGCCGGGCTATCCTATAGCACAATCGGCTGCGCGGATGGCCAGGACGGCCGCCCGTGCCCATTTCGCATCCAAGGGAGTGAACCTGGCGGACAGCGCTGAAGTTGATGAGCAAGATCGAGGAGGCACAATGAACTCACGAGAGATGTGGTGGGCAAGCGGTTTCCTGCTGAGCGCGCTGGCGCTGGCTACCACCGGCGCAGGCGCGGCCAAGGCGCGCAGCCAGAAGGCCCCGAGCCCGCGCGACACCACTAAATATCAAGCGTGGCTCCAAAAAGAGGTACGCCACGAGTTGGTGATGCTGCCGTGGTACTCGGTTTTCGACAACCTGGAGTTCAAGATCGAGGGCGACCGCGTTATCCTTATGGGCCAAGTCGTGCGCGGCTCGACCAAGTCCGACGCCGAGGCACGGGTGAAAAAGATTGAGGGTGTCTCTGCTGTGGTCAACCAGATTGAACTTCTCCCCGCGTCGCCGATTGACGACCGGCTGCGCTGGGCGCTCTATCGCGCAATTTATTCGGACCCTGTCTTGGAAAAGTACGCGATCAAGTCGGTGCCGCCCATTCACATCATCGTCAAAAACGGCCACGTGACCCTGGAAGGCGTCGTGGATAGCCAAGCGGACAAAAATCTGGCCAACATCCGCGCCAACGGCGTGGCCGGAATCTTTTCGGTGGCCAATCAACTGCGCGTCGAGAAATAGCCGGCGCAAGGTCGTGTCGGCGGCGCGGGTACCGACCCAAGGCCCGGGCCAGAATCACCGCTAAGGTGTTGCCCGGTCAGAGGCTGCGCGCCTAAGCGCAGCCTGTGGGAATTGACCCGGCTGCCCCGCCGCTTTCTCGACCGTGCTCTCCGCAGCTGGCTCGCTAAGCTCTTTTCCCTCAACATCTTTAGCCTTGATGGCCACACCCGCCTGTGGCGCGTGAAGTGCGCTCTACCCTGCGGAATGGTCCGCTGTTAGACCGCCGTGGCGTGAGTCCCGAGCCCGCGGGCCGCCACTGGGGGAGGACGTATATGCTTATCAGAAAACAGGAAGCGCTCGATTACCATTTCGGTGCGCGACCCGGAAAAATTGAAGTAGTCCCTTCGAAACCCTGCCGGACCCAGCGGGATCTGAGCCTGGCCTACACACCCGGCGTGGCCGAACCTTGTCTGGAGATCCAGAGGAACCCTCACGACGCCTTCAAGTACACGGCACGCGGCAACCTGGTGGCCGTGGTTTCCAATGGTACGGCCGTGCTCGGCCTGGGCCACATCGGCGCCCTGGCCGGCAAGCCGGTCATGGAAGGCAAGGGTGTCCTGTTCAAGAGGTTCGCCGATATTGATGTCTTCGACTTGGAAGTCGAATCGACCGACTCCGAGGAAGTCATCCGCGTCTGCCAGTTGCTCGAACCGACTTTCGGCGGCATCAATCTGGAGGACATCAAGGCGCCGGAATGTTTCCACATCGAAGAAACGCTCAAGAAAACGATGAAGATTCCTGTCTTCCACGACGACCAGCACGGCACGGCCATCATCTCCGGCGCGGCACTGCTCAATGCACTGGAGTTGGTGGGCAAGTCGATCGACAAAATCCAAATGGTCATCAACGGCGCCGGCGCCGCCGGCATCGCCTGCGCGGAGCACTACATCCATCTGGGCTTGCAGCGCGAGAACATCACCCTGGTGGATACCAAGGGCGTGATCTACGCCGGTCGCACCGAGGGCATGAACCCGTACAAGGAGCGATTCGCCAAGCAGACCAGCCTGCGCACGCTAGCCGAGGCCGTGCGCGGCGTGGACGTGCTGGTGGGCCTCTCGGTGAAGGGCGCCTTCACACAGGACATGCTGAAGTCCATGGCGCCGCAGCCGATCGTCTTTGCCATGGCCAATCCCGACCCGGAAATCACCTACGAGGACAACGTGCTCGGCTTCCCGTTCATCTTTCGCGGGGCTCTGGACGTCCGTGCCACCGCCATCAACGAGGAGATGAAGCTGGCAGCCACGCGCGCGCTGGCGGCTCTCACCAAGGAGGACGTGCCCGACTCCGTTTGCCGGGCCTACGGGGTGGAACGCCTGCGCTTTGGCCCCGACTACATCATCCCCAAGCCTTTTGACCTGCGCGTGCTGGTCTGGGAGGCCTCCGCCGTGGCCAAGGCGGCCATGGAAAGCGGCGTGGCGCAGGAGCCGGTGGACCTCGCCGAATACCGCGAACGGCTGGAGCGGCGTCTAGGCAAGGCGCACGAAGTGATGCGCACGATGATCCACAAGGCCCAGGCCCGGCCGCGTCGCGTGGTCTTCCCCGAGGGAGAAAACGAGAAGATCCTCCGCGCCTCGCACATCCTGGTAGACGAGAAGATCGCCCATCCCATCCTGCTCGGCAATGACTCGACCATCCGCTCCAGGGCGGCCGATCTGGGCATTGCGCTGGACGGGATGCAAGTCGTGGACCCCAACCATTCACCCAAGCGCGAGCTGTATGCCGAGGTGCTCTACCGCTTGCGGCAACGCCGCGGCGTGACGCTCTCCGAGGCCCGCGAACTGCTTGCCAACCGCAACCTGTTCGGCTCGGTGATGGTGCACGTGGGCGACGCCGATGCGCTGGTCAGCGGCGTCACGCAACACTTCCCCGACACCATCCGCCCGGCCCTGCAAGTCATCAAGGCGCGGCCGCGAATGTCCCCGGTTGATCCGCGCACTCCTGGCGTGCGCCACGACGGTCTGGTCGCCGGCCTCTACGCCATGGTTACCAAGCGCGGCGATATGTACTTCCTGGCCGACTGCTCGGTGAACATCGAACCCACCGCTGAGGACCTCGCGGAAATCGCCCTGTGCGCGGCGCAAACCGCCCGGCGGTTCGACGTCACCCCGCGCGTGGCCATGCTCTCCTTCTCCAACTTCGGCAGCACGAAGCACCCGCTGACCGAAAGGGTGCGCCGCGCCGTCGAGTTGGTGAAGCGCGCGGATCCCACGCTCATGGTGGACGGCGAGATGATGGCGGACACCGCGGTGGTGCCGGAGATCATCGAGGAGACCTATCCGTTCTCCGCCCTGCATGGCGGCGCCAACGTGCTGGTCTTCCCCGACCTGACCTCGGCAAATACGTCGTATAAGCTGCTCTCGCGCATCGGCGGAGCGGAAACCATCGGCCCGATTCTGATGGGGATGTCCAAACCGGTGCATCTGCTGCCGCGCGGGGCCGGGGTCGAGGAGATCGTCAACACCGCCGCCATCGCCGTAGTGGATGCGCAGGAGCTCGAGGCGCGTCCCTCCGCGCCCGCGCGAGCCGAAGAGGTGCCGGAAACCGTCAGCCACTGGCGATAAGCGCAGAGCGACAGGGCTGGGAGCGAGTGTTTTTGTGGGTGTCCTGCTGGCCTTGCTTAGGGCAGGCTCGCAGGTGCCACGCGGCCCAGTTGCCGCGAGATCTTGCGCGCGGCCTCTTTCACCAGGGTCGCGAGCCGCGGCAGATTGGCGTCGTCGATCTGGGAGATCGTGCCGCTCAGGCCTACGGCGGCTTCGACGCGGCCGAGTACGTCAAACACCGGAGCGCCCAGGCAGCGTGCCCCCAGGCTGTTTTCCTCGTCATCTACCGCGTATCCTTGTGCGCGCACCTTCTCCAGCTCGCTGATGAACCGCGCCTGGGTGGTGATCGTCTTCGGCGTGCGCTTCTTCATCCCATGCTCGCGGAGAATGGCTTCGACCTCGTCTTTCGGCAGATGCGCCACCAGCGATTTGCCCACGCTGGTCGAGTGCACGAACATTCGCCGGCCCACCCAGGTGTCCATCTTGATGAAGCCCGGCGCGTCCACCTTGACGATGTACACCGCCTCGCCGTGATCCAGCACCGCCAGGTGGGCGGTTACTTGCGTGCGCTCGACCAGCCAGCGCAACACCGGTAAGGCCACCTCGCCGATGTCCAGCCCGGCCAGGACGTCCCGCCCCAGGCTCAACACCATCAGCCCCAGGCGGTACTTCCCGCTCTCCGGCGCGCGCCGCAGATAGCTGTGGCGCTCCAGCGTGCGCAGGATGTAGCTCGCCGAGCTCTTGGGAATCTCCAGCTTGCGGCTGATCTCCGAGTTGGTCAGGCCGTCGCGGCGCTGGGCTACCATCTCGAGGATGGCCAGCGCTCGTTCGACGGCCACTGACGGGCTTTCCTGGTTTGCGCGCATGCTCTTCCCCTTCTGGGGCCTCCCCAGTACGTGTAGCACCGGTCTGGAACTCATCGGGGCCTCCGGGTCGGCAGGCGGGGCGTACGAAGTATAGAATAACTGTTCAATATTGTGAACAGGGACTTGCGTGGCGCGGGCGCGCCTGCTATAAAGTGTGGGCGAAGCGTGAACGCCAGTTCAACATATTGAACACGATGCAGAGAAGGGGAAACCCCCTCCCGGATTGGACCAACATTCTGCACATCGGCGTTCGGCTTCGGGCCCCGGCCCCCCTCCCCGTCCGGTTGGGGCTGGTTAAGTGACTGAGTTTGTTGGGCGTTAGACTAGGCAGCTCGCGGTGGGTTTGGCCCCTCGATTGCCGCGAAGGGTGACCGCATTTGCTGCCTCTCAACTGAACTGAAATGCATCGGGACCTGGCGTGCTGAATCAGTACCGGAGTGTCACGCAAGGCAACGAGGAGGATTGATGGCCACCAACGGAAAAGGCTCCAAAGCCAACGGCCGCGGGACCAAAAACATCGCCTGGAACTCCGATCCGCGCTGGGCGGGGATCACCCGCCCGTACACCCCGGAAGACGTGCTGCGGCTGCGCGGCTCGGTCCAGATCGAGCACACCCTGGCCCGGCTGGGCGCCCAACGCCTGTGGCATCTCCTCCAATCTGAGCCCTACGTGCATGCCCTGGGCGCGCTGACGGGCAATCAGGCCGTAGAGATGGTTCACGCCGGATTGAAGGCCATCTACGCCAGCGGCTGGCAGGTTGCCGCCGACAACAACGACGCCGGGGAGATGTACCCGGACCAGAGCCTCTATCCCGTGGATAGCTGCCCGAACCTGGTGCGCCGCCTCAACAAATCCTTGCAGCGCGCGGACCAGATTGACTGCGCTGAGGGCAAGAACGACACCTACTGGTTTGCGCCCATTGTGGCCGACGCGGAAGCGGGCTTCGGCGGGCCGCTCAACACCTACGAGCTGATGAAGGGGATGATCGAAGCCGGCGCCGCGGCCGTGCACCTCGAAGACCAGCTCTCTTCGCTCAAGAAGTGCGGCCACCTGGGCGGCAAGGTTGTCGTGCCGATTGACGAGTTCGTGCACAAGTTGGTCGCCGCGCGGCTGGCTGCCGACGTTCTCGGTGTGCCCACGCTGATCATCGCCCGCACGGACGCCAGCAGCGCCGGGCTGATCCGCAGCGACCACGACCCGCGCGACCAACGCTTCTTGTCCGGCGAGCGCACCATCGAAGGCCACTTCGTATTCAAAGGTGGCTTGGAGGCTTCGATCGAGCGCGGGCTGGCCTATGCACCTTACGCGGATATGCTCTGGATGGAGACGTCGACTCCCGATCTCGACGAGGCGCGCCAGTTCGCCGAGGCCATCCACGCAAAGTTCCCGGGCAAGATGCTGGCCTACAACTGCTCGCCCTCGTTCAATTGGAAGAAGAAGCTCGACGACGCGACCATCGCCAGCTTCCAGCAAGAACTGGGCAAGATGGGTTACAAGTTCCAGTTTGTCACCCTGGCCGGCTTCCATGCCCTCAACCTGAGCATGTTCGAGCTGGCCCGCGCCTACCGCGAGAGCGGCATGACCGCCTACTCCCGGCTGCAGCAGACCGAATTCCGGCTGGAAGAAGCAGCGGGCTACCGCGGAGTCAAGCATCAGAAGTTTGTGGGCACCGGCTACTTCGACGAGGTCTCGCATACCATTGCCGGCGGGCACTCATCCACCACGGCCCTCGCTGGATCGACCGAAGCGGAGCAGTTTGCGAAGGCCCCCGCCGCGGTGCCGGTCACGGAGGAAAAGGACCCGCGACTGGCGCCGCCGTCGCGGAACTTGGGGACGCGCCGGCCCGCGGCGCCCAGCGCTACCTAATCTCTGCCCCACGAGTGTTCCCACAGCCGGTGCGGCGGGCATCCCCCGCCGTATCGGCTTCCTACTTGGCCGCGAAACAGACTTGGCCCGCGCTCGGCCCCTCGGCCGGGTTATTCGTCCCATTCTCCACCTCCGCCCCTTGTGACGAAGTCGCGGCTCGGAACAACTTCCGCGCGCCGCTACACCATCCCTCCTGTGCGCGTCCTGTCGCTTGACCGCAACCCTCCCCCGGCATAAAGTCCCCAACCGAGCCATGAGCCCCGACACGGCTGCGCGCCACGTGTTCGTCACCGGTGGAACCGGCTTCATGGGCCGGCACTTGATCGCCGAGCTGCTGCGCCGCGGCCACACCGTCCGCGCGCTCGTGCGGGAAGACTCCCAGAAAAAACTTCCGCCGGGTTGCACTCCGGTGATTGGCGATGCGCTGGAGAAGGAATCCTACGCAAGCCAGGTGCGGCCGGCGGACACCTTCGTGCACTTGGTTGGCGCTTCGCACCCGAATCCTTTCAAGTCCGATCGATTCCGCCGGATCGACTATGCTTCGGCGCGCGCCGCGATGGCGGCCGCGGTGAAGGCCGGCATCCAGCATTTCATTTACGTCAGCGTGGCGCAGCCCGCGCCGGTGATGAAGGCTTACATCCAGATCCGCGCCGAATGCGAGGAGATGATCCGCTGGAGCGGCCTCAACGCGACCATCCTGCGGCCCTGGTACGTGCTGGGGCCCGGGCGGAGGTGGCCGTACGTCTTGGTGCCGCTGTACTGGCTGTTGGAGCGCCTGCGGAGGACGCGCGAGACTGCCTGGCGGCTGGGCCTGGTCACGGTTGATCAGATGGTGGGCGCGCTCGTCGGCGCCGTGGAGAATCCTGTCCAGGGCATCCGCGTCCTCGAGGTCTCCGAAATCCGCCAGGCCTAGAGACCGATTCCTTGCCGTCGCGAGAACGAAGCGGCCTTCCTACTTGCCAAAATTCCGGCAGGAGCTACTTCAAACCTTCGACAAGGTAGAGATCGGAGAGAATGCGGTGGTAGCCGTACACGTAGCCCTTCCCGTCGGGCGTCAGCACGATGGGGCCGATGAGTTCGACGCCGGCGGGATCGGAAGGCATCACCTGCTTCCAGAGCGTCCGCTGCCCGCTGCCGAGATCGAGCCGATAAATCTTGGCGGGAAGCTCTCCGAGCTGATAGACATAGAGAGAGCGCCCATCCGCGCTCCACACGATGGGCACTTCGCCCAGCGCAAGTTTGGGAATCGCCCGCACCTCGCCGCCGGCGATGGGATAGAGATAGCCCTTCCCATCCGGCCCGATCCCCCCGGCCGCTGCTCCGTCCCGTGAAAGCGCAAACGACGTCGCGTTGACTCCCTCGGGCGAGACCGGTTGGGGTTTTCCGCCCGTGAGATTCTGGACGTACAAGCGCACGCCGTGTCCCGGCTCGTGGCCGGAGAAAAGGATGCGCTTTCCATCCGAAAACCAGCGTGCCCAACTGTGGTTGATGGCATCGCTGGTCAGGCGCTTCGCCTCGCCAGCCTTGGTCGGCAGGATGGACAGTTGCACGGGCGAACTCTGCGACCCGGAGATGACCCATTTTCCGTCGGGCGAGAGCGCAGCGGCCTGGCCCTCGCCGAGCCGCACCGCCGGCGAGCCGTCGGTCTTCCGCAGGTACACGGTGTAGCTCCAAGCGGCGCGCGGGCCGAGATCGAGCGCCGTTTGGACGGCAGCCACTGGTTGCGGTTCCGGGGTCGCTACCTCGAGCTGCGCCCTTGCCCCGCAGCACCGTCGCGGTCGCTAAGTGCTGCAAGTCTACGACTTACAGGAATGAGTAACCCAAAACCCAAACCAAAAACCAACTACCATCCCCCTCCCAATCATCCTTGGAGGAGGCCTTGGAAGCGGACACTTCTACTTTGCAGAAAACCGGACATTTCTACTTTGCATTGACACGTGCACGTGTGGGGGACGAGAACGGCCTAGGTGCGCCCCATGGTGGGACTGAAGGCCCAAACACCTCTCCTACATAAGTGCGGCGATGCCGGGCTCCGCAAGGCCATCAAACTTGCCTCTTGACTTTCGCTTTTTCTTCGCCTATGCTCTGTACTGGTAGAGGAAACGGGAAGGCGGGCGAAGGCCCGGCCCCATTGTCCATGTGACTCTCACGGGCCGTCCTTCGCCCGCCTGGATTCTTTCCTCCACCCTTCCCGCCTCCTCGCCGCAGGAGTCCGTCATGGCCGACCGCGCGCCCAAGATCGTGCACGTGGACGTGGACGCCTTTTTCGCCTCGGTCGAGCAGGTGCTCGACCCGCGCCTGCGCGGCAAGCCGGTGCTGGTAGGCCGCGGCGTGGTGGCCTCGGCCAGCTACGAGGCCAAGGCGCGCGGCGTGCGCACGGCGATGAGTTTTCGCGAAGCGCGCCGCCTTTGCCCCGCGGCGATCGTCGTGCCCGGGCAGTACGAGCACTATGCCGACTACGCCGAGCGCGTGCGGTGTCTGCTGGGAAATTTCACGCCTGCGGTCGAGGTCGCCGCGCTCGACGATTTCTACCTCGACTTCACCGGCACCGACCGGCTCTATCCGGACTTCGCCGCGACGCTGCGGCACATGCAGCAGAGCATTTTCGACCAGACCGACCTGAGCGTCTCGGTGGGCGCGGCCACGTCGAAGCTAGTGGCGGCGGTGGCCTCTCGGCTGGAGCGCCCGCGCGGCTTCCGCATCGTTCCGCCCGGCACCGAAGAGGAATTCCTCGCGCCGCTGCCGGTGGCGAAGCTGCACGGCATCGGCCACGTCCACACGGCCACGCTGGCCGAGCGCGGCATCGAGACCATCGGGCAGTTGCGCCAGGTGCCACTCGCAGCGCTCGAAGCCACCTTCGGCGACGCCGTCGGCCGGCAACTCTGGGAGCGCGCGCGGGGTCTGGACCCGCGCGCGGTTCTCGACCCGCCCGAGCCCAAGTCCATTTCCCGCGAAACCACCATCGAGGGCGGCACCATTGATCTCGAATTCCTCGCCGGCCTGATCGAGTACCTCGCTGAGCGCATCGGCTCGACCCTGCGCGCCCGCAGCCGTCAGGCGCGCACGCTCGCGCTACGGTTGCGCTACACCGATTTTTACTCGGCGCATCACTCGACCCGGCTCGCACCACCGACCAACGACGAAAAATCACTGCTCGCCGCGGCGCTCGAACTGTTCCGCGCGCTGTTCACCCGGCGCGTGGCGCTGCGTTTCCTGGGCGTCAGCGTGGCCAATCTCGAGCCCGAGCGGCGCCAGAACGATCTGTTTGACCGCGAGGCCAACCGCCGCTGGTACCTGAACCGCGGCGTGGACGCAGTGCGCGGGCGCTTCGGCTGGAACGCCGTGTTTTATGGCAAGGGCTTGCAGTTGCGCGAGCACTACGCCACCAAGCCCACGGGCCTGGTGCTCTCCACGCCCTGCCTGTCGCGCTGACGGGTTGTAGCGCCAGCATCCTGCTGGCGATTCTCTGCGGCGTCGGGCGGCGTTGAAAAAACCGCCGGCAAGACCCTTCGGCTGCACCTAGGGCAAGCGTCGGCGCTACAGAATGGCGGCCTTCCCGGCAGGGCCGGGACGCACAGAGCGCGGAAGGCCGCCGCTACACGTGCTTGTCATTCCGAGGGAGCGAAGCGACCGAGGAATCCCTCTGAGAGATCCCTCGCGGAGTTTACCCCGGCCCTGCCGGGGCTCGGGATGACAAAATTGCACTGCATCCTCCCGTTCCCTACCAGCGAGCGATGTTCGTTCATTTGCATTGTCACAGCCACTACTCATTCCTGCGGGCGGTGCCCTCGCCGGCGGAGATCGTCGCGGCGGCCGCCGAGCAAACAATGCCGGCGGTGGCGCTGACCGATACCGGCGGCCTTTACGCTGCCGTGCCGTTCTATCTCGCGGCGCGGGAGGCAGGTGTGAAGCCCATCGTGGGCTGCGTATTGGAGATCGAAACCGGAAATCCATGCGGAGAGATCCCTCGCCCCGACAACGTCAGGGCTAGGGATGACAGCACAAAAACAGACGACAGAGGTAAAACAGATGAGAAAGAAGAAAAGGTGTCCGCAGGCGGAGAAGAAACGCTCCTGCTGCTGGCCGCCGACTACGCCGGCTACAGCAACCTGTGCCATCTGGTGACCGAGCGGCAGCTCCGGGCTCGGCCGGTTTCGCTCGAAGCATTGAACGCGCATCGCGAGGGCTTGATTGCGTTGTATGCGCCGCGAACAGAGGGCGCAGATCGTAGGGGCGTATGTCGCGCTGTTCGCGTCCCGGATGCTCTTGCGGGACCATA
>JACQDH010000159.1 GCA_016201215.1 Acidobacteriota bacterium | reverse complement strand
CGCGTCGTGAAACGTGCAGTGGGATTTATTGGGTTGGGACTGATGGGCAAGCCCATGGCGGCCAATCTTCTCAAGGCAGGGTTCCCGGTTACGGTGTGGAATCGCACGCTAGCCAAAGCCGAAGAGCTGGCGCGCGCCGGCGCAAAGGTCGCCGCTTCTGCGGACGTGTTGCTGACCATCGTGAGCGACCCGCCGGCGCTCGAAGAGATTCTCTGGAGCGCAAACGGTGCGCTCGAGGGCCTGCGCCGTGGCAGCACCTGTATCGATTCGAGCACGATCGCGCCGGCGCTGGCGCGATGCATCGCCGCAGCTTGTGCTGAGCGCGGCGTCGAGTTTCTCGACGCGCCGGTGACCGGCGGCACCTGGGGCGCCGAAAAAGGCGAGCTGGTGTTTATGGTCGGCGGCAAGGCGGAAACGCTTCAGAGCGCTGGTTCCACCTGGGCCCGCACGGCTCGGGGCAGACGGTCAAGCTGGCCATGAACATGATTCTGGCGCTCGAGGTGGACGCACTCGCCGAAGCCATTGCGCTGGTGAGCGGTGCGGGCCTGCCCGCCGAGCGCCTGATCGAGGTGCTGCAGTCGAGCATGGCGCGCGCCGCCGTGCTCGATATCAAGGCGCCGATGATTTTGCAACGCAATTACGCGCCCAGCTTCCCGCTGCGCCTGATGCACAAGGACCTGGGCCTGGCGCTTGAACTGGCCAACCAGTTGGGCGTGGCGCTGCCGGCCACCGCCGCCGCGCGCGAGATTTACAACAGCGTGAAAGGCTCGGCCAAAGAAGACCTCGACTACGCCGCTGTGGCCCGCTTCTGGCAGAAATCGTGATCCACAGTCCGGCTTCGGCTCAGCGTCTTGTCTTGCGGGGTCCTTCGCGGAGCAACGGACAAGTCCCTTGACAGCGCTCTGAACCAGTCCCTCGACGCTGCTCGGGACAAGCGCTTCGGCGGTGCTCAGGGCAAGTGGCGGCGCTACGGAGCCGCAGGAGGGGGTACGTCCCACCCTTTTTTTGCCAGCGAAATTCGCCGGCGAGACGCTGGCGGTACGTGCCGCGTAGCAGGAGGGGGGTCCCCCCCCTTTTTTTCTAAGTGCGGATTCTAAACGACTTCAAGCGCCATGATTCTCTAAGTGCGCATTCCAGGGGAGTTACAGACCCCTTTTTCCTGAGTGCGCATTCCAAAGGACTTGCGAGCGTGAACACGGGCACACCATCACAGAGTACGAGTTGAACGGGAGCGTGAACACGGGCACACCATCACAGAGTACGAGTTGAACGGGCTTGCAAAGCTCTTGGCGGGCTTTGCGGCACAGGTTACCTCAGCGGTGACGATACGTCAACGGGAAAGCCGCCTCGGGCCGGCTTCGGGGCTGCTTGAGAAGAGGCCGCAGTTGGTATAGATTAGCCACACCGTGGATGACGGACACAAGGAGTGGGAGCACGCCGGAGGCAAGCTGGCCGAGTTGGGGCCTGAGGCCCTGACGGATGCCGAATTGCTTTCAATTCTAGTGGCTCCAGGAACACCCGGAAATCCCGCCGAGAAGATTGCGGAGAACATTCTGCAGCGATTTGGCTCCGTCGAGCGACTTGGCGGGCTGCCGCTGGAGCGCCTCTACGAGATCAAAGGGATGGGGGATACCAAGATCATCCGCCTTGCGGCAGCCTTGGAGATCGCCCGACGTGCGGCCTACGGCATCCTGGATGGCGAGAAAACGCAAACCACCAAGAAGTAGGCTCCGGGAAAAGGCAGCACGCGGCCCGCAAGCCTTCTCGGCCCGCTACGAAAGGATCATCTCCAAGTACCTGGAGGAAGTCGTACGGCTCCAGGGAGAACCTGCGCGGTCGCATCGCTTCAGCGTTCTTCTATCTGACTTGTTCGCGGAGCTCGAGTTCCCCATCATCACCGATTACCTTGCGGGTTTAGAGAAATCCATCTCAGCCACAGATGCGGGAAAATGTCGCGTTTCGCGAGGCCAGCCCGATGCGCTGTTCGGCAACTTAGTCGTCGAGTTCGAACGGCGGTTTCCGGAGAAGTATAAAGAAGCACGAAAACAACTCCAGAAGTACGTCGCAATTCTCCGGAAAAACCCTGGCACACAGGACATTTATTTCACTCCCATAGCAACGGACGGCATCTCATTTCGGGTTTTCGCCCCCGAGGAGGGGGAACTGACGTCCGCTGGCGGGATTGGCGACGAAGTGCAGCTAGAGGAGGTGGAGAACTTCGATGCAAGCAAGAGGCAGCCGATCGAATTCTACTACTGGCTGGACCGCTATTTTTGCCGCCGGGTGCAGCGAGAGCCCCTCGCGGAGAATTTCGTAGAGGATTTCGGTACGGCAAGCCCAGCGTACAGGGAAGCGAGCGCCCTCTGGCTGGAGAAGGCATCGGAGATCCGCGAACACACAGATTTCAAGGTGATTTATGAGAACTGGCGCAACTACCTCCGCATCGCCTATGGCACAGCCGTAGGAGATCAGTCGCTCTTCATCCGCCACACCTTTCTGGCAACGCTGGCCAAGCTCATTGCTTACATCCGCATCACGGATGCGAAGAGTGGCCCGGGCGAGCGCGCGATAGAGGAGATTATCCAGGGGACGTTTTTCGAGAAGCAGGGGATCCTGAACTTTCTGGAAGAGGATTTCTTCTCTTGGATGGCGCGGGCTCCTGTGGCAAGCACGACGCACAAAGTCGCGACGCGGCTGGTGAGTCTGCTCTTTACCTACAATCTGCGGGAACTCTCAGAGGACGTCCTCAAGGAGCTCTATCAGGAGCTCGTGGACCCCAAGGACCGTCACGACCTGGGGGAGTACTACACGCCCGACTGGCTCGCGACCCGGATGTGCGAGAAATTGTTGGCTAACACGGGAGAGCAATCCGTTCTCGATCCAGCCTGCGGTTCGGGGACATTTCTCTATCAGGCTATCCAGCACAAGAAGAAACGGCTGCCCGCGACACGACTTTCACTGGAAAAGATCTTGGGCAACGTGGTTGGAATAGACATCCACCCACTGGCGGTCATCGTGTCCAAAATGAATGTGCTCCTGGCCTTAGGCGACCTGTTTCAGAAACGTGCTGGGCCGGTTTCCATTCAGGTTTATCTGGCGAACTCGATCCGCCATCCCGAGAAGCAACCGGTACTCGGAAATGGAGGGCTGCCAGCAGAAAGGGTGATCCTGAACCGGCAGGAGGTTTTAATTCCCGATGCTGTGCTATCCAGCGCGGCGACCCTGGACGCAGCCGTCCGGGTGGCAGATGAGTTTGCCAAATCGCACAAGGAGGAGACCGGTCTCGAGATCCAGGCGTTCGAAAATCTGCTGCGTCGTGAGGCTTGTGAGCTGGCGGATTCGCCCGAAGTGGTTCACATGCTGTTTGATGTGGCGCGAGTCCTCCACGAATTCATCCGGAAGCCGGAAGACACGATCTGGGCCTATATTCTGAAGAACCTGTATAAGCCGACATTCCTGGCACACCAGTTTGATGTGGTAATCGGAAACCCGCCGTGGCTCTCTTTCCGTTTCGTGGAGAAAGGGGAGTACCAAGACTTCCTCAAGCGTTTGATCATTGATGAATGCCGTTTGCTGGAAGGTGCCGGACACCTGATCACGCATCTGGAGCTTGGTACCCTGTTCTTCGTGCGCTGTGCCAGCCTGTATCTCAAGGCGACCGGGAGGATTGGTTTTGTTCTCCCGCGCAGCATCTTTACGGCTGACCAGCACGATCGTTTTCGAAGGTCGATGGCGAGCGGCAATGCGACGCTCACCGAGGTATGGGATCTCGATGGCGTAACGCCACTGTTTAACGTCCCGGCAGCAGTCGCCTTAGGTGATGTGCAGAGCGAAGCATCGAAGGTTCTGCGCGGGGAAATCGTCGCAGGTGAATTAAAGAGGAAGAACGCGTCCTGGGCTGAGGCGAAGGCCGAGCTGAGCTTTGAGAGAACTGACTTCCATGTTGTGCAGCAAGGTAAGCGTACTTTCCTGAGCACGAGCCGCAAGAAGATTTCGGTGGGACGCAGCTATTACCAGCCGTTCTTCAAAGAAGGTGCAACGATTGTTCCCCGAAATTTTTGGTTCATCGAATTCAAAGCGCGTTCAAAGTTGGGGATTGATCCCAAGCAGCCCCTGGTGGCCACCGATCCACGGGCGGAAGCTGAGGCCAAGGTGCCATATAAGGGCACGTACTTTGAAGGGGCGATTGAAGCAGAGTTCCTCTACGCTACGTTGCTTTCCACAGACTTGCTTCCGTTCGGCCATTTTGACTTTCGGCCGGTCGTCTTGCCGCTGGTGGAAGACGTGCACGGGTACAAGCTGCTGGATGCGCAGCGGGCGCGCGCTGAAGGATACCTGCGGCTCGCTGAGTGGTTAGAACGCGCTCAAGAAACGTGGACAAGGAAGCGTAAAGAGAAGGCTGGGCGGATGGACATCTACCAGCGCCTCGACCTGCAGCGGGGCCTGACAGGGCAAGATCCCAAAGCGAAATTCGTTGTGCTTTACCCGATGTCAGCGACTTATTTGTGCGCCGCAGCAGTCGCCAAGAAGATGTCGGCTTTCGAGGTCGGGGAACAGAGGATTCTGCCAGGCGGGTTCGTCGCAGACTATGTGAACTTTTACTTCGAGACAAACGATCACGACGAGGCCCAGTATGTGACAGCGATACTGAATGCGCCTCTGATCGACAGCATGTTGAAGCCATTGCAGGCGAGAGGTCTCTGGGGCCCCCGGCACATCTGTAAGAAGGTTTTGGAACTACCGATCCCAGAATTCAGAGAGAGCAATCGGAAACACACGAGATTGGTGGAGGTTGGACAAGAGTGTCAGACTAAGGTCGCGGAGATGATTTCCCCGCTTGGGCAATTGTTCAAGGATATCCGGCCTGCGCATGCCATCGGGCGTGCACGTACGGCGGTGCGGCAAGCGCTGAAGGAAGAGCTGGCCGAGATCGATTCTATCGTAAAGGAAGTATTGAAGTAGGAGCAGAGTGGCGAGGAACCGGCAGGGCCCTTCGCCACTGCTCAGGACAAGCGTCGCCACTACCGGCCGGT
>JACQDH010000117.1 GCA_016201215.1 Acidobacteriota bacterium | reverse complement strand
TAACAGGCTGATCGGGCCCAAGAGTTCACATCGACGGCCCGGTTTGGCACCTCGATGTCGGCTCATCGCATCCTGGGGCTGTAGAAGGTCCCAAGGGTTGGGCTGTTCGCCCATTAAAGCGGTACGTGAGCTGGGTTCAGAACGTCGCGAGACAGTTCGGTCCCTATCTGGTGTGGGCGCAGGAGACTTGAGAGGAGCTGTCCCTAGTACGAGAGGACCGGGATGGACGGACCCCTTGTGTACGAGCTGTCCCGCCAGGGGCATCGCTCGGTAGCGAAGTCCGGAAGAGATAATTGCTGAATGCATCTAAGCAAGAAGCTCGCCTCGAGATAAGGTCTCCCAACCCCGGCTTGCCGGGGTAAGAAGGCCGGTCGTAGACTACGACCTTGATAGGCGGGGGGTGGAAGCGCAGCAATGCGTGAAGCTGACCCGTACTAATCGGCCGTTCGGCTTGACCATAAAACTTTCCCAGCGCGTCGTCTGAGCAGCCACGCGGTCATTACCGAGCGCAGCGAGGAATCCCTCGGAGGGATGTCTCACTTCGTTCGGCATGACGTGCTGGTTTCAGACGCCCGGGGGCTTGACCCCTGGGGCTCAGTGGATTTGCGGTTCGCCAGCCTTATTCAGTTGCAAAGTCTGAGGCATCGGTTTGAGGGCTCTAGCCTCTAACCTCCAGCCTCAAACTTGCAGAATGCAAGGCTTCGAGGTTGTGGGTCTGGTTTTTTCCAACCTCCACCCTCCACCCTCGAACCTCCAGAATTTCCTGGTGGCCATACCGCGGGGGTCACACCCGTTCCCATCCCGAACACGGTAGTTAAGCCCCGCAGGGCCGATGATACTGCACGGGTAACTGTGTGGGAACGTAGGTCGCCGCCAGGATTATTTCCCCGAACGGCCCGGTGCCTCGCCCGGGCCGTTTTTGTTTTTCCCGGACGTTGCTGCCAGTTCTCGCCAAGAAGCCGCGTGGAATTGCTTGTGTTCCGCACCGTGGTAAACTGAGACCACCAGGAGGCTGTAGGTGAAATCCAACCGCGAATTCACCGTGGTCATTGAGCGCGATGAGGACGGCTACTACGTGGCCCACGTCCCGCAACTGCGTGGCTGCCACACCCAGGCTCGAAGCATGGATAAGCTATTGAAGCGCGTCCGGGAGGCTATCCAACTCTGCCTCGAAGTCGAGGGCCAGAAAGCAAACGGGCTGGAACTGGTTGGCATCCAACGAGTCAGCGTGTGACGCGGCTCCCTCGGCTGAAAGCCAAAGAGCTGCTTCGCGCCCTTCGCCGCACCGGTTTCCAACTCGTCCGCACCCGTGGTAGTCATGTATACGTCAAGCACCCTGACGGACGCGCCACCGTTGTGCCCGTCCACTCAGGCGAGACTCTCGGGCCAGGGATCTTGGCCTCGATTCTCCGCGACCTCGAGATGTCAAACGAAGACCTCGTCAAGCTGCTGTAGACAGTAGGAAGCCGGTTCCGCAAAAGTCCCGTAGCCTGGTCTCGAGAACGTCGTAGGAACGTACGCCACCACCAGGATTAGACCCACGAAGAGCCGAATTCACAGCCCCGCATTTAGCCTTTTCTGTTTTTCCGTCCTGGCAAATTCCCAATTTCAAATCTCAAATCCTCCGTAGCAGGCCGCGCCTGCGCGCGATGCGCGCCGCGGGCCCCGCGCCTCCGTCATTCCGAGCGGAGCGCTGCGCCGCAGCGTGCAGCGAGGAATCCCTCTGCGCGCCTCGCCCTCCGCTGTCAGTGCCTCTTCACAGCACAGTCGCAACAGGACTGTTGCGACGCATTCTGCGCGACGCACAGATTACCGTGCAGCAACTGATTGACGCCCTCTAGTACGTAGGTCTTGTCCTGCTGGGGGACGTTAAGCCCCGCAGGGCCGATGATACTGTCCCGCCCTGCGGGATGGGAAAGTAGGTCGCCGCCAGGATTAACACCCCAAGGGCCGAATCCGCACATGCGGGTTCGGCCCTCTTTGTTTTTTGCGAACTGTTCTCACTCCGTTTACCCAAGACGAGGGCATTGCCGCAGGAACCGCAAGCCGGTTCCTCGTCCGTTGCCGTGCCCCCCGGCTGAGGTAACAGATCCACGTGGCCACGCTTGATTTTAAGGTCTTTCTCGAACGCGACGCGGAAGACGCACTGGGGCCTGCTCGATGAGCGCGCCGTTCATCTGGGCGGAGGCGGAACGCACCGGCTCGGTCTGGGCGATGCTATCATGATCAAGAACAACCACCTCCAACTGCTCGCGCCGACGGAATCAGGAGCGATTCCCATAGCGCTGGAGCCAGCATGGAAGCGCTGCCAGGGAGCCGCATTTGTGGAGGTCGAGGTGAGGAGCAAAGAGGCCGCACAGGTCGCGCAAATCTCCAACGTGCCGTTTGAAGCGCGCTACACGCTCCCTCCGATCGAGGAAGTGCGCGGCCTCCCGCATCAGCTTGACAGGCGTAGGCCCCGAACGTATAGTGCACGTCAAGAGTCCTTCGCAAAGGACGGCCTATGACGTGTCCGGCCTCCTGACGAACAGCGTTTCCCGGATTGCCCCGGCGAGTGCTCCCGTTGTTTCTGCCGAGGTGTTCGCGATCCCAATGGGGACCGGACAGTACATCCTCTACGCGCCGGTGCGCCGCGCCGCGTTTGTGGCCAATGCGGGCGCGGTGAATTTTCTGGCCGGGCTCCAGTTGGGTGTTCTCGACGGTGCCGCGGATCCTGATGGTTCTCTCGTCGAGCTTCTCCGCCGGCTTGAGATCCTGGACGCAGGGCCGGAGACACCTCCGATTACAACCTTCTCCGGTATCCCCAAGCCCACATCGCTCACGCTCTTTCTCACCACCACCTGCAATCTTCGCTGTACCTACTGCTACGCCGCCGCCGGAGACACGCCGGCGAAGTCCATGAACCTGGACACCGCCCGGCGCGGCATTGATTTCGTCGCCGGGAATGCTGTGGAGGCCGGGGCTCGAAGCTTCGAAATCAACTACCACGGTGGCGGTGAACCCACGGGAAACTGGCGCGTGATGAAGGATTCGCTCGCCTACGCCCGCGAGAAAGCAGTGGCGCTCGATCTGGACCCGCCGCGGGCCTCCTCTGCTACCAACGGGGTGCTGCGGGACGACCAAATCGATTGGATCATCGCGAATCTGGATGGGGTGAGTCTCTCTTTCGACGGTCTCCCCTCTGCGCACGATAAGCACCGGCTCACGGTTCTCGGCCGGGGCTCAAGTGACCGAGTCATCCACACCGTTCGCCGCCTCGACGCGGCGGGGTTCGGCTATGGCGTTCGGGTCACCGTGACGGCTGACCAGATCCCCCAACTCCCCGACTCGGTGGAATTCATCTGTGCTAATTTCCGGCCCCAGCGCATCCAGGTGGAGCCGGCCTATCAACTGGGCCGCTGGGCCGGAGCTCCGACGGCTGAGACCGATGAGTTCATTCAGGCATTTCGGACGGCCCAAGCTCGTGCCGTGCGCTTCGGGCACGAAATCTTTTTTTCCGCCGCACGGCTGGGCACGCTCACCAACCATTTCTGCGGCATCACACAAGATACCTTTGCGTTGTCTCCGGACGGAAACGTTTCCGCCTGCTACGAAGCCTTTTCCGAAGACACCCCGTGGGCGCGGAAATTTTTCTACGGAGAGCCAGAAAAGCTCGGGCCCGGCTACAAATTCGAATTGCCCATCCTCAACAACCTGCGTGGCCAGGCCGTGCAGCATCGCAGTTTCTGCCAGGGATGCTTCGCGAAGTGGACGTGCGCGGGAGACTGTTATCACAAGTCTCTCGCGGTGAATGGCGACGTGGAGTTTCGGGGCACGGACCGGTGCCACATCACCCGAGAATTGACCAAGGATCAAATCCTGGCCAAGATTGTTTCCTCCGGCGGCCTGTTCTGGCATGAAGGCCCTCCTCCAGAGGGAGAGTCCGCCGCAGGGGGAAAGGAAATGCTGCTGTGAAAGACAGTAAGCCGCATTTTGAGTTGTCGCGCGTGTTCGACGACGGCTTGCGGGAATCGCCAGAGATCGTGCCCGTTATCGCGATGCCCTGGGCGACGCACATGGATCGCCGGGGCTTCCTGGGCGCGGGTATCGCGGCGGCCTCTGTGCTGCCTCTCATCGAGGCCACCAGCCACGCCTTCCAAGCCGCGCCAACTGCCAATTCACTCCAAGCGCCCGTCCCGGCAGAGAAGGCCCATGCAAGCTCGGTGGAAGTTCTGGTGAACACGGTTGATGGCACTCGCTTCATCACCGCCTCTCGAGACAACACCATTAAGGTCTGGGAACTGTCCGGCGGCCGCCTGCTGACAATTCTGGCGGGCCACTCTGCCGACGTGAAGGCGCTGGCTCTGACTCGCGACGGCCAGCAACTCGCTTCGGGTTCCCAGGATGCTTCCGTCAAACTGTGGTCCCTCTCCAGCGGCAGCCTGACCGCAACACTCGCCAATCACACCGACACGGTGAATGCGCTGGCATTCACTCCCGACGGCAGGATTCTGGCCTCGGCGTCGAAAGACAATTCCGTAAAGTTGTGGGATGTGCCAGCGGGCCGCTTGCTCACCAACCTGCTCGGGCACACCGCAGAGGTGCACACCCTGGCGAAATCGTCCGACGGAAAGATGTTGGCCTCGGGTTCCGCAGATCGATCGGTGAAGGTCTGGTCGTTGCCCGAAGGCCGCCTGATTGCCACCCTGCGTGGAGCCTCGGGGGGAGTGACGTCGCTTGACTTCACTCCCGACGGTAGTTTGCTGGTCGCGGCATCGGGTACGGAGAGAGCTATCCGGCTCTGGTCCATGATGGACGGGCGGTTGGTCAGCACGCTTCAGGGGCACTCGGGCGGTGTAAAGGCCTTGCTGGTTCTGCAGGACGGACGCCTGCTGGCTTCGGCATCGCTGGATCGATCCGTGAATCTCTGGTCGCTCCCAGAGGGCAAGCTGCTTATCTCGCTCACGGGGCATGGCGGAGCGGTGACCTCATTGGCGCCCGACCCCTCGGGCAAGCGTCTTGCCTCTGCATCCGAAGACAGAACCATCCGTATTTGGTCCCTCCCTGAAGGCAAGCCGCTGGCAACTCTGGCGCTGAATCAGGCCGCGCAATGTCTGGCACTCTCCACGGATTCCAAGACGCTTGCATGCGGCGATCGGGAGGGCGCCGTGGCTCTCTGGGATCTCGAGCGGCCTGGATTCCGCATGTATCTCTCCGATGTGAACGTCAAGAAATCGCCCGAGAAGCTGCTGAAGGCACATCTGGAAAGGGTGAATTCGTTGAGCGTTGCGCCCAACGGCATGACGCTCATTTCTACGTCCGACGATCACACGGTGAAGGCTTGGTCTCTTCCGGACGGAAGGCTGCTGACTACGCTCAGAGGTCACACCCAAAACGTAAACGTTGCCGCGTTTCTGCCGGACGGCAAGACGATCGCTTCCGGTTCGGATGATGCCTCAGTGAGGCTCTGGCAGGCGAGTCCGAGCGTAGTACCGGCCGCGCAGGGCAAGCAACGCGGCAAAGCTCCCGTCAACAAGGGTGACGCGGCCTGGCGTTCGCTTTCCGTTCTGCAAGCGCACGCGAGAAACATCCGGGCACTGGCCGTCTCTCCGGATGGCCGCAGGCTGGCCTCCGCCTCGGATGACGGCACCGCAAGACTTTGGTCGTTGCCTGACGGGAAACTCTTGGCAACGCTGGCCGAACATAAAGGCAGCGTGCGAGCTTTGGTGTTCACCCCCGACGGCAGTGTGCTCGTCTCCGGAGCAGCAGACCGATCGGTGAAGTTCTGGTCTGTGCCAGAGGGTCGCTTGCTGGCCACACGCGAAGGGCACGCAGCCGAGGTGTCCGCGCTGGCGATGGCCTCCGGCGGCGAAATGCTCATTTCCGGGTCGCAGGATGGGACAGTAAGGATGTGGTCCCTGCCCGAAGGCCGCTTGCGGGGCACGATTGAATCGGCCTCGGGAAGCATAAACGCTCTTGCCACCGCGCCCGGGGGTCTGGTGCTCGCTTCGATCTCCTCTGATCCAGCCATCAAGGTCTGGTTGCAGGAGACGGGCAGATTGCTGGCCGTCCTGGAGGGGCATGGCCGGGACGTGACCACTCTGACTCTCACGCCTGACGGGAAAACGCTGGCGTCGGGCTCTCAGGACAACCTGATCAAGCTGTGGTCGCTGCCGGAGGGCCGATTGCTGGCGACCCTCACGGGTCACACAGCCGCAGTGCGGGCGCTGGCCATCACCCCCGATTCGAACTTGTTGATTTCAGCAAGTACGGACGGAATGATCCTTCTGTGGAATTTGAAAGAGCTTGGCTTCCGCAGCTTTCTGTTTGACGCGGCGGCCAATCCGAGCGATACAAAGGGTATGACCTACAACGTGTACGATCAGATCCTAGGACGCACTGTTACCTTCACCCTTCCCTGCGGATCGCCGATCCCTCCAGGCGCCACTTGCATCTGTAACTGCGTCCCCGGAACCTACAGAATCCCGCCACCGCCGAGGAGCCGGGGGACGTCGTCGCCGGGCGGAACGTACTGCACCTGCAACAAGATTTGTACGTGCGTTCCGGTGCGCTACTGAAATCTTCCAGAGCGGCTGCAGCGCAGCCGATGCGCGGCGCCGTCGTTATGGCGCGGTGCTGGTAGCGGTAGCCGAGAGCCTGCCGAGTGCCCTGCTCGCGATTCGTCTTCTGTCTATTTCCTGTCTTCTGACTTGCCCCCGTCCCGAATCCGGGGTAGTGAGGTCTTTTAACCTCCAGGCTTCATCATCCTATTGCCTTCGAAAAGGCGCACGCAATGTCTATTCGAATGGTTAGCTTATTATCTTGATATATCGCTGCCTCTGCGCTAGAATATTGGCGTAGAAGCTGGCTCTTGGGATTGCGGCTTCAGGCCGCAGAGGAATCCAGCTTAGGTTTTGGTTCTCCTCCGCTTGGTCTGTGCCTCTGCGGTCTCTGCGTTAGGTTTGGCACCCTAGCCCTAGAGTCACCGTTGGGCTAGACACTGAAGAATGATGAGACAGCTTCCGGTGAAAGCTTGGCCCTGCTGCTCTCCGGACGAGCGCAGGTGCCTTGACTCAGAGAACAAAACGAGGCCAGGGCGATGCGCGCGCTTGTAACCCTTTTAGAATCTGCACTTAGCCATTTTTCGCGCACTAAGTCTCCTGGATTCAGCACTTGCGTGAAAAATGGGGAGGGGTGGGGGGAGGGGGAAGGGGGTGCTCGAACTTCCCACCTCCAGCCTCTAACTTCCAGAATTGAATGCAGTTACTGACCGGCGCGGTGGGCTTCGCGCAGCCAGGCGCGGGCCTCGCGGTCGAGTTCGGCCGCAGACAAGATGCGCAGGTAGTGGTAGTGATTGCGCGGGGAGACAGAGAGGATCTGCCTAAAGCACGGATGCTCGATGCGGCGCGGGAGAGCGAGTTCGCATTCGATGGCGTCGCGCAGGAATCGCACTCCCAGGAAACTCTTTCGCGCCTGCAAGGCGATGCGCGTTTTCTGTGGAACGATTTTCACCGCCCCGAAGCGCCGGGCCATTGCGGCAAGTTTCCGGAACAGCGCCACGGCCTCCCGGCTCTTGCCCCGGAAAGCTTCGCGGAGCGTGTAGCGCGAGCAGATATGCGACTGGTTGCGGATGGCGAATGTGCGGTCGCACTTCGGGCACCGCCAGAGCGGGGTCTGGCGCTCCGGTGCGTGTGCGCGGGATGTTGCGGGCGGGTCCAACCGATCGATTCTCGCGCGCGCAGACTTCGAGAAAGAAGGTTCCGACCAGGCAAAATCGCCCTGCTCGCGGGGCGTGGCCTTCCTTCCCGCAAGCACGTCCAATTGCTGGCCAACGCGATACGATTCGCGCAGCCAGCCGGCCAGTTCGTCGTCCAGATCGTCCGGCGAACGAATCTCGACGTGATGGCCATAGGCACGTGGTGTATAAGCGTCGAGTTTCTTGATTCGCGGGTGGTCCAAACGCCTTGGAAGAATGAAACCGGCCAAGAGGCAGTTCTTGCGAACAACGACACCACCAAAGCGCATCCGCACTTGAAAGGCGATCCCCGTCTTGCCCGGCACGATTCGCACCGGCCCGCAACGCTTGAGAAGACCGAGCAGGCCGTCGAAGAGCAGCTTGAGCTTGGGGTCACGGCGGGCGAAGTGCTCGGCGACGGTGTGGCGCGCGCAGGCGTGCCACATGTTACGGGTGACGTAGTACTTCCCGCACTTCGGGCAGCGCCACAGCGGCCGCGGGTTCATTCGGGAAGACACGGGGAATGCGGCGCGATTGTATCACGCGTGTAGCTGGCTCATTTTCAAGCATTAGGTGGCTTGGCGCGCGGACTCGAGTGAGCAACGCTTCAAGCCAGAACTCTTGGATTCCAGGCTCAATTTGTGGCGGTTGTCGCGCAAGCCTGTACGCGGGCGAACGGGCGGCCGTCGAGATCCGGGAAGACAGCCTGCAGGCCCCAGGGGACTTCCTTCGGCGGCTTGGTGAATTTCACGCCGCGCGCAGCAGATGTTGCAGCCCGGTGCGCAGTGCGGTAGCATCGAGCCAGGCCAAGGCTTGCGAGGGCACCGCGCGCTGTACGGAAGACCGATGACTCTTTACAGCTATCCGATCACCATCGAAAAGGAAGGCAAGCTGTACTATGCCTACAGCGAAGATTTCCCCGGTGTGTATGGCCTGGGTAAAACGATCGAGGAGGCCAAGCGCAGCATCCTCAAGGCCATGAGGCTGTATATCAACCACTGCCGCAAAAAGCGGAAACCCGTCCCTCCGACACGCACGATCTATGCTGAGACTGTCACCCTCGCTGTGGACTAGATGCGCTCTTCCCGCGGCCTTGTGCGTTTCCTGCTTCGCCAGGGCTATCGCAAGGTTCGGCAGACCGGTTCACATCTAATCCTTGAGCACTCGCAGCGACCGACCGTGGTGATCCCTATGCACCGCGGTGACCTGCCGAAAGGTCTTTTCCACCGCATCCTCAAGGATGCAGGCTTCAGCCTAGAGGATTTTCAGAAGGCTTAGGCTGACCGTCAGCGCAGGGGTGAGAGCCCATCGCGGTCAGCAGGGCTGGCGCTAGGCTTGCAACGTTGCCTTGAGGCGGTCGAGGGCCTGGGACCAGTAGGTCTTCATGCGCGCGGCTTCTTTGGCGTCGGTGAGCCTGCGATGATCGACAGTAACCTGGCTCTTGCCTTTGCCCTTGGCATAGAACATCACGTCCACGCGGCTCTTGCCGTCGCCCCAGAGGATGCGCAGGGATTTTGGGGGCGTGGCGGTGCGAATGGTCAATGCCGCGTCGCCGAGCCAGCGGCGTCGCGCGCGTTCAGCCTGCCAGGCTTGGAAAAGTGCAGGCAGGGCGACGGCAATCGTCCTGCTGCCGTTGGCTGTGAAGCCCTCGGACGTCTGATGCTTCTCCCGCAGGCCGCGCGCCTGCTCGTAGTTGACCGTGACCATCTGCTGCCACCAGGGCCCCACGTTCTGGTGCTTCACCAGATAGGCCACGATCTGCTTGTGGTCCATCTTCCGCGCGCCGGCCTTGTCTAGGATGGCAAACCATTCTTTCCAGGTTTTCCCCGTTTTGGCCTGGACCGCGGCGTCGCTCATGCGCTTGGCTTCTCTCGGCTGGGCTGGTGCACTCATGGAGTTTCTCCGTTGCGAGCCTCTACGTTGAGACGATCGAGCAGCGCCGGCCGCGATAGCCGCTGTGCACCCGGCGCCGGCGATTGCCCAACGAGGGCAATTCCGCTCCTGCGATCCAACACAAGAACGCCCCAGAGGTTCTTTCCTCCGGGGCTTGGCACATCGGGTGACTTGGGCTCTGGGCGCAGTCGGCCGCCCCGCTCCAGCTACTTGACGCGTTCGTCGGATTCGACTTTGCCGTCGCGAAGGTGAATGACGCGGTGGGCATGCGCGGCGATGTCGCGCTCGTGGGTCACCAGGATGATGGTGTTGCCCTGCTGGTGCAGCCGGCCCATCACACCCATGATTTCCTCGCCGGTCTGCGAGTCCAGGTTGCCAGTGGGCTCGTCGGCCAGCAGGATCGAGGGCGAGTTGACCAGCGCCCGGGCGATGGCCACGCGCTGGCGCTGCCCGCCGGAGAGGTCATTGGGCTTGAACGTCATGCGGTCGCCCAAGTCCACGGCTTCCAGCACCTTCTTCGCGCGCGCGATGCGTTCCTCGGCCGGGGTACCGTTGTAGATCAGCGGCAACTCGACGTTGTGCAGCGCCGTGGCCCGCGGGAGCAGGTTGAAGGTCTGGAAGACGAAGCCGATTTCTTTATTGCGGATGTAGGCCAGCTCGTCATCGTCGAGCTCACTCACCAGGCGTCCGGCCAGCCAGTATTTGCCGCTGGTGGGCGAGTCCAGGCACCCGATCAAATTCATCAGCGTGGATTTGCCAGAGCCCGAGGGGCCCATGATGGCGACGTACTCGCCCTTGCGGATCTCCACGTCCACGCCGCGCAGCGCGTGCACCTGCTCAGCGCCCATCTCGTAGGTCTTCCAGAGCCCTTCGGTCTTGATGGCCAGGCCGCGATCGACCAGGTCCTGGCGAAACGATTCCGAGGGCATGGCTTCCACAGGCATGAAGAGGCTCCTTGCTCGTTAGACGCGCTTCAGCTCTTTTCTTCTTCCGTTTTCTTAGGCGCCTTGTTGTCCACCTTGACGGTGGTGTCGGGGCGCAGGGTGCGCAGGGCCTTGTAGCTGCCGGTGACGATCTCGTCGTTTTCCTTGAGCCCGCTGGTGACTTCGATGTCGGTCACGCCGGTGATGCCGGTCTCGACCTGCACAAAGTTGGCCTTGCCACTGCGCACCACAAACACGCCCTGGATTTCATCCTTCTTGGGGTCGGTGTTGGAAGCAGGCTTGGCGGCCGCCAGGGTCACGCTCTCGTTGCCCTTCTTCTTGCTGGCCTGCTTGGCGGCTTCCTCTAGGTCCTTGCGCGAGCGCACGGCCAGCGCCTGGATAGGGATGGCCAGGACGTTCTTCTTCTCCGCGGTCTTGATTTTGGCGGTGGTGGAAAGCCCCGGCCGCACGTTTTCGGGCGGGTTCTCCAGCGTCACCACCACCTTGAAGTCCTTGGCCTCCTGGCTGCTCGCGGTGGTCTGCGTGGTGGCCAGGCCGGAGGTGCGCAGAACGGCCTGCGTGCCCACTTCGGTGACCTGCCCCTTGAACACTTTGCCGGGGATGGCGTCGATGGAGACATCGGCCTGCTGGCGGCTGCGCACGTTGACGATGTCGGTCTCATCCACCTTGACCTCGGCGGTCACCACGGACATGTCCGAGATGGTCATCAGGTAGCTGCCCGCGGCGTTCTGGATGCCGGGCACGACGTTTTCGCCCACCCGCACGGCGATATAGCTGACTACGCCGTTGATCGGCGCGGTATAGGTGGTTTTGCGCAGGACATCGCGCGAACGGGTCAGGATGGCGTGGCTCTGCTCGAGCAGCGAGCGCGCGCGGTCCAGTTCGGCGCGCACCTGCTGCAACCGCGCGCTGGTAGCGTCCACGCCCGCGGCCGCGCTATCAAACGCCGATTTGCGCGCGTCGTAATCCGACTTGGGGATGAGCCCACCCTTGTAGAGCCCCTGGGCGCGTTCCCAGTCAAACTTGGCCCGCTCGAAGTCGGCCTTGCGCTGCGTCAGGTCGGCCTGGGCGGCGCGGTAATTGGCCTCGGCAGACTGCACGGCGGCCTCGGCCGAACTCTGCCCGGCGCGCTGCGCGTCCACGTCGGCGGTCGGCTGAATGTTCTCCAGCCGTAGCAGGACGTCGCCGCGCTTGACGTGGTCGCCTTCTTTCACGGCGATTTCCGTGATCTTGCCGAAGCCTTCGCCGAGCACATTGGTATAGGTCTTGGGCTTGATCTCGCCCGAGGCCGTCACCATCGAGGTCAGATCCTGCTTTGCGACCTTGCCGGTCTGCACGGTGACCACGCCCTTGTGGGCCTGGTGCACGCTGTACCACACGATTCCCCCGGCCACGGCCACCACAGCCACACCAATTCCCACCTTGTGCCAGGTCTTCATGGAGTGATTCCTCTTCCTCCGCGTGCGTAGCCTTACCCCTCCGCACTACCTTGTAGTACGACCCGGCGAAGCGAAAAGTTTCCGCCGGTACTCCGCCGATCCGATGGGGGCCAAGCGGGTGCGGTGCGCGGGAGCTAGCGTACTACCGGTGCAACTATTCCGAAGGGCCCAAGATACCTAATTTCCACCCCTGGGCAATTGTAAGGTTTTCCGCTGCAGAAGGGAAGCTGCGCGGGGCCGAGTCGCGGGGTGCCGCTGGGCCAGGCAACCCATCGGCGGGCAGGCGATTCTGATTTATACATATGCCGGGGTCCGGCTGTGCCGGGGGATTCTTCAATTGACGTGCCGCTGGCCAGGAGATAGAATTCAGGTTCCATAGGCAGGGGAGAAGTGTTTGCATGAGGCCCTGGGGTCGCAACTTATTCTCTGCAATAGTCTTGAGCGGCTTGCTGCTGCCGGCATCGCTGTCCGCCCAAGAGAAGCCCGTTCAACAAGGACCCCCCGCCAAGCAGGAGACCGAGAAAGAGCGCAAGCAGCGTGAAAAGCGCCTGCTCAAGGAACTCGATTCCCCGTACAAGAAGTGGCTGAACGAGGAAGTCGGCTACATCATCAGCGACGAAGAGCGCACCGCTTTCCTGCGCCTGGCCAACAACGAGGAGCGCGAGCAGTTCATCGAGCAATTCTGGCTGCGGCGCGACGCCACCCCGGACACCATCGAGAACGAATTCAAGGAAGAGCACTACCGGCGCATCGCTTACACCAACGAGCGTTTTGCTTCCGGTATCCCCGGCTGGAAGACCGATCGCGGGCGCATCTACATCATCTGGGGACCCGCCGACGAGATCGAATCGCACCCGAGCGGCGGTTCCTACCAGCGGCCCGCAGAAGAGGGCGGCGGCTCGACCTCAACGTATCCGTTTGAAAAGTGGCGCTACCGCTATCTGGAAGGCATCGGCAACGACGTCATCCTGGAGTTCGTCGATCCTTCGGGCTCCGGCGAATACCGCCTGACCATGGACCCGTCGGAGAAAGATGCGCTGCTGCGCGTGCCCGGCGCGGGGCTGAGCGAGCTGGAATCGATGGGCCTGGCCAGCAAAACCGACCGCTTCACACGCAGCGACGGCACGAACCTGCCGCGGTCGCTGCTGGGGGCCTCGCAAAAGAACAATGAGTTCGACCGGCTGGAACTCTACGCCAAGATTCAGCGGCCGCCGGAAGTGAAGTTCAAGGATCTGGAAGCGGTGGTCACCTCGCGCATCGTGCGCAACCAGATTCAGTTCGACTACCGCTTTGATTTCCTGCGCGTCACCGGGGACACCGTGCTGGTGCCCATCACTGTGCAGGTGCCCAACCGGCAGTTGACCTTCCAGAACCGCGAAGGCGTGCACTCGGCGCTGCTGAATATTTTTGCGCGCATCAGCACGCTGACCGGCCGCATGGTGCAGACCTTCGAGGACGTCATCAGCCGCGATTTCCCCGAGGCGCTGCTGCAGCAGTCCCTGAGCACGTCC
>JACQDH010000144.1 GCA_016201215.1 Acidobacteriota bacterium | reverse complement strand
GGGTCGCTGCGATCTCCTTCGTGGTCTTGCTCTCGGCGACCAACTGCAGAACCTGGCGCTCCCGCGAGGTGAGCGGATCCTCGGGGACATCCGCCTTCGCCAGGTACGCCGCGACCACCGCTCGCGATACGCCTGGGCTCAGGTAGGTTTCTCCACGCGCGACTTCTCGGATCGCTCGGACGAGATCGCCCGCCGCCTTGGTCTTCAGCACGTACCCGGCGACGCCCGCACGCAAGGCCTCCAGTACATAGCGATCCTCTGCGTACACGGTAAGCAGGATGGTCCTCGTCCGGGGGCAGAGCTTGCGTATTTCGCGGGCCGTATCGATCCCGTTCAACTGGGGCATGGCCAAGTCGAGAATAGCCACTTCCGGGCTCAGAGCCTCGATGCGCTTGAGTGCCTCGCGGCCATCCAGCGCTTCGCCGACCACTTCAAAGCCTTCCCTCTCCAAGAGAGCTTTGAAGCCCTGACGGACGATCAAGTGATCATCGGCGAGAAAGATGCGCATTCCTGGCTCCTCCAGCGTTACCCACAGAGTGACTGTAAAATCGGCAGCGACGATCTCCGCCAACCCCCGACACCGGCATTGCCGCCCTGCAGCGTGGACTTCTGGTTCCCGTGAAGTGTGCCGAGAGAGCGCAGCGAGGCTGACTCACCAATAGCGCACTACCGCTGAAATTGCAACCGAGAAGTCATGCAAACTGAGACGGGTACTGGTACTCTCGGCTCTACGTATATGATTTGATATACAAAGATAGCTTGACAGGACGGGCGTAGCGCGAGAACTTCTACACCAAACCTCAGCGGACCCCGCCCGCGAACCGGGAGACGTTCGGGAAGGCGAGATTCCGGTCCAGGGGCATGAAGGACAGGACTGGCGAAATGGCTCGACAGCGATGGCTGCCAATTGTGGTCGCTGCTCTTACAATTGCGGCAGCCTTCTATCATTGGCGATCCCTCAAGGCCGAGGAAGCAGCTCAGATTCGTCGCATGACGCAACTGGCCACGGCCAGCATAAGAGCAGACATCACCGACGGTATGCAATCCCGACTCTCTGGACTGCTTCAGCTCGCCATGCGCTGGGAGATGCAGGGCAAACCCAGCAAAGAGCAGTGGCAATCCGACGCTACCCTTCTGCTCAGTCCCTACCTTAACTATCGGGCAATCGAGTGGGCCGACCCCTCTTTGCATGTCCGCTGGGTGGTGCCCGCCGCAGCCAGGGCAACGGATCAGGATCGGGACCTCGCCGCGGACGTGCGCGTGAAAGACCTCTTGCAGGCCGTCCGGGATGGGCGTCGCTTAGTGATCATGCACTTCACGCAGAAGTGGTCCGGCAAAAAAACGTTTTGGGCTTGTGTGCCCATTGTTTCCGGCCCTGATTTCGACGGTTACATCTTGGGCGTCTTTCGCGAGGACTTGCTCGAAAGAATCCTGGAAGACCATGCCGGACTGGGCTATGCGGCGGTCCTCTTTGACGGCCAAGAGGCGATCTACGGTCCCGGAGATTTCAGCTCTCGGAAGGACACGGCCTGGAAGGAATCGACCCCCGTACAGTTCTACGGCAATACCTGGAGCCTTTGGGTCTGGCCGAAGCCTGAGCTGGTGGCGGACATGCAAGCTCTGGTTAACGAGGATGCGGTGCTCGCCGCGGGCCTCGTATTCGCCCTGCTGCTCGGGTTGATGACTTATCTCGCCCAGGTGACGCTCTCCCGGGCCAGGTACATCGAGACCGCCAACAGGAAGCTGCAAGGGGAAATCACGCAGCGGCGTCACACCGAGCGAACGTTGCGGCTCTCGGAAGACAAGTTTTCCAAAGCGTTTCGCGCCAGCCCCGACGCGATTGTCATTAGCACACTCGGCGAAGGACGCTTTATCGAAGTCAATGACGCCTTCCTGCGCTTCACCGGCTACCAGCGAGAAGAAGTGATCGGGCGAACGGTTTCCGAGTTGCATCCTTGGGAGCGGCCGACAGATCGTGCCAAGTTGCTTTCGCTGCTCCGGGAGCACGGCCGAGTCCAAGACTGGGAATGCAACTTCCGCAGCAAGTCCGGACAAACCCGCGTAGGCCTGGTCTCGGCTGAGGTGATTCAGGTCGGGGATGAGCCCTTGATGCTCACGGTGGTGGAGGACGTTACTCAGCAGAAGGAAGCCGAAAAAGCCCTGCGGGTCGCCGAAGAGAAGTTCCGAGCGCTGCTGGAGGGCGCGCCGTATGCCGTCGTGGCTGTCTGCCAGGAGGGACGCATTGTCTTGGTGAACAGACAAACCGAAGAGTTGTTCGGCTACGACCGGCGAGAACTGCTGGGGCAATTAGTCGAGGTCCTGGTCCCCGAGCGGTTTCGTGGAATCCATAGGCAGCATCGCGGCACCTACGTTTCCTCTCCCAAGACTCGATTCCTGTGTGCAGCACCGAATCTGTGCGGGCGGCGCAAGGATGGAACCGAGTTCCCCGTGGACATCAGTCTCAGCCCGGTCGAAACGCCAGAGGGGCTTCTGGTCATGAGTATCATCCGCGACGTTACCGAGCGAAGACGGGCGGCCGAAGCGCTGCAACGGGCGCACGACGAATTGGAGATGCGCGTCCGGGTGCGTACCGCCGAACTGGAAAGAGCCAACCGGGAATTGCAGATGGAAATCGTCGAGCGGAAACTTGCGGAGGAATCGCTGCGTCACCTTTCGGGTCAACTCCTCCATTTGCAGGATGGGGAGAGACGCCGGATTGCTCGAGAATTGCACGACAGCACCGCGCAAACCTTGATTGCGTTGACGACAAACCTCGCCATCGTGCAGGAATCGGCCTCCCTCCCGGATCCCCAAGCAAGAAAAGCGCTGGCCGACGCCTTGGCGTTCGGAGAGCAATGTTGCAGCGAGATCCGCACGATCTCTTATCTCTTGCACCCGCCACTGCTCGACGAGCTCGGCCTGGTTTCTGCCTTGCAATGGTATGCCGAAGGTTTCAGCGAACGCAGCGGAATCTCCCTGGATCTCGACATGCCCACCGAGCTTGGGCGGCTCCCGGAAGAGATTGAGAGAACGGTTTTTCGTCTCGTGCAAGAAGCCCTGGCGAACATACACCGCCACTCTGGGAGCCGGACGGCGAAGGTTCGGGTGGTGCGGGATGGAACCGGCCTAGTGCTGGAAGTGATTGACTACGGCCGCGGCATTCCTTCACGGATGGCAGGCCGGAGCGGAGCGGGTGTTTCCCCTCTTGGCGTGGGCATCCTGGGCATGCGGGAACGGGTGAGGCAACTGCAAGGAAGCCTGGAAATCGAATCGAGCAGCAGCGGCACAACGGTGAGGGCGGTCCTCCCGATCGCTGGCAGCGAGTCCCAAGACTGGAGAAGAGACACAGAGATAGTCGACTGAACACGTATCGCGATCTATCCGCAAGAGATTCCTGGTGTCAACGCCGACTGGTTGGACGGGTCCTCGGAATCAGGCCCGCTGTTGACCAGGCAGACTAGGGCCGCAGATCTCCTCAGATCCCCACCCAGGAACATTCAACCCCAAAATACGGACTTTACCCGATTCCTTTTTCTGCTCACGGGCATACGCTGCAGGGGAATGAGTGCAGGTGAACAGCCCCCGCGAGAAAACGCCGACCTCGGTGCAGCGCGGATGCGGACTTTGGTGGTGGACGATTCAGAGGCTGCTCTGCGTGCTATCTGTTCCTTTCTGGAACGAGAGAAGGCCATCGAGGTGGTTGGAACAGCCAGGACGGAAGCACGGCCCTGGACTTGATCCAGGCGCTACAACCCGCATTGGTCTTGCTCGACGTGCAAATACCTGTTGTCAACGGGTTAGAGATTGCCGGTCGGTTGCGCGGCATGTCTTCTGCAGTTCGAGTCATTATCGTAACCGCCCACGATACTCCACAGCTTCGAAGCGCTTGCCGAGCTGCAGGCGTCCATGGATTCGTGCCCAAAACCCGCCTCGGTCGAGAGCTTCCCGCCGTCCTGCGTCAGGCTGTTCATGACTGGCATGTGGAAGCGTGGTGTTGACAACTCCTTAGCGCTGTCTGTGCCCGGGCCCTAAGATTCCTTCCCGCGCCTCGCTTCTCCCGGAAGCTTCTTCTCACGTCCAGAGCGTCATAGGGCTCCCACTGCTGCGTGCGGGGATTCATAATCCTCAATCACGGATAGATCCGTGTCGATCAGGATTGTGCTCAGAAAAGACGCAACCCGGAAGCGCCCGCGCGCGTAGTACCATCGTGGGCCTGCCCATGGCGAACACGGATGGCGCAGCGATCCGCACCGAGCGCGTCTCGCGGCACTACCCCATGGGCACGACGCTGATCCGCGCCGTGGATGAGGTCACGCTCATGGTGCGCGCGGGAGAATTCCTGGCCCTGCTGGGCAGCTCGGGTTCGGGTAAATCCACGCTGCTGAACCTGATCGCAGGGCTCGACCGCCCCACATCGGGGGCCATCTTCGCCCACGCCCGCGACCTCGCGCGAATGAATCCGCAGGAGCTGGCGCAGCACCGCAGCCGCACGGTGGGCATGGTCTTCCAAGCGTTCAACCTGCTGCCGCGGATGACGCTCGAGGAAAACGTCGAGCTGCCCCTGCGCCTGGCCGAGGTGCCGCGCAGCGAGCGCGCCGGGCGGGTGCGCGAAGCGCTCGAACGCGTGCGACTCGGCGCGCGACTCACGCACCGCCCCGGTGAGCTTTCTGGCGGCGAGCAGCAGCGCGCGGCACTGGCTCGCGCGCTGGTGAACCGCCCGAACATCCTGCTGGCCGACGAGCCCACGGGCAACCTGGACAGTCGCACGGGCGAGGAGATTCTCCGCTTGCTCAGCGAGGTCAATCAGACGCTGGGCATGACGCTGGTCATGGTCACGCACGAGCGCACCCTGGCCGAGCGCTTCGCCCACCGCATCGTCTTCCTGTCGGACGGCAGGCTGGTCGAAAAAGAGGAGCCGCGATGAAGGCCCGCGACCTTGCCGAACTGGCCGCGCGCAATCTGCGCGAGGCGTTGCTGCGCAACGCGCTGACCACCCTGGGCATTGCCGTCGGCGTGGCTTCGCTGGTGGCCATGCTCTCGCTGGGCGTGGGCTTGCAGGAGCTCGCCAGCAAGCGCCTGGCACGCTCCGGCCTGTTCGATTCCATTCTCGTCAGTTCCAAGCAGAACCTCCGCGGATTCGGCCGGGCGGCGCGCAAGGCGGAGCCCGCCACCGAGGAGGCCCGGGCGCTTGACGAGACGGCCCGGCAGGAGATTGCGCGGCTGCCGAATGTCGCGGAGGTCTATCCCGAGATTCGCTTTGCCAGCGAGCTACGCTACGCCGGCAAGTCGCATTTTGCCCTGGTGGCGGGACTCCCGCCTTCGGCGCGCATGCGCGATGCTTTCGAGGGGATGAAGGGCACGTTCTTTTCGGCCCCGGAGGCCGAAGAAGACATCTTGCAGGTCGAGTTTGCGCGCGAACTGAACAGCGAGCCCGGTGCGCTGCTCGGGCAGGAACTCCTGCTGCACTACGCCGAGCGGCATCCGCTCCCGCCAACCACCAGCGCGAAATCCTCCGCCCATGACGCCGATCCCGGCACGAACACGGGCCTGGGCTTCTCGGTGATGCCGCGCGAGAAAAAGCTGCGCATCGTGGGCATCGTCGAAACGCAACCCGGAGCGGGGCCTGCGGGCTTCGGCAGCGGTCGCGTGTTCGTCCCGTTGCAACTGGCGCAGAGCCTGAAGGTTGTACAAGGTCCCGACTTCAATGAAATCGTGCGCACGTCTTCTTCCCCCGGCGGAGCGACGAAGTATTTGAGTCTCACTGTGCGCGTGTCGAACCCTCAGCAGGTGCCGGCCGTCGAAGAGGCTGTCAAGAAGATGGGCTTTGCAGCTTTTTCCCTGCTCGACGCCACGCGCAATCTGCGCCGCTTCTTTGCCATTCTCGACCTGTTCTTGGGCATTTTCGGCAGCCTGGCGCTGGCCGTAGCCTCGCTGGGCATCATCAACACGCTGGTGATGGCCATCCTCGAGCGCCGGCGCGAGATCGGTATCCTGAAGGCCCTTGGGGCAGGCGACCGCGACATCCGTCAGCTATTCTTTGCCGAGGCGGGCGCGATGGGTCTGGCCGGTGGCGCGCTGGGCGTGGCGCTGGGCTGGGGCCTCGGAAGGGTGATCAACTTCGGCACGAACCTGTATCTGAGGCGGCAGGACCTGCCGGGGGAGGATATCTGGTCGGTGCCGTGGTGGCTGGTAGGGGCGGCGGTGGGATTTGCCGTGGTGGTCAGTCTAGTTTCGGGGATCTACCCGGCCGCGCGCGCCGCGCGGCTCGATCCCGTCCAGGCCCTGCGATACGAGTGAGTCCTGGCAAAAAAAGAACCGGGGCGCTCCGCTGAGGGGCCAAAGCGCCCCGGCTTTTCCTGCCCACCTCCGCAGGTTGCGGGCAAGACTCGGTCTACGCGGCGTGTTCGTCGCCGCGCAGGAACTCGTAACGCTCGATGGCTGCCACGACCCCGATCCTGCCGGGTGCGGCCTCTTCCACTTCGGTGCGCTGGATGCGTCCCAGGCACCGCACTCGCACCGGGCCGGCCAGGGTAATTTCATGGGGCAGGGTCAGCAGGATCTCGACCGGCGATCCGTCTCTCACTTCCTTCGGCAGAAAGAAGTAGACACCTCGGGAGCTCACATCCTTGGACTCCGTGGTAGCTTCGCCAATCGCGGACCCGCTGGTCCAGCGGACGGTCAATGGCAACTTAATCTGGAAGCGTTGAGTCGTGCGGCGTTCATCAGTGCCGGACAAGGAAAAGCCTCCTAAACGATAAGCCTCGACTATGACGCGGGTAGGATAACGGCGTGGGGCAAATGCCACAATAGAACGTCGGGCTCAATCTCGATGGGCTGCGGTTGGTACCGGCGTACTAGGTAAATCCTGTCGGGGTTGTCTCCATCTTATTGTCAGGATTAGCTTTACTGTACGAGCCTGGAAGAGGTGCCGACGCAGAAGCGGCGTTCTTACCCTCCAGGGAGGTTTTCGCAAGGGTAAGCGACCCTACCGACCCCGGCGCGGGTCTAGCCCCCGGTCTCTCGCCAGCCCCTCGGCCCCCGGCAGACACCTGGATGGCCCGTTCCGGGTACCTGGGAAGGCCACAGGCGATGAAAACACAAGCTCCCAAGGGGAAGGCTTAGCCCTGATCAATGAGGCGGTGGTGGATGGCGTAGAGGGCCAATTCCAAGCGGTCGGAAACACCCAGTTTGTCGAAGATGTTGTGCAGGTGGTTTTTGACGGTCTGCTCACTGATGAAGAGTTTTTCGCCGATCTCTTTGTTCCGGTAACCCTGCGCGACCAGTTGCACGATCTCTTTCTCGCGGTCGCTCAGCAGCGGCTTCTCGCGGCGCGGGCCGGCGTCGGCGGACTTTGCGAAGGCCTTCATCACTTCGGCGGTCATGCGGTTGTCGAGCCAGATTTCGCCGGCATGGACGCGGTAGATGCTCTTAACCAGCAGGTCGGTGGCGGACTGCTTCAGGACCACGCCGCGGGCGCCCAGGCGCATGGCGCGGATGACGTCGCGGTCGTCTTCGGCGGCGGTCAGGACGATCACGCGCGTGGGCAGTGCGTCGAAGTTGACCTCTTCGAGCACGGCCAGGCCATCCTTGTCCGGCATGCGTAAGTCGAGCAGCAGGATGTCCGGCTTCAGCTTGGTCAGCATCTTGATGCACTCGGTGCCGTTAGAGGCTTCGCCGACAATGGCCACATCGTCGTCGGCCTCCAGCAGCCGGCGCAGACCATCGCGGAAGATGGCGTGGTCGTCGGCCACCAGGATGCGGATGGGTTGTTTATTCTTGGCCATGTCAACCCAGCGGCACTTCGACGGTCAGCCGCGCGCCATGGCCCGGGCTGGATTCCACGGTCAAAACTCCCCCCACGCTCCGGGTCCGCTCCTTGATCGAAATGGGGCCCAAACGCAAGCGGTCCAGCTCATCCCCGGTGAACCGGCCCGCAAAACTGAAGCCCTCGCCGTTGTCGTCCACGACCAGGACGACTTGGCTGTCATCTTGCCATAGTTTTACCACGACGTGGGTGGCGCGCGCATGTTTTTTTATATTGTTAAGTGCCTCCCGATAAATCTGGAATATCTCGCGGCAGATGCGATCCGGGATGGTCAATTCCGCGGAATCAATGAGCAGGTCGAGGACGAAGCTGGCTTCATCCCGAAAGCGTTCGGCGAAGCCGCGCATCAGGTCCACCAGGTCGGCGCTCTGCACGCGCAGGGGACGCAGGTCGGTGACCATTCGGCGCAGCTCCTCGCTTTCGTTGCGCACGGTCTGCTGCAGAGTGGCCAGGCCGTGGGCCACCTGCTCCGGGGACTGGAGAAACTTGCGGCGGAGCACGTCGAGCTGGATCTCCACGCTCAGTAGCGTCTGCAGGATGCCGTCGTGCAGGTCCCGCGAAATCCGGCTGCGCTCCGCCTCGATGGCCCGGGTGCGCAGGTGGCGCAGCAGAAAGAGATTTTCGAGCGGCGGACCCATGTGCCGCACGATGCGCTCGAGCCAGCGCAGGTCCTGCGGGGAAAATTTCCGCTGGCCGTTGCCCAGCAGGACGCGGCCGGCGGCCTGCCCGGTGAATTCAAAGGTGGCCGCGAGCACCGAGCGCAGGTTCATCTCCTTGCGCGAAGGCCCGGGCAGGCGCGGCAGCTTGGGCAGGCGGCGCCCGTCCCGGCGGTTCCAGCCGAAGCCCTCGCCGGCTCCTTCCAAGCTGTTCCAGCACAGCGTGGCGTCGAGATCGTCGAGCAGAAAGCCGTCGCCGCGAGTGAGCGGGAGGCTCTCCGGGCTGATGCGCTCGCTCTCGCCCGGCCGCACCTTCCAGAGGAAGATACGCTCCAGGTCGGCGTCGCGGAACACCAACAAGGCCAACTGGCAGGCAAACGCGCGAGCCAGTTCGTCGAGCACGCGGCGCAGGGATTCCGCCACGCCCTGGTCCACCTGCAGCAAGCCGGAGAGCCGCGTCAGGAAATCGTGCTCGGCAGCGTGGCGTCGGTTCCGCTCTCCGAGAAAGGCGAGGCCGGCCCCAGCGGCGAAAGTACCCGTCGCCAGCGCCACCCAGGAAATCACGGCCGGCCCATGCACGGCGCCGCGGATCGCCGTGCGCAGCAGTAGAGCAAGTGTGATTCCGCCCGCGAGCAGCGTGGCTCGCCGCAGGCCCCAGTGCACCCCGGCGCCAAAAAGCACAAAGAGGTACAGGAACCAGAAAGAAACCACCGAAGGCGTCAAGATTAAGAACGCCGCCAGGACCGCCAGATCCACCGCCAGCGGCACATGCAGGTCAATAGCCAAGAAAAAACTTTGCACCAAGGCCACGACCAGCGCGGCTCCCAGATAGACGGCCACAAACAGAATGGCGCGATGCGGGTGTGCGGAAGGCTCCAGTTCCAGCAACTCCACCAGCGCCAGTACCAGCAGGATGGGACGCGCAAAAGTGACCTGGCGCTCGATGTGGCGACGTTCGGCGGCGTGGGATTGCATGTGCGGGAAACAGCTTCGAACAAAACCAGTCTAACAAGCTGCACAGCGGGCGCAAGCGCAGCGTTCCAGAGCGGCAATGGCGGCGAAATTCGCTTTTTCCACAGGGGGGAAGGTGCTGCCTTGACAGACGGGTGCATAATCTTCGCCGTCGAGACAGCGGGGGTGGCTGTCTCGTGGTCAGCCAGCGGCCGTACAGCCTTCTCAACACTGTTGCGCTAGGCCTGCACCCAGCCGCAGGAGCCGTACGAGTTGAACCAGCGTTTCACGCGAACCGAAGTAGGACGCATCGTTGGCACCAGCCGCCGCCAGCTCGACTATTGGAATAGGCTCGGCCTAGTCGAGCCGCGGGCGTGCTGGGGCGAGCGCTTCTACAGCTTTGCGGACCTGGTCGCGCTCGCCACCATCAAGCAACTGACCGGCAAGGGAATCCCCGCGCGGCGGCTGCGCCGCGCCATCCTGGCCCTGCAAACGCAGCTCGGTGAGCTACCCGCGCCGCTTTCCGAACTCCGCATCACCACCAACGGCCGCGAAGTTGTCGTGATGCCCCCGGGCCCCCGGGGCCGCCCCATCGAGCCGCTCACTGGGCAATTCGTGCTCGATTTTGATGTTCGGGAACTGGGCCAAAAGGTCCAGGCCATGTCCACCTGCACCGCCGAGGAGTGGTTCGAGATCGGCCTGGCCAACGATTCCTCACCGGCAACACTCGAGAAAGCCGCCGACGCCTATCGCCACGCGCTGGAGCTGGCGCCCGAATGGACCGAGGCGCACATCAACCTGGGCACCACGCTCTATCAGCTTCAGCGCATGGAAGCATCCCGGCAGCATTTCGTCGCCGCCGCGGCGCTCGAGCCCTCCAATCCGCTGGCGCACTTCAATCTCGGCTGCGTGCTTGAACAACTGGGCGAAAGCGACGCCGCGATCGAGCACCTGCGCCACGCCGTCACGCTGGCGCCGAACCTCGCCGATGCGCACCTGAACCTGGCTCTGGCCTACGAGAAACGCGGGCACCAACAGGACGCCCGCAAGCACCTCTCTCTCTACCTGCACTACGAACCCCAGGGCCCCTGGGCCGAGTTTGCCCGCTCGCAGATTAGCCGCCGCCGCAGCCCCGCGCGTTCGGGCAAGCTCACGCCCTTCCGCCGCAACGGCTGATTCTGCTTGTCGTCTGACTCTGCTGCCGACAGGCTCCCCCGCCCCCGGACCTTTTGGCGAACCTTGCGAGGCCGTGCTATGATTTCTTTCTGGCGGTGAGCGTAGCTCAGCTGGTAGAGCGTCGGCCTGTGGAGCCGAATGTCGTGGGTTCGAATCCCATCGCTCACCCCATTTTTCTTCTCCCCCACGGCAGCCTCCCTCTCCACTAGACCGCAATTAGGCCAGCTTCAGCATTGCATTGTGTGTAGCGGCGGCCTGGAGTTTACCCCGGCGGTTGTGGTCGGGGCGCTCTGTGCGTCCCGGCCTTGCCGGGAAGGCCGCCACGGATCGCGTCCCGACGCCTTTCGCGGGAATCCCAGCGGCTGTCATCCCGAGTTCCGCGCGGAAGCGCACTACCACACGCGCCCCTGAATGAATGGCGGAGCATCCGCAATACCGAGCACCACGCTCGGTCTCGTTCCAAAGTAGTATTCCAGGAACGTGGACTTGTTTGGCCTCCGTTATGGTGCCGGAGGGCAGAGCGTGACACCACAAGAGTCGCGCGCAGGTTTGCCAAGACGCGACCGCAAGGATGCGGAATTCTTAAACCTATGCTCCCAGAAAAAAACGTGCTGCCTGCGGGGAGCACTACAGGACAAATCTGCCGGTTGCCAGAAAGGGTTGCGGAATGCGGGTCGCAACGCGCTGATTCTGTACACATGCTGTGAGGGGTTTGAGGCCCTGCCGAAAACACCTGATCTTGGCGCTGGCGGGGCGGAGGGGGCTCAATTCTCAAGCGCGGCGGTCCCAAACATCGGACGGCCGCCCAGCGAGATGTAGAAGGCATAGAAAGCTATGGCGGCCATCGCCAGAATTCCGGCAAACCCGATACCTGCATACCACGCTGAGACCTCGGTCGTGAGCGGGAAACCGCCGAGGAAACTGCCAAAAGCGGTTGAGGCGATGAGGGCCAGGACGCCGAAGCGGACGAGGAGAAAAACGGTCAGACCATTGATAATCACGCCCGTGACTGCGAACACCGCGGGTGAACCGCTCAGGAGCACGGGAAAGAGCGTAAAGAGGATAACGAATGCGCCTGCGGCAGCCCACTCCTTGCGCAGCAATACCCGAAGAAGGAGTAAAGCAAAAAGAAACGCAAGCCCCAACGTAATGGAGCCGGGCAGGCCGCCCGACAAACCGGCAACATTCGCGCGCGCCCCGAGGAACTCGCTGGCCGGACCACTATAGGGTTGACTCGGGGGAGAGCCGAGCCAAGCGGGGACAAACCAGCCGATTCTGGCAAGCACAACCTGGGTGACCGCCAGCAGACAACCCGCAAGCACGTCGCGTCCCACTAGCGGATCCCGAAAGCCACCCGCCAGCAAACGGCTCCAAGAAACAAGCGTTACGGGCCAGCGGCGACGCACGTACGGTTCCAAGGCGATGTAGAGCACCCAAAGGAAACCCGAAATGGTCACGGCCGAGCTCAGAAACATGAGGAAGAGCGCCAGTTCCCAAAACCCAGGGACATGATTCGCGCCGAAGACCCAGGCCACAGCCAGCGCCCCAAAAACAAAATAGGCCAGGCGAGAAGCGCCGCGCCGATCGCCGCGGCCCAGGCGGAGGTTCCGCCGGGCGAGCAGCACGCCGCCCACCAGGAGCGCGAGCAACAAGACCAGCCCAATAACCTGGGCAGCTCGCTCGCCGGCGGAAAACTTATAGGGCTGCATCCGTTCGGGTCGAGTCCAGGGGCCAATCAGCTCGAAATAGACCGGCCTGCCACGATAGGCCGCCGCCTCAATCCGCATGGCTACGTTGGGACGCTCGGGGAGTGCTCCCGTCCACGCGGCACGCGCGTCGCTGTAGACCGGCGGCGTCCACCTGGGCTGGGTTGCCGTCCACTTGGATGGGTCGAGCCCGGCAGCAGAGAACAACGGGGCCCAGTCAGACGACGGCGCCGCATCGGTCGAGTCCTCCACCTGAGGAGGGACAACGACGAACTGCGTCAGGCGACCTCGCGGATTGAGTTGCAACAGTGTCATCCCGGAAACATCGAGAGGGGGATCGTTCGTCCACACGGCGCCGAGGCCGGGCGCCGGCGTGAAAGAAGTGATGGCCCCGAGCGGCCGTGGACTGCTTCGATACCAGAACACGAACGCTCCGGTTTCCAGATGGTCCCAGCGCGTTTTCAATTTATCGTGCTCTCGGACATAGCGTAGGTATTCGTCGCCCTCATAGAACCCCAGGGCTGTATCCACCGCCGGCTCGGTGTAGCCGACGCTTTGCAGGATTTGCCGCGCTCGTTCGGCAAGCGCTTCCGGCGGCTTTTCGAGCGGCACGCGCCGGTAGAGCTTCGCCTGCCCGCTCAGCAGGACCGCCGCAAGAACTCCCACCACCACTCCTGCCAGGCAGGCCCACGCGATCGCCGGCCGCAGGCCTTCTATTTCTCCGGACGCCGCGACCATTTCCGGCGAGGGCGTTTCGCCCGCAGCCAGTGCCGCCGCCAGTGGATCGCCGCCGGGCAGCGCTGCGGCCACCTGCAGTGCCGAAGCGGGTCTCTTGGCGGGATCGTTCTCCAGGCATCGCAGGATCACACGCTCGACCAGGGGGTCCATTTCCTTGATTAGGCTCGAGGGGCTCGAGGGCGTCGTTTGTTCGTGCAGCCGGCGCAGCTCGGCCAGTGTCGCCGCTTCAAACGCGCGCTTGCCGGTGAAAAGTTCGTAGAGGACCAAGCCGAGAGAGTAGATGTCGCTTTTGACCGAGGCTTCGCGTCCGGCTAGACGCTCGGGAGCCATGTAAGAGGGCGTGCCGCCGTGCGCCTCGGCCCCGCGGAGTTCTTCGGCCATCCCGGCCAGGCCGAAGTCCGTGATGCGGGCCTTGCCGCGGCCGTCAATCATCACGTTGGCGGGCTTCAAGTCGCGGTGCAGCACGCCGTTCTCATGCGCCGCGGCTAAGCCGGCGCACAACTGGCGCGCGATCTCGACTGCTTTATCCGCGGGCAGCCGGCCGATGCGCCGGAGCAACGACCCCAGATCCTCGCCGTCCACGAACTCCATGCTGATGAACGGTAGCCCGTCGGCCTCGCCGATATCGAATACGCGGCAAACGTTTCCATGCGAGACCTGGCGCGCGACGCGCACTTCGCGGTGGAAGCGCGCCAGCGCGGCGCCGTCCTGCCCCACCGCCTCGGGGAGGAACTTCAGCGCCACCAACTGGCCGAGCTTCAAGTCCTCGGCCCGATAGACCTCGCCCATGCCGCCCTTGCCCACCAGGGCAACAATGCGATAGCGGTCGCCGAGCGTGGCTCCGGGAACGAACCGCGCCCCGGCGATCGTGTCGGAGGAGGAAATGGGGCGCACCCCAGGGGAGGACCGGCGGGCAGGGGCGCCAGCCCCTACGTTGCGTCTAGGTGCCTGGGGAGCATGTCCCAGGTTTAGTTGAAAGTGGCGGCTCTCGTTGGTCAGCACTCTACGCCACCTGTTGCTGTGGAGTCGAGTGCGGATTCAGC
>JACQDH010000143.1 GCA_016201215.1 Acidobacteriota bacterium | reverse complement strand
TGCAGTTGCTGCAGCGGATTTGCTCCGGTGCCGACGAGATCGCCCGCCAGGGAGAAGGTGCGGCCACCCAGGCGACCATGGCTGTCGAATCGCTGTTCGCCGCCTATGCCGCCGCCAGCCAGAGTGCGAAGGTGGAGAACGCGGCAGCGGTCCGCGCCGCCATCAACGACCTGTTTCCTCTGGTGGAGAATCCTTCGACTTACGACCCGGCAAAATTCACTCTGCAGTTGCGCAAGGTGAATTCCTTGCTGCGTTAGCCTGGCCGCTTTCAACTGGCAGGAGCAAAACTCAGGTCACATTCACCGTGCGGTCCCAATCCAGCACCTGAACTTCGACCGTGTCACCCGAGTCAAAACTCACCGGCCCCTCGGGTAGGACGATGAGCGCATTGGCGTCGGCGGAGGTCCGCACCAGCACCGAGCATTGGTTCGGCAGCGGCGTCACCTCGAAACCATCCGGCGTCAGCGCGGCGCGCGCCAGGATCACGTAGCGGCGGCCGGCTTTCGACTTCACGTGGCCAGTGAGCCGGGCGCGCAGCGTGGGCAGCGACGTCGCGCGGCGCCCGGACAGGCGCAGCAGCGCCGGCCGCACGAATTCGTAAAAGCCCACAAACGCCGCGGCCGGATTGCCGGGCAGCACGCATACGGGGATGCCCTCCCACACGCCGAACCCGGTTGGTTTGCCGGGGCGCATGGCGACTTCTCGAAAGCGAAACTCCATCCCCAGCTCCCCGAGGATGCCTTTCACCAGGTCGCGCTCGCCCACCGAGGCCCCGCCGGTGGTGAGAATCAGATCGGCCCCATGGCGCGCCAGTTCCAGCAAGTGGCGCAACACAGTCGGATCATCGGGCGAGGTGCCGCAGAACCGGGGTTCGCCGCCGCACTCGGCAATCAGGGCAGTGAGCGTGTAGGCGTTGCTGTTGCGGACTTGGCCGTGGCCGGGGACCGCGGTGACCTCCACCAATTCACTGCCGGTACACACGATGCCGACGCGCGGCCGTCGGTGGACGCGCACTTCTCCTTGGCCCGCAAACGCCAGCAGGGCGAGCGTCGCAGGCCGCAGAATGTCTCCGGCTTTCACCAGCACATCGCCGCGGGTGACGTCCTCCGCGGGGGGAAAGATGCAATCGCCGGTCTGCACCGGCGCCGAGAGCACGATCTCTGCGTCGCTGCGCTGCAACTGCTCGAAGGGAATGACGGCGTCGGCGCCGTGGGGAATGGGGGCACCGGTAGTGATGACCATCGCACTGCCGGGGGCCAGCACGGCTTCGCCTTCTTCCGCGAGGGCTTTACCGACCACCGGCAGCCGCACCGCGCGCGCCGGCGTGGCCCCAGCCGCGTCCGCGGCGCGTAGAGCATAACCGTCCATGGATGAACGCGCATAGGGCACCAGGTCCGCCTCGGCGACTACATCCTCAGCGGCTACGCGCCCCAACGCCGCCGACAGTCGGACCGATTCCACCGGCAGCGCGGCCACCGCAGCCAGAACCGCCTCGCGCGCCTCATCGAAAGTGGCCCTGCGGCCTGCTTGAGTTTCCGCCATTGTCCTTCCCTGCGCCCGACATTATAGCTCGCCCGGAGCCGCCTGCCAGCTTGCCTGCACGCCCGGTTTGGAGCACCATGCCCTGCGCATGAAACGTTACGCACAGGTGGCGGGGATGGTCCTCGCAGGCGGCCAGAGTTCGCGCATGGGGAGCGACAAGGCGTTGCTCGACATCGGAGGCGTGCCTCTGCTCGTGCGCACCGCCCGCTTGGTCGAGCCGCTGGTCGCCGCCGTGACCGTGGTCGGTTCACCCGAACGCTACGCGGCGCTGGGCCTGCGCGTCATCCCGGATCACTGGACTGGCATCGGCCCGCTCGGCGGCCTCGGGACGGCCCTGCGCGCCTCGACAACACCCTGGAGCCTGGTCGTGGGATGCGACCTGCCGTATCTGACCGCCACGTGGCTCGACTGGTTCATGGCCCGCGCGCTGGCCTCCCAAGCTGACGCCCTACTGCCCCAAACCATACACGGGCTCGAGCCCCTCTGCGCCATGTACGGCGCCACCTGCGCGCCCGTGGTGGCCGCGGCCATCGAAGCCGGGGTGCACAAAGTCACCGACGGGCTGCGCGGCCTGGCCGTGCAGATGGTCCGGGAGGAAGAGTGGAAGGGGATCGAATCCGCCGACGTGCTCTTCAAGAACATGAACACGCCCGAGGATTACGCCGAAGTGCGCGCGAAACTGGAAGGAAAAACCGCGAAGTGATCCGTCACACCGTCTCATCGTGCCGGACGGCCTAGACCGCGTAGGCAACTTTGCCGCCCGTGTCCGCGGTGGGCCCGTACACCGACGGCACCCGGAGTCCCAGCACACGCAGATAGACGATGAGCTGGCCGCGATGATGGGTTGAGTGGTTGATGCGCCGGGTCATCACCCAGGCGCGCGATCTCTGCACATCAAAGAAGCTCGTCGTCTCCCGCCACCACTCATCCGGCTTTGACCGGAGAATTTCCAGTCGCCGGGCGGCGTCGCTGTGGTACTTCTCGATGTAACCGTTTTTCGTTTTTTCGGCTGGACTCGGATCGCCCGTGTCGATTCCGAGCATGCCGGTCATCCAGCGACCTTCCGATTGCACCTGGTGTTCCATCTGCTCCAGCACCGTGCGAGACCTTGAGCTGGGCCGGTAGTCCATCGCGGTATCTGGAAAGGCAGACCAGATCGTGCAGATCTTCAGGATCTCGGTCTCGTAGGTATCGAGCAGAAAGCCGTAGGGACTCTCGGAGTTGCTCACCATGTTTGCCTCCCGGGCCGCCCAGACCCCTGCTCGGATCGGTCTCCCCAGGATAAGCCCGTGGCCTGACTCTGGATTAAGAAACGTTTAGGCGTCCTTCCCCCGAATAGACGACGAACCGTTTCCCGCGCAGGAACCCGACCAGCGTTAGGCCCAACTCCCGGGCGAGCCGCACGGCCAGGCTCGAGGGTGCCGAGACGCTGGCCACCACGGGCACTCCGGCCACGATCGCTTTCTGGACAATCTCGAACCCCCCGCGGCCGCTGACCATCAGCACGTATTCGGAGAGCGGCAGGCGTCCTTCGAGCAGCGCCCAGCCCACGATCTTATCCACGGCGTTGTGACGGCCCACGTCTTCGCGCTGAGCCACCAGTTCCCCGCGCGTATCGAACAGGCCTGCGGCGTGCAAGCCGCCCGTGCGGCCAAAGATGGCCTGCGCCTCCCGCAGCCTCTCCGGCAGGCGGCAGAGCGCCTCCGGGTCGAGCCTCAGGTGGGGGTTGGGCGGCTCGATGCCCCGCACGCGCACGGAATCGATCGAGGCCTTGCCGCAGATCCCGCAACTCGAGCCGGCGAAGAAGTTGCGCTGGGTGCGCTCGAGATCGAGCGACGCGCCGCCGCGCAGCTCGATCTGGACGACGTTCCCGCGTTCGGTTTCCTTCGCGCCCTCGGCGTAGTCAACCGAGGCGATCTCCTCGCGGCGCCGGATCAGTCCTTCGGTGAAGAGAAACCCCGCGGCCAGCTCCAGGTCGTTGCCCGGGGTGCGCATGGTGACGCTCAGGGGAAGTTTCCCGACGCGGATCTCCAGAGGTTCCTCGCCGACCAGATAGTCCTGAAAGCGCCGCACCTGGCCGTCCTGCCACTCGTGGACGAGGGTCAGGTCAATACTCCGCGGGCGAGGCATGGGTGGCTTCACAGCCATGGATTATAGTCCCAGCAGGTTCCGTTGCAGCTTGGTGTAGCCGTTTTCCTGCGCCCAGAGATTCAGCGGAATGGCCGCCAGCTCATCGACAATGGGGATGGCCAGGCCGTTCTTGGTAAGGTCCACGGTGTTGATGTAGATCTTGCAGGTCTCGCACGCTTCGACGCGCATATGGTCGAATTGGCTGGCCGTGTACGCGGAAAGCTTCGCAAACTCATCTTCCCCACAGGCGGGGCAGATCACGCGGCGGTAGTCCCACTCCGTCAGGCAGAGCGAGCAGACCAGCGAACGCTTGGCGCCGTGGCCTTCCTCGCGGAGCACGCCGACTTGAGGTTTGCCGCCGCAAATCGCGCAGGTGGAGGAACCGAAGCGAGGCAGTTCTGTCGCCCTCCGCCGGGCCAGCTCTTCGGCGCAGGGCTGGAGGAAAGCGCGCGCAAAAAACACGTGCGCTTCCTCCACCCCCTCTGCGGCGCTCCCGCCGGTCTTCCAGCAAGCCGAGAGCAGCTCTTCCCAGTGCCCGGGCTCCTCCCGCGCCAGCTTCTCCGCAGCCTGAGCCAGCACCGGAGTCCCCACGCGCGCTACCAGGGAGAGAAAGGAAGGAAATCTCGGCAAGAGAGACGCTAGATCGAGGCAATCCTGGAAAGGCAGATCGCCGGCTCGCTCCTTCCCGTTGCCCGAGGCGGGCTGGAAGCCGGAGAGAAGCGATTTTTGAAACGCGGCGACTTCCTGGTAGAAGGCGAGAACCTGAGCGGCGAAGGGGTAAGTTTCGGCCAGGACTCTGGCGCGTTCGATCCTTTGATCCCAGAGAGCCTGGCTATCTCTTTGTAGGGCCATTCCCGGTGATCCGGGCGAGCCAGAGGCGATGGTGCATCTTGGCCCAGCCTTGCGACACTTCCCCGCGAATCACGGAACGGAATCCGCCCCGGACAACCGCCGTGCCCATGTACACGTGAATGATGAAGCCGCCGATGGTCAGCAAGGCCGCGATGGCGTGCAACAGCACCGAGAGATGAAGCAGGAACCTCAGGCTCCAGGGAATGTACTCGGGGATCCACATCACCACGCCGGTGATGGTCAACACTACGCCGCCCCAGTACATCAGCCAGAACAGGTATTTCTGCCCGGCGTTGAAGCGCTCCACGGGCGGAAGATTCTGGTCCTCGTTCCGCGTATAGTGGCGCAGCGCCTTATTCCATTCGCGATCCACGTCGGTGATCCGCATCTCCTTGCCCCATAGTTGATACATGCGGAGGACCGCGGCCATGAACAGCAGGCCGACCCAGGGATGTAGGGTGCGCGACACACCGCCGCCTCCCAGCATCACCGCCAGCCAGTACAGCCAGGGCGTCCAGAGGGCCAGGCCGGTCAGCAGTAGGTACACGTAGGAAGCTCCAGCCACCCAGTGAATCATGCGCTCGACAAAGTTGTAGCGCAGAATGCTACCGTCGGGAAGAACGCGCGACTCGCCCATTATCTGCCTCCCTGCCCTGCGGCGGTTTCTCCCTTGACCTCTTTGGGCCCGAAGCGAACGTAATGCGCAAACGTGCCGATGATCCCGCCGAGGATGGCCAGGTTGCCAATCCACTTCAGGGGATATTTCCAGAGCGTCACGGCCCAGGGGATGCTCGGGTTGTCTGGCAGGCCGTAAGCTTCGAGGTGGTTGCCCAGCGCCAGCACGGTCACCACGCCCGTGCCGCCCACGCCCGGCGGATCGTACACCGCGGCCTCCGTAAATCCGCTGGCCTTTAGTTGGGTCACGCGCTTATTGGCGATCTGAAGCATTTGCTCCTTGGAGCCAAACTGCAGGCAACTGGTGGGGCACGCCTTGATGCACGCCGGCTCCAGACCGACCGATACGCGGTCGCTGCACAGGGTGCACTTGTAAACCTTCTTGGTCGTGGCGTTGAACTTGGGGATGTCGAACGGGCAGCCGCTGATGCAGTAGCCGCAGCCGATGCAGTATTCCTGCTGGAAGTCCACAATGCCGTTGTTGTACTGCACGATGGCCCCCGGCGCAGGGCAGGCCTCGAGGCACCCCGGGTCCGCACAGTGCATGCACTGGTCCTTGCGCATCAGCCAGTGCAGCCCGGTGCCGGATTCGTACTCGTTGAACTTAATCAGGTTCCAGAAGTGCGGGGTCATCGAGGGCAGAGTTTGGTAGGTGCCCACTTGCACGGTGGTCTCCGGCGGCAGATCGTTCCACTCCTGGCAGGCCACCTCGCAAGCCTTGCAGCCGATACACGTGCTGGTATCGATCAGCTTGCAGACCACGGGCGCTTCGCGAATCCCGGCCGGCGGCGACGAACTGGCGGAGATTCTTTTCAGTTCCAGCGTGTTTCCTGCCATGGCCACCCCCTACACCCTCTCCAGCTTCACCAGGAAGCCTTTGTATTCGGGAGCGAACGAGTTGGGGTCCACAATGGACGGCGTGACCAGGTTGGCCAGCGACCCTTTCTGGCTGCCGCGCCCCAGGAAGCCCCAGTGGATGGGGAACCCGATCTGGTAAACCTTCTTCCCCGCTACGGTCATCGGCTTGATGCGCTTGGTGACCATGGCTTTGCCCTCGATCGAGCCGCGCGCCGAAGTCACCTTAACCTTGTCGCCGTTGCGGATGCCCTTCTCCGCAGCCAGCTCCTCAGGAATCTCCACGAAGAACTCCGGCTGCAACTGGACGTTGTAGGCATTGTTCTTGGTCCAGTAATGGAAGTGCTCGGTCAGGCGGTAGGTGGTGCAGGCAATCGGGAACTGGTCCGCCTTCCCCAGCGTGTCGTACTGGGTCTTGAAGGTCTTCACCGCAGGATTGGAACTCTGCTTGGGGTGCAGCGGATTGGCGACCGGCGACTCCATGGGTTCGTAGTGCTCCGTCCACGGGCCTTCGGCGAACTGCCCGGGAACGAACAGCCGGGCCACGCCTTCCGGTAGCATGATGAACGCGCCCAGGCCCGCCTCCGGGGCACTGTCCACTTTATAATCCGGGACATCGCCGACCCACTTCTCGCCATTCCAAACGATGCCGGGCCGCGTGGGATCCCATGGCTTGCCCTGGGCATCAGCCGAGCAGCGGTTGTACATGACGCGGCGGTTCGCAGGCCAGTTGAAGGTCCAATCCGAGTAGCGACCCATGCCGCTGGGATCGGCGTTGTTCCGGCGCTGGGTCAGGTTGCCGGCCTCGGTGTAGCTGCCGATATACAGCCAGTTACCGCAGAGCGTCGAGCCATCGGCGCGAGAATCAAGGAATTTGCCCAGTTGCTGCCCCGTCTTGAGCACGATCGTCTTGGGGTCTTTCTCGTCCTTGAGGTCCTCGAGCGCCCAGCCGTTAATCTCCTTGCACACCTCAGCCTGGGAAGGACTGGCGGGGTTGGTGTACCACCAGTTCACGCCCACGACGGGCTCGGGCACCTTGCCGCCCTCTTTCTTGTAGAGGTCGCGGATCTTCAGGAAGAGCCGCCCGACGATCTCCTGGTCGGGCTTGGCATCTCCCGGCGGATCGACGGCTTTCCATTTCCACTGCACCCAGCGCGCCGAGTTGGTGAAGGCGCCGTCCTTCTCGGCGAAGTTCGCCGCTGGCAGCAGGAAGACCTCCGTCTTCACGTCGCCGGGTTTCTTGCCGATCTCGGCGAGGATCTCCGGCTTCCAGAACGCTGCCGTCTCCTGCTCAAAGTTCTCGGCCACGACCAGCCACTTCAGGGTGGAGAGCGCGCCGATCACCTTCCTGGTGTGCGGGCCGTTGCACACCGGGTTCATGCCGAAGCTCATGAAGCCGTCCATCTTGCCTGCGTGCATATGCTCGAACATGTAGGCCCAGCTCCAGTTCTCGTACGTGCCTGCGGGCGTCTGCGGCAGTTTGGGGTGCCAGTGATAGGCAAACTCGTTCTGCTTGGTCGCGTTCTTGCCGTAGTAAGCCTTGAGCTGGCTGACGACGAAGCGGTCGAAATTGCTCAAGAAATTCATCGAGTTGGGCCGCAGCGGCTTGGGAGTAATGGCATCGACATAGGCCTTCAGCGAATCGTGATCCGCCTTTTGGATGGCGACGTAGCCGGGGTTGTTGTGGTACGCCATGCCCATGTCGGTTCCACCCTGGATATTGGCGTGCCCGCGCAAGGCGTTCAGCCCGCCTCCGGCCCGGCCAATGTTGCCCAGCAGGAGCTGTAGCATCGCCGCAGCGTGGATCAACTGCACGGAGAAGCTGTGGTGCGTCCAGCCTAGCGCATACAGGATGGTGCCGACTTTGTCCGGCGGATAAGTCGAGGTGATCAATTCCGCGGACTTGACGAAGTCCTCGGCCTTGCACCCGCAGATGCTGGCGACCATCTCCGGCGTGTACCGCGCATAGAACCTCTTCATGTGCTGGAAGACGCAGTGTGGATCCTTCATCGTCGGGTCCACTTTCGCCATCCCTTGCCCATCCAGCTCGTAGCTCCAGGTGGATTTATCGTACGTCTTCTTCTCCGGGTTCCAGCCGGAGAACAGCCCCTCCGCCTCGTTGAAGGAATAGCCGTCCTTGACCAGGAAGGTGGCGTTGGTGAACAGCCGGACGTACTCCTCGTGGATGCGGTTGCGCGTCAGCGCGTAGTTGATCAGGCCGCCCAGGAAGGCGATGT
>JACQDH010000134.1 GCA_016201215.1 Acidobacteriota bacterium | reverse complement strand
GATCCTGCTGGCGCACCTGGATTGTGTAGCGGCACCCTTCAGGGCGCCACGGGTCTCTGCCGCAGTGTCGCCCAAGCGTGGCGGGCTGAAGCCCAGCGCTACGCAAACCAAAAGTGCCGCGTTGCTGTCATTCTAAGCGGCGCGAGGAATCTCTCTGTAGCGCCGGCGGTTTTCCTCCGGGCCGATTTATCGAAGGAAATTCGCGGGGCGCCCCTAGGCGCCTACGGCAGTACACAGTGCGGAGGCGATGGCTCGTGACCAGCGCTCGACATCTTCGGCGCGCTCGGCTTCGACCATCACGCGCGCGAGCGGCTCGGTACCGGAATAGCGCAGCACGATGCGCCCTGCATCGCCCAGCGAGCGAGTGGCTTCGGCGAGCACGCGGGACACCTCGGGCAGCGATTCGAGCGCGGGTTTGCTGCGCACTTTCACGTTGAGGATGGTTTGCGGGAAAACTTTCAGGCCCTTGACCAGCTCGTCGAGCGGCCCGCGCAGCGCGACCAGGCAGGCAATCTTCAGCGCGGTGAGCAGGCCGTCGCCGGTCGTGACGTCGTCGAGGAAGATGATGTGGCCCGACTGCTCGCCGCCCAGATTGGCGCCGCTGCGCAGCATCTCTTCGAGCACGTAGCGGTCGCCCACCTCCACGCGTGCCAGCGACAGGCCTTCAGCGGCGAGCGCGCGCTCGAGACCGAGATTGGCCATGGTGGTGCCCACGATGCGCTTGCCTTTGAGCTGTCCCACCGAGGCCAGGTAGCGCGCCGCGGCCAGCAGTACGCCGTCGCCGGTGACCCGTTGCCCCGAGGCGCTCGAGAAAATGGCGCGGTCGGCGTCACCGTCAAACGCCACGCCCAGCGCGGCGCGGTCCTCGAGCACCTTTTTCTGCAAGCATTCCGGGTGCAGCGAGCCGCAGCCGGCGTTGATGTTGCGCCCGTCGGGCTGGTCGTAAATCGCCACCACTTCGGCGCCGAGCGAGCGAAACAACGCCGGGGCCAATCGGCTGGCCGCGCCGTTGGCGCAATCGAGCACCAGCTTCATCCCCGCGAGTTTCGCGCCGGGGATCGCGTGGCGGCGCAGAAACTCGAGGTACTCCTCGTCGAGCGACGTGTCCGGCTCGAGCGAGATGGGTTTGTCGGCGACGTCCTGGTCCTTGCGTTTCCAGAGTTCCTCCTCGAGGCCTGCCTCTGCCTCATCGGGAAATTTCATGCCCGTGCAGGAAATCAGTTTGACGCCGTTGTCGTGGAACGGATTGTGCGATGCCGAAATGACCACGCCCGCAGCGAACCCTTTCTGGCGCACCAGGCAAGCCACACCCGGCGTCGTGATCACGCCGGCAAACGCCGGGGCTGCGCCCGCAGCGGCGAGCCCCGCGGCCAACAGCCCGGCGATGTGTGGGCCGGACTCGCGTGTGTCCATGCCGATCAGCACGCGCGGGCTCGCGCCGCGCTGGCGCACGTACTCCCCGAGCGTGCGGCCGATCCAGTACAGTGTGCGGTCGTCGAGCGGGAATTCGCCGGGCACTCCGCGGATGCCGTCGGTGCCGAAGAGTTCTTTGGGCATACGGGCTGGTCAAGGGCGCGCCGGAATCAAGTTCCTGCGCCGCAGCAAAGCCAGTCAGTCTACCACGCCGGGAATTTGTTCCCGCGCCGCGGGAGGGTGAAGGGCGCTGAACAGTTAATTGGGAGCTGCCCGCCGCGGGGCCAGCGTCACCCGGACTTGCGCGGGCGTGACGCGGACCACCGTGGCGCCGTAGGGAGCCGCCACCTGGTCCGGGGTGAGCGGGATGGGGTTGTCGCCCGGATGTGCGCCGCCCAGATCTACGCTCACGCCGAGGTCCACCGGGGTCAGTCGCCGCAGCAGCGCCGAGCGGCCGCGGACGCGCACGCGCGCCTGTGCGGGCACGTCGCCGGAGATCTCCAGCTCCTTGGGGAGGTTGTTGAATTCGATGGGCACCAGGTAGCTCACTTCGGCTATCGGCTCGCCCGTATAGGTGGTCCAAAGCAGGAAGGAGATGCCCAGCGCCAGCAGCTTCAAGCCCCAGTTGTGCAGCACCCAGTCGCGGAAGAAGCCCATCGTGGTGCTCCTCGTCCCTACTTTCTCGACGCCTCAGCCCGGGGACGTCCCGGCGACGCGGGCAGGGCCACCTGCGGGCGGAAGCGGGAAAACAGAGCCGCCAGGCGCTCGGAAAGCTTCTCCGGCGTGAGGTTGAGTTCGATGGCACCGCCCGAAGCCAGCGCAATTGCGCCGGTCTGCTCGGAAACCAGTACGGCGATCGCGTCGCTTTCCTCGGTGACGCCGATGGCGGCGCGGTGTCGCGTGCCGAGTTGCGTGGAGATCGTCGGGTTGAGCGAGAGCGGCAGGAAGCAGGCCGCCGCGGCCACGCGCCCGCCCTGGATGATGACCGCGCCGTCATGCAGAGGCGAAGCGGGATGGAAGATGGCCTGCAGCAGGTCGTAGCTCAGCGTGGCGTCGAGCGGAATGCCGCTCTCGATGTAGGTGCGCAGGCCGACGTCGCGCTCGATCACCACCAGCGCGCCGATGCGGTTCTGCGAAAAGTGGCTGGCCGCCAGCACCAGGTCATCGTGCATCTCGGTGGGGTTGGGCGCGGAGAACGGCAGCCAGAACGTTCGCCGGCCGAACCGCGAAAGCGCCCGGCGAATCTCCGGCTGGAAGAGCACGATCAGCGCGATGGCGAAGTAAGGCAGCAGCGTAGTGAGCAGCCATTCGACCATCTCCAGCCGCGCCCAGCGCGCCCCTTTGTAGAGCAGGATCAGCAGGCCGATGGCCACCAGCATCTGCACGGCGCGCGTGCCGCGCAGCAGCCTTAGCAACTGGTAGATCACCACGGCCATGATCAGGATATCGGCCAGGGCCAGGGCATTGAGGCGCGCCAGCGCAGTCCACGACAGTGCGATCGCGGGGAGCATCCACATCCTACGTTAGCGCAGGGCTATGGAGAAGGGCAAGCGCGCGGGGTTCACCGCAAGCAACTCGGCGGTTTCGCGGGACAACGCTTTGGCGGCTCGCGGCGTCGCACTGCATGTACCCGGCGCCAGCCCGCCCGGGTGACTGAGCCATCGTCGAACCAGTGAGGTGCCCGATGAACACGACGACAGCAGGGCCAAGAAAAGTACGTCCCGCGAAGTGGACCGCTTCCCTGGCAGCGCTGGCGTGCGCGCTGGCCTGGGCCGGCGTCGCCCGCGCGCAATCGGAAGTGCCTGCCGGTACACGTTTCCTGGTCGAACTGCGCGACAAACTCGAGGCCCGGAAGGTCAAGGTGGGCAAGAAGTTTGAAGCGCGCACGATGGAGCCCATCCAGGCCACCGATGGCAACTCCATCCCCTCCTGGACCAAGCTGAAGGGCCAAGTTACCTACGTGCGTGACAACCAAATGGTCCTGCGCTTCGAGCGCATCGAGCCCCCCGGCGGCAAGATGCCCATCGTCGCCACGGTCACCGGCGTGATCGGCGAAAAAGACATCAAGGGGAAGGCTGGCGAGGAAGGTGAAATCAAAGCCGCCAGCCATCGCGGCCGCGACGCCGCGATCGGCGCGGCGGTGCTGGGTGGCATCGGAGCAGCGGTGGGTGCCACGCAGGGTGGCGGCAGGGGAGCGGTCATCGGTGCAACCGCGGGCGGCGCGACCGGCGCGGTCATTGGCGCTGCCGCGGGCGGGCCCAAGGACCTAGTCCTGCATCAAGGCACGCGGCTCGAAGTGCAACTCGACCGCCCGCTCGTGTTCCGCGCACGCCGCTGAGTTCGGCGACAAACCATCCGGGGCAGGGGCACGAGCACCGTGCCCCTGTTTGCTTTGCTGGCATGCCTCCCGCCAGCGAAAATTCCTTTTCGGTAGCAGCGCGGTGGCGTGGCCGTGTCCGCCGTGCTGTGGCTGTGAGATGGTGGGCGCCACCCAGGGCGGCGGCAAGGGCGCTCCTACCGGCGCAACCGCCGCCGACGTGACACCGTTGGCTACTCAACGACCTGAAATTCGGTAAGCCGGCATCGCCAGTAGGTGAAGGGTCCCTCGGGCAGATGCCAGGTCACCTCGGCCTGCGTCGGAACGCACCGGCCGCCGAACCTCCGGTACTCACCGAAAGTGCCTGACCAAGGCGTCTCGACAACGGCTTTGCCCACTGTACGGGGGCGGTCGGGCGCCCTTGCCCCGAGCACGCGCCCCTCTGCGTCCATATCGAACTCCACTGAGGTCCGCGTCTTGCTGTCGTCGAACGTGGCACGGAGTGTTCCAGCCAGCGTAGCTGCCCAAGTGAGGCATGGAGCCTCTGCGAAGGGGAACGGCCGCCAGGGCTGTTCTGCGAGGCCACGCATGGCCTCCCCCTTGTCCACGGCTGCTCCCCGGAACCCCGCGACCGGCACGATGCCGAGCCACCGCACTGCGAGGATCCCGCGTCCCTCCTCGAACGCATCAATCACATTCGCGCGCACGTATGGCGCTAGGCGGACCCGCGCCTCCCAACGGAAGTCAACTGCGCTCGCGTTGAACCTCTGTTCCGCCTCGAACGGCCGCCAGGGGCGGTTGGGAGCGAGCCGCATTTCCCCGACCTGTCGCAGCCAGGTCCCCTTGCAAGACACCGGCCCATCCGGCATGGCAAAGCGCCGCAGCCGTTCGAGCAGAGCTAATGTTTGGTCGTCCATCCGCCCTCTTGGATGGCTGCGCATCGCGAGTGTGGCGAAAAAGGTCGGGGGCGATCCAGCGAAGCAGCGGTGCAATCCCATCGCTATTTCTCTGAGAGGCCCTGCCCTCCAGCCTCCTTCAGAAGGCCGATGACTTCTGACCAGACCTCTTCCTGGTGCCCCACGAGTAAGTGGCCCCCCGTCGGATAACCAACAAAGCGAGCACCGCGAATATGCTGAGCCGTGTAGCGCGCGCCCCTATATGTTCCAAACAAATCGTTCTCGGCGCTTATGACGAGCGTGGGAACTGCGAATCGCTCCAGCTCATAGCGTGGGATTGAGGCGCTGATGGCAGCGTCGTTCCATATTCCCTTCTCGCGTTCGGTAATCGGCAAGATGTTTCGCAGCACTTGGAGAACGCGCTCCTTCTCGTCTGGCGTCGCATTATGGAAGTCCAGGAGCGGCGTGGCTAGAATTGCCTCTATCATGGTGTCGCGCGCAACCTGGGTCGCGGTCCAGAAGAAAAAGTCAGAGTGCAGCGTTGTATTCATCACGAACTTTGCAAGCGCCGAAGATTGTTCCTGCGGTTCGCCGGCCGGGTGTGGCGCGAAGGCTATGGGGAAGAGAAGAACCATTGCCGGGCACCGGTCGGGGTGCCGCAGACAAAGTTGCATCGCAGACGGCGCACCCGCCGAGCCGCCAAGAACTGCCACCCTCGGCAAGTTCAGTGCGTCGAGCAGGCATGCATGTGCGTCGGCTTGCGCCATCGGCGACGCGTCAAGCGGAAGAGGGGTGCGGAGATAACCGAATCTTGACGGGGCTATTACTCGGAACCCCTTGTCGACCAAAATCCGTCCAAAATCTAGGCTCTGGTCGAAGCCACCGCCTGCGCCATGAACTACAAGGACCGGGCGACCCTTGCCGACAGCAGCATATTCAATCAAACCGCAGGGCGTGTTGACGACCTGGCTAGCAGACGAGACGCGAGCCCGTGCTGCTGCGATGTCAGGGCGATAGCTGAAGAGGATAAGCGCAGCCAATCCCGCCACGAGCACAGCGATGGTCAACGCCGCCCGACTGATTCTTGTGTCTTTCATCCTTAATGCCATTGTCTCCTGGCGATTGTGAATCACCACGGAACCTGGGTGCAATGGGCAGACCCTGTCCCGGAAAGCAATTCACAGGAGCTGTTGATAACACCCCTCTGCACCAGCCACCTGGATAGAGAAAGAAAAACGCCCGATTGTGGCTTCGTGTTCGTATGTACTTCTGACCTCCAACTTGCCCACTACCGGGCAGGGGCACGAGCACCGTGCCCCTGTTTGCTTTGCTAGCGCGCATCCCGCCAGCGAAAATTCCTTTTCGGTAGCAGCGCGGTGGCGTGGCCGTGTCCGCCGCGCTGTGGCTGTGATATGGTGGGCGCCACAGGCAGCCCGTCCCCGGGCTCGGGATGCGGTCTACCTGCTCGATAACCGCGATGACCATCGAAAAAATCCAGGTGAGCGCGCGGGCAAATCCCAGCCAGCGAATTATCGCTACCGGGATTGTGCTGGCCTTCTGCTACTGGGCGGCAAGCGTGGTGATGACGCTGCTGCTTTCGGTCCTGCTTGCGTACTTGCTGGACCCGCTTGTGGAGTGGCTGGAAAGCCTGCACATTCACCGGGCGGTAGGCTCACTGCTGGTGCTGTTGCTGGCCCTGGCCCTGGTGGCGGGCCTGGGCTATATGGTGTTCGACCGCGCCGACCATTTCGCCGCCGACTGGCCGAAATACAGCTCGGTGCTGCGCCAGGCCGCCGCGGCCGTCGAGCGCCGGCTCGAACGGCTGGAAAAGCGCGTCTCCGAAATCACCCCCGGAGAGGAGCAGCGCGGCCGGCTGGCGGTGCGCGTGGAGGAGCAGCGGCCGGTGCGCAGCCTGCTGCTGCGCGGGCTGGGCTCGCTGTACACCGTGCTGCTCGAAGCCACCTTCGTGCCGTTCCTGATTTTCTTCATGCTGGCGGCCAAACGCAACGTCTGGCACGCCACCCTGCAGTTGTTTCCGACTTCGCAGCGCACGCGCGTCAAGCAGACGCTCGAGGAAGTCAGCTCGGTGCTGCGCGGCTACGTGGTGGGCAACGCGCTGGTGGCGCTCATCTTGGCGGTGGTCAGCGCGCTTTTCTTCTGGATGATCCGCCTCGACTATCCCTTCCTCACCGGCGCGGTTTCCGGCCTGCTCAATCTGGTGCCCTACTTGGGCGCCATGCTGGCCTGGATCCCGCCGTTCGTCATCGGCCTGAGCAAATGGAAGACCTCGGCGTGGCCGTACCTCGGCGTGGCCGGCATGCTCTCCTTCTTCCACCTGATCGCCATTAATGTGCTGGTCCCCGCGCTGGTAGGCCGCCGGGTGCAGTTGAACGCGCTGGCGGTGACCGTGTCGCTGCTGTTCTGGGGCTGGCTGTGGGGCGGCGTGGGACTGATCCTGGCCATCCCCATCACCGCGACCGCCAAGGTGATCTGCGACAACGTGGAGAGCTGGCAGCCAGTCGGCCGCTGGCTCGGGGCCTAGCAGAGGCGGCGCTCAAGCTGCACCAGCCATGCGCCGGACGCGCCGGGGACTACGCACCGAGATTCTCCTGCGCGCGAGCGCTCGAAGAAAACCTCACGCAGCTACTGTCGCGGTTGAGCGCCGAGACTGCGGATGTAGTGCACCAGATGCCAGATCTGTTCGTCGGAGTGAAGTTTGCCGAAGCCGGGCATGCCGGTCATGCGCACGCCATTCTTGATAATCCAGAAGAGCTCCGCGTCCGACCACTGCTGCACTTGCGGTGAGCCTAGGTCCAGTGTCCGGGGATACATCCAGCGGCCAATGTCAGTCGGCTTGCGGCCTTCGATGCCGTGACACGCGGCGCATTCGCCCCGAAAAATCATCCCGCCGGTATTGACGCTGGCACTACCCCTGGGCGGCTCGGCCGGGAGTAGTCCCCGAGCGCTGCGTCTGACCAGCCAGCGTTTGACCTTCGTGGCTGCGTAGGTCTCCAGACGCCCCGGCTCGTTGAGCGCGCTCAAGCTGAATTGCGAGGCAGCAAAGAGAAGCGCGGCCGCGGCGAGGAACAGCACCAGCAGGACAAGGAACAGTTTTCGATGCCGCATCTAGCCACCGCGCGACGCCGCCTCGAGAATGGGCGGCAAACCCGGGTGCGCGGTCCCTGGGCGTCTCCGCGCACCCGGATGGGGCACCCTACCGCCCTTACATCATGGCCCCGAGCTTCACTTCCTCCCACTTCCCGTTCTGATTGACTTCGACTTTTTGCGCCGCAACCGCGCCGTTGTGGAGGGTTCCCGAGACGCGGACCGTTTGTCCCACGTGGGGAGCCAGAACCAGGGAGGGAGCAAGGATGGCGTGGAACTTCTTGTCCTTGGTGAGCAGAGCGGCGGGCGAGCCCCCCTTGAGGCACAGGGTGCCGCACTGCTTCACTTGGCCGTGGTCGTTGCCGGTGAGCGAGTTGTCCATCAGGTAGCACTTGCTGTCCACCAGCGTGCCCTCGAGCGTGACCGCCTTTTCCGCCGCGTACACGCCGGCCGCGAGGGCCAGCGCTAACACGGCGAGAACCAGAAACACAGATTTTCTCATTTGCACTTTCTCCTTTGGAGTTGGTTTCACTTAGATTGTCTTGCGCTTGAATCCACAAATCCGCATGTGCCGCCGCGGCCTACGCCTAGGCGCCGCCCGCAAACAGTTGTCGCAGGCGCACATGCAGCCGCTCGCTGACCGCGAGCGGAGCGCCCGGCGGCAGGCTCCCGCTCACGATCTTGAGCGTCCTCCGCGTGGTGTCATAGACCACCGAGCAACGCCCGCAGCGGGCGAGGTGTTCCTCGATGGCGTGCCTCAACTCGAGCGTCACCTCGTCGTCCACGTAATTGGAAAGTTCGGCCAAAACTTGTCGGCAATCGAACATGGCTATTCCTCACCGTTCTGCCTAGGAAAACGTGACAGACCGGCAGCAACGGCCTGCTTGACCATCATCCCGGCCTGCACGAGTCGCGACTTCAGCACGGGGCGCTCGGCGAAACGCGCGGCCAGGGCCTCCCGCACCATCAGGCGCGCTCGGAGCAGGCGCGATTTCAGCGCCGCGACGGTCAGGCCCAGCACCTCAGCGGCTTCGACGGTATCCATCTCGGCGACGTCGCGCAGCACAAACACCACGCGGTAGGCTGGCGGCAGCGAGAGAATGGCTTCTTCCACGAGCCGCCGGGTTTCCTCAGCCGCGTAGAGCCGCTCGGGGTTCTCCCGCCAGCTCTCCACTCGCCGGGGCATGAACTCGGCTTCGGCTACCTCCGGATCGTCGAGCGAAACATTTCCCTTGCGCCGGCGGATCTTCTGCAGCGCGGCGTTGATGGCGATGCGCGTCAGCCAGGTGGTGAAGCGCGAGTCGCGCCGGAATTCTCCCAGGTGCTGGTACACGTTGAGAAACGTGTCCTGCAACGCTTCTTCGGCGTCCTCGTTGTTGCCGGTCAGCCCCACCGCCGTGCGGAACACGCGACACTCGTGCCGCCGCACCAGGTCCTCAAACGCTTGAGTGTCGCCGGCCAGGGCGCGGTCCACCAGCGGCAGGTCTTCGTCGCTGGCCGTCCGCTGGCGCAATGGTTTCGCTTCAGGCTGACTCAGGCTAATCGCTCTCGCGCTGACTTACACATCTCTGATACCTCGAACGGGTTAGAAGATTCACAAACAGGCTAGCCACGGCATGGTTGTCCTACCGACCGCACGCGTGGCCCTTACTTGTGGGCCGGCTGAGCTTGCAGCCCCGCTGCTTTCGGCCCCGCCAGCTTGCCGAGCAGCGCTCCATAGACCCCATGCCCGATCAGGCTGCCCACCGGTGCCATGGCTCCGAACTTCAACATGAGAAAACCGGGGGCAGGCATCATGCCGCTTTTCACCAGCGGATGAACGGCGCCCATCATCGGCATCACCATCATGTTGGACGCGGCCCAAAGTATCAGGCCCAGCAAGATGCCTCGGCCTGTTCCAGAACCGCTCTCCGGTTGGATGGCAAGGTGGTAGATCTCCGGAAACACGACCACGCCCATCATGAGGTGAATCATCATTCCGAGCCAGAAGGCTGGGGCGGGGCTGGCCAGGAACATGGTGCCCAGCATGGTGGCAATGTCCATTTTGGGCATGCCCATCATAGGTGCCGCATACATCAAGGCGGTCATAACGAGCGTCGCCACCAATCCTGCGAGAAACAGTTTCTTCACGGTGCTTCTCCTCGAAGCAGACTTGGTCTTCCGTTCATCGGATACCGCGGCTCGGAGAAACGATTCAGCCTGAATTCCTGGGACCCAGAATCTTCCGAGGATAATGTGATGTCACATGGCCGGAGGAGGAAGCCATGTTTCTCGTCGAAGTTCTGGGGTTTTGGCTTGTATTGGGCGTGGCTTTTTACGGCTGGCGGCGCGCAGCGAACCGCAAAGAATCTCACGTTCCCTATGTACTGGGTCCATCCGCCGGTCGGCGCGCGTAGCAAGGGCGATTCGACGCGGGGGCACGGAGATTCCTATGCGGAAAGGCTGACCCGCGCGCGGGGCGATTCCAAGCTGGACTCTGCGGCTAGAAGGCATATAGCATTGCGCCAGCCATGTCCGGAAAGGTGCATCGCGATGGTGCCGCGACCGCCGAGCAGCCCTTCGGTTGAGTGGAGCTCTGGGCCGGCAACGAGCGCGCGCATCGCCACGTGCAGTTAGCTGGCCTGGAGGGCGACGTGATCGCCCTGCCCTCGGGCGGCCGCGAAGGCGGCGATCTTTACGCACTGTTTTCCTGCGGGGCTGACCGCGCGGCGCGGATGGTGCTCGCCGACTGCATCGGGCATGGGTTTACGGCGAGCCGCGTGGCTGGGCACATCCACCAACTGCTGCACAAGTTCCGCGACATCCGCGATACGGCCGGGCTGCTGGCGGCGCTCAACGACGAATTCACGCTGACGGGGCAGACCCCGGGTGCGCCGCTGCGGCTCACCACGGTGGTGACGGCCACGTTTGACCGCTCCAGCGGCGAGCTCAACTACGCCTACGCTGCTCACCCGCGGATGCTGTTGTGGCGCGAGCGCGAAGCCGGCTGGCAGCCGCTCGGCGAAGGGCTCGAGGGCCTGCCGCTTGGCTTCATCGCCGGTGAAATCTACAGCCAGCAGAGTGTTCGGCTTGAGCACGGCGACATGGTGCTGGCGTTCTCTGATGCCGTGACTGAGGTGGCGCGGCCCGACGACGAACAGCTCACCGCCGAAGGTTTTCTCGACCTTGCGGCCGCGACGCTCGCGCGGCTGTCTAGGCCGGTCGCGCTGCACGATTTTGCCGAGGCCCTCGTGGAAGCGATCGGCCGCTATCACGGAGCCGAGGACTTCGATGACGATCTGACGCTGCTGACCCTGCGGCGATCGGCGTAGCGCACGCTCTCTGCGCTGCCCGGAGAAACGCCTCGAGGGCGGGGGGGCGGGAGACTCAGTCGATCCCGAGCAGCTTAGCCAGCTTCTCGCGATCGAAGCCGACCACCGCTTCGCCGTCGATCAGGGTCACGGGCGTGGTCATGTAGCCGAGCTTTTCGAGTTCGGCAAGCGCCGTCTGGTCGGCGGCGATGTTCCGGTCGGCGAACTCTATGTGGTTCTGGGAAAGAAACTCTTTCACCTTGCCGCAGAACATTCAACCGGGCTGGCTATAGACCAGGATCTTGTGAGCCATTGGTTCACTCCCCTCTGGAATCCGGCAACGAGGCTTTGTAGCCGGTGGTGTTGACGGCGGCGACCAGGCCGCTCGGCCCGGTGCGCGTCGGGTCGTACTTGACCGTGGCTCGGCCACCCGGATAGTCCAGCTCGGCCCCGGCCACACCGGCGGTTCCTATCAGCTTGCGCTTCACGATCCCGGCGCAAGCCTCGCAGGTCATTCCAGAGATCTTGAGCTCGACGGTTGCGAGCTGGACGGTCGCTGCGGCTGGGGTCACTCTGGCTGGCCGGACCAATTTGCCGCCGTAAGCGGGGAAAAAAGCCAGCGCCGCAACGGCCGCCGTGGCGAGCCAGAGCAGTGGCGTGGCCAGGCGGCGGGTGCGGCTCTGCGGGGCGCAAACTTCGCCCGCACACGTTGGGACATTTCTGGGCTTGCGATAAACAAAATAGAAGCCAAGGCCCAGCAGGATGGCGCTTGAGGCAAGGAAATACGGGCGGAGTGGCGCAACTGTCGCTACCAGTGCTGCCCCGAGTCCGACACTGCCCAGCACCAGCGGGCCCAGGCAGCAAAGCGAGGCCACGAAGGCGGCTACGGTGGAACCGATGGATAGGAATTTCTCGTTCATCGTCATTTCCTTACAAGTTCTTCAGGACCTGCGCTAGGGCACCCTTCAACTGGCGCAGGGCTTTCTCGCCCTGGCCCGCGCGCACGCAGTCGGCCACACAGGTTTCCATGTGGTTTTCGAGCAGCCGGGCTGTGGCTTGGTTCAGCGCCGAGCGCACAGCAGAAAGCTGAATGAGCAGGTCTTCGCAGCTGGCCTGTTCGGCCAGCATGCGCTTGACCCCGCGCACGTGGCCTTCGATGCGACTCAGGCGATTCTGCAACTCCTCCTCGACCTCGGCGTCGAGGTAGATGCTTCTGACGGCGGATTTGGTCCGACGCATATCCCCTCCTCCTGCATAGGATGACATGGGCCCCGTCCGGGTTGCAAGGGATTCCGTTAACTTCTAAACACCTGCGTTCCCAAGTACCCGCGAGCAACACTCAAGCCAGCCGCCGCTGGAGTTCCCGAACGGCATGCTGGTAGGCAGGTTCGATCAACGTCCAGGAGCGGTCGAAATCAAGCAACTCCAGGTCTGGGCCGGGACACGACTCCAGAATGTGGAGTTCGACTCGATGCTCATAGTGCTGAACGTCACAGCGAAAGCGCGCATTCGTAGCCAATGAGAACAACTGACTCAACACCGAAACAAGATTTGTCCTCCTCGGCAATCCTTTCGCGCAGCCGCAAAGCATCCCAATGATTCGTTCAGCGCCGCGTTCTACAGCCAAATCGATCGGAACGTTATTCGAGAGGCCACCGTCCACCGTCATTCGGCCTCCCCGAGCGATGGGCGGGAACAACCCCGGCAACGCTGTGCTCGCGAGGATCGCTTCGATCAAATCGCCACTGTCCAAGATGAGGGTTTCGCCAGATTCCAAATCCGTCGCAACGATGGCTAGAGGTATCCGGAGCTCTTCAAACGAGCGTGCCGGCAGGACGTTGAGCAGCAGCTCGCGCAACCTGCGATTGCTGAACACACTGGATGCGTTAGTCAAAAGTCGGAAGCCGAATTACCTTCTCCCGCGCACAGAAGAGTTGAAAGACCTTTTCGCTCATCACTCAATCTCAGTTCCGGCCTTACCTACTTATTTCAGGAGCAGCAATTTATGGTCAGCGACAAGCTTTAAGCAGCTGTGAAAAACAGGGGCACGTTTTCATTCGACCCTGCAATAGCAGTACAGAAACTGCTGTGTCGTGCCGAATGGTGTGTGATGGAGTTCTTTAGAACTCTGGACCAAACGGAAGCGCACGCCAAACTGGTCGTGTAGCGATTCGGCGTTATAGCGAATGACGTCGAGACCGCTACATTTTGTGGGGCCTTCGGGTCCGAACGTACTGACAATTACGTGGCCGTGCGGCTTGACGGCATGGGCGACGTTTCGAACATAAGCATTGCGGTGCTCGATCGCCGTAAGAAAATGAAACACTGCACGGTCGTGCCACACATCGTAAGCGCCGGGCTCTAGCTGTGCTTCCGTGATATCGGCGACGAGCCAATGGACCTGTTCTGCGGCCAATCCCAATCGCTTCTTGGTCACGTCGATAGCGGTTTGCGAAATATCAAGGACGTTGATGTCTTGGTATCCGCGTACAACCAGATCGTCAACGAGCGTGGATTCGCCGCCACCAACGTCAATGATGGACGCCGAGTATCCACCAGCGGCCTGCTCTATCAGAGCAAGCGAGGTTTCAAGGTGCCGACGGTACCAACTGACCGCCTCCGGCGCCTTGGTACTGTAGATCGTCTCCCAATGCGTTTTTACACTCATTCTAATTCTCCCTGTAATTGATACTTCACGAGTTCTTTAATTCTATCTACTTCCGGCGCTTTCGGATTTCCACTTCCCGGCCTCCCTTGCGGTAGCGCACGTCGTCCATGAATTGCCGCATCAGGAAAATCCCGCGCCCGTGCTCAGAATCAATGCACTCAGCTTGAGTTGGGTCGGGAACCTCTGATGGATTAAACCCCGCTCCTTCATCTCGAACCACCAGGAGCAGTCCCCCGTTGGCCTCGCACTCGCAGAAGCAGGCCACAACGACGCGTTTGGCCGGGTCATTCTGGTTGCCGTGTAGGACCGCATTGGCCAAGGCTTCCCGTAGGGCGACTGCAACGTCTTCGAACTCCTCCGGCACGCAAGGTAACGACTGGACAACTGTCATCACCTTATCGTGCACCGCATCCAAAGCGTCGAGCGTGCTAGGGATGACCTCGCAAAATTTCGAAACCAACTTGTCCCGCCGCAACGGGCCACTGGCGACAGCAAGGCTCGTCTGTAGCTCATTAGTTGAGTCGAGCACGGGTGTCTCCCTGGCTAGGTTCACTCCGCAAACGGGGCTTCTATTGCCGTGGCGGGCGACATGGGTCGGGCCCAGAGTAGCGTGCGGTCCTCTTCGAAGCACGGCAGAGCACGGAATTCTTCGAGTCGCCGCTTGAAAAAGGTCTACGCAAGCACAGCTGAGATCACATTTTCTAAAGTACTGCTTTTGCTCTCTTCTTTGGCCGATGTTTCGGCGGCTTCGATGCGCTCGCGTTCCCAGACGCTGCGATCCTTTCCGCCACCGTCGCAAGGCTGACTTGAAACGAAACCTCGACCACGGAGTTCTCGGTAACCTCCACAGTTTTCGTTTCAGTGCGAAAGCTTGGTACGGCAGCGGTAATGGCGCATTTGTCGGGCTCCAAGCCGGAAAGCCAGAAATGACCAGACTCGTCAGTCACTGTGGCGTTGATGTTATCGACTGCTCTCTGGCAGCGCAGAAGGATCTCTACCCCCGGCAAGCGGACTGGTTCGCCGTCGGGACCTGGTGTTGTGACCACGCCGCGAATGGTGCCTGCGCCATGCGCCGCAACCATCCCAGGTAGGACTGCCAGAATCAACAAGAGTCGAGCTAATTCATAAGCAATCTTCTTCATCTTTTGTTCCCCGCTTGGATTCTGGAGCTAGGGCGCGAGCCAGCCCCTGGCCAATAGCAGTGACTTCCGTGGCAGAATGTTTCCGCGAGAGCACGACCAAGCTGTTGTCGTGCACGCAACAATCGAGTTTTCGCGGTAGGCATCGATACGCCCAGCCGTGCGGCCATTTCCTCGTTCGACAGCCCTTCAACTTGGCTCAGAACAAAGGGCATCCGATATAGCTCCTTCATCTCCGCTAAGCACCGCTGCAAAATCGCCTGAAATTCCTGGCGGGTATACTGCTCTTCCGGGTCATCTGAGCTATCGACTAGCTCCACGGGGATGTTCTCTGCTTCACCCAACTGCTCGTCCAAATTGAGGCCGCGGGGCCGACTGCGCTGTCCGCGCTGGTACATACGGCACTCGTTGATTACGATCCGGGTGAGCCAGGTGGAAAACTGCGACTCGCCACGGAAACCTGCCAGGTGGCGATACGCTTTCAAGAGCGCATTCTGGGAGGTTTCTTCGCCGTCTTCAGCATTCCCGTGACAGAGATATTGGGCCAGACGCTTAACCTTCTGTTCGTGGCGACGTAGCAACTCCTCGAACGCGCTGCTGTCACCCGCTTGAGCTCGGGCAACCAGTTCTCTGTCAGACACGGCTCTTGCTGCTGTTGTTTCTTGCGCAGAACTGACAGTGTTTTTCATAGACCCCCCTTTGTTCGGATGCCCAAGGCCTGCCCTGAAAGCACAGAGGGTCGAGCCCCTGGACTTACGGCTTCTTTGATTAGTTTCAGGATCGATCCGCGATGCCGACTGTAGCGCTCAAGCAGAAGGCCGAGCGCAATGCCGAAGGAAATGTGTGGCACGAGACTCCCCAAGAACACGCCGTTCAACAATCCTTTGCCCAGCTTCAAGCCGAAGTAACCAGTGTCCATCGCCACCACCATTGGGGGCGTAGTCATCATGCCGACCTCGATGATCAACCCCCAGATGAGCCCGCCCCACCATCGCGTACGCCCAACGAGCAGCGTGTACGCCAAGCCGAAAGAGGCACTCACCCAGAAGTGGTAGAGCGAACCGACGAAGTCCGACAGAGGCGTCGGGCCTTGGGCCATGGTGTTGAGGATCAGCACGCCAAACATTCGAGGCAGGTTGCCCGGCAATAGGCCAAGGCTGAAGCTGATGAGCCGAACCGAGTCCAGTGCCGCCGTGCAGGCAAAACCGACCCACAGCCCCGTCCAAATCCTATTCGTCAGACGGTGGAAACCAAGCCGGGCCGCCACAGCCCAAACAATTCCCAGTAGGGCTATCGACGGGATCAGCGCCCATTTCACCAGGATCGGCATCTCCGGCATCCCAGGCGTCAGAGCTACAACCAGAACATTTGGTCCCACGCCCGCAGGAATGCAAGCCAATCCGGTCAGAAAGAGTTCTAAACGGGAGGCCGGCGGCGCGGGCTCCGGCGCCGGGACAGTCCGGCGCCGGTAGAACCCGATGCCCATAATCGCCAACCCGAGGGCCACGAAGATGAGATCATTCAGCGTGATTAACATGGTGCTTCTCCGTGACGGGAGGTATTTCTCCCGGCCTTACTTGGCCGCGTCTGCGGCGATTTGATCGAGCATCATGTCCATCATCTGGCCAGCCGATGCGAGTTGCTCCTTGCCATAACTGGCGAAGGCGGCCGAGAGCTTGCGGTAACTTACGACCGTTTTGCCGTCAGCCCCCTCGTAGACATAGATCTTGAGCGGCATCTCCACGCCGATTTCTGGATTGTCGGGAAGGAGCATCTTCATCATGTCCGGCTTGCCGAACTCGATGGTCTTGCTTCCCCGGATATTCGCTCCCACCATCCGGAGCATGTTTTGGTGATCGATCGTGGCCACGATCATCATGCCCCGCTGCTTGATGGCGGTCTCCAGTTGTTTCACCGTCCGCGCAAAGTCGCCGTTCGAGACTTTGTCCACTCGGTCTTGCGCCTGGGCGCTCACAGAGAATGCTTGGCTCAGAAGCAGCGCCAATGCGAAAGCAACAGCCCTGTAAAGCTGCGAGCGGTATTTCATGTCGATTCCTCCTTGAGATTGGAGGGGGGCCGGGCGGCATATCCCCTCCTAGGGGATAGGATGCACCGGCTGGGGCTCGGGATGCAAGCGAATTCGGTGGCCCCCGTGGCAGAGGGAGCAGCGGATAGAAATCGGCACGAGCAGGGTTATGGGCTGGCGGCGGGCTATCGCGCTGATCGAAGCTGTGCCACCACTGCAGCGACGTCGGCGGATTCCTGGAAGAGGCGAATGGCGGCAATGCCCGCGGCGCCGGAGGCAAGACACTGCGCGGTGTTTTCGAGCGTCACTCCGCCGATCGCCAGCACCGGGATGCGCACGCGGCGGCAGACTTCGCCCAGCCGGTCGAGGCCCTGTGGCGGCCCAAATGCGGCCTTCGAGGGCGTGGCAAAAACCGGGCCGAAGAAAGCGTAGTCGGCACCGGCGCGCTCGACTTCCACCACAGCAGCCAGCGAGTGGCAGGAAGCGCCGATCAGAAAACCTGTTGGCGCGTGACCCGCACGGCGCCAGCCCGCAACCGCCGCGACCGGCAGCGAAGTTTCTGCGAGGTGCACGCCCGCGGCGCCGGTGGCCAGGGCCACGTCGAGCCGGTCGTTGACCAGGATGCGCGTGGCCGAGCCGTGGGCCGCTTCGACCGCGCCGCGCGCCAGCTCCAGGAGGTCTCGCGTAGGTAGATCTTTTTCGCGGATTTGGATCCAATCGACGCTGGCAACAGCGGTGCGGCGAATGACGGCCAGCAGATCGGCCTCGGCGCCCAGCGCCCGCCGGTCGGTGACGTAGCAGAGGAGCGGCTTAGCTTCGGGTGGCAACGGTGGCCGGATCGCGCCGCCGGATCATTCCGGCGGCGAGCGCGATATCCAGCACGCCCAGCCCGCTGATGGCGCCGCGCAGAGAAGGATTCAGCAGGTAGGGGATCAGCGCCGGGTAGCGATTCAGGAAGTAATTGTGTTCCCACATCTTCGACCAGGGGATCAGCACCAGCAGCACACCCAGCTCGAAGCAGATCAGGATCAGCAGCACACGGAGCAGGCGGGTCATGTCTGGGCCGGGCAGGCGCGTCTCAACGGTGCTTTCCCAGCGTGGCGATGCGTTCAGCGACGTCGCGGTAATCGATGTTCATGGCGTAAACCTGGGAGAAGCTCTTGAGCGCCGCGGCCTCGTCGCCGGACAACTCCTGAGCCACGCCCAGGTCGTAGCGCAGCGCGAGGATGGACTCCTGGTCCAGACCGGGGGTCTGGAGGGCGCGCTCGTACCACATCGTCGCAATCTGGGGCTGCCCTTTCTCCATAAACGCCAGCCCCAGCAGTGTACAGCACTGCATGGCATAACGGAACGCCCGGCCCTGGTCGATGGCCTTGGCCACCTTCTGGAACTCGCCGATGGCCTCGTCGAGCAGGCCCATCTCCCGGTAGGCGATGCCCAGATTGTAGTGTGTCTCCAGGTCTTCCTTTTCCTCGGTGCCCAGTTCGCCCAACTCGGCGCGAAACGCGTCGAAGACATCGCGCAGCGGCCCGCGGTCTTCACCCGCGGCCGTAGCAGGCAGCTCCACCGGCGGCGCGGGCCGGGATTCGGGAATTGCGGCCGGTGTGCGCGCCGCGGACCAAACTGCATCGGTCGTCCCGTGCACCGGTGAGCGGGGCACTGGCCGCGGCGGGGGGATGGGTGTGGCGTGCGCTGCGGGGCTGACCCCGAGTGAATCGAGCTCGGTGGCGAGCTCGGAGAGGAACTGCTCGGCGGACATCGCGCGCTGCATCGGGGCGGCAGCGTCCACTGCTCCGGCTTCTGCTGCCGACTTCGCCGGGGAAAGCTCGGCTTCGGCCAGCGCGGGCTCCAGTTCGAGTTCGTACTCGGGGACTTCCTCAGCCGGGGTTTCGGGGGCCGGTTCGATGCGGGGTCTCGGGGTGGGCTCGGAAGCCACTTCGGCAGCATGGCTCGCTTCCATCCGTGCCAGCTCGGCGTCCACGACCGCAGGCTCGACGGCCGAAGCGTCGGCGTGCGACTCAACGCCCGGGGCCGCCGGCGCAAGTAGCGTGGCTGCCGCAGACGCTTGCAGCGCCTCCTCGACCTGATGGGCGAGAGCCGCCCATTCCTCGGAGAGGTCCACTTCGTGCACGGCGGCTTCGCCAGCCGGCACCGCTCCCACCTCGGCGACCTGCAGGCTGTCGGCCGGCGGCGCCGGCTCGGCTTCGACCGTGGGCACGGGGAACTCGACCGGTCGGGCCGCCTGAGCCGCGGCGGCTACCTCCTCGGGCGCCATGCCGGCGGCCCGCTGGAAGCGCCGACGCAACTCGGCGAAGCGCTCGACATTTGCAGCGTCGCCGCGCTCGCCGTGGATCTGCTCGAGTTGCCCGGCCAGCTCGGCAGTGCGGCGGTCATTCCCGGCGCCTAGGTTGAGGTCCAGCAGTTTTTCCAGCGTGCTTGCATGGCGCGGGGCGCGTTGGAGCACGGTCTCCAGCAGGTCCATGGCCTTCTGCGTCAGGCCGTAGCTGGAGAACAGGTCCACATCGGTCAGCGCCTGGGCGAGGTAGTGCTGCGTTTGTTCATCCAGCTCCGGCTCGGCCACCGCCGGAGCCGCCTTCGCTTCCACGACGGGCGCCGCGGCTGGCTTGACCGCCCCGCTCGGCTGGGCCAGCGGCGCCGACTCGAGCGGCTCGAGCCCCATGCGGGCACGCACCTGATTCAGTTTGCGCCGGGCGGCTTCGTCTTCCGGATCGCGGTCGAGCAGTTGTTCATAGACCTGCTTGGCCCGCTCGAACTGCCCGGCCGCCGCGGCCGCCTCACCGAGCTGGCCGAGCGCGTCGGGCAGGCGAAAGGAGTCGCTCGCCCGGCCGTAGAGGTCCACCAGCCACTCGAGCGGCTCGAGCTGGCCGGGCATGCGCTCAGCCGCGGCAGTCAGAACCTGGGCGAACCGCTCGTGTTCGCCGGCTTCGATCACGGCTTCGCGGATGGGACCCAGGACCTCGAGCGCGCGATCCGGCTCACCGGCATCCACCAGGGCGATGCCTACCTTGAAGGCCAGGGCAAGATTCTTCGGGTTGCGCTCGACTACTTTGCCGGCCAGGCTGGCCGCGCGCGCCGATTCGCCGCCTTGCAGGTACAAGTCGATCAACAGCGCGGTGACCTCGGTGCCCGCGTCGAGGCCGGGCAGGCCTTCGAGCAACGTGGCGGCCTGTGCGCGCTTACCCGCGGCGGTCAGCGCCCGGGCCTTAAGCGCCAGCGCCCCGGCATGGTTGGGTTCCATTTTCAGCGCGCGGTCGGCGAACTTATCGGCTTCGGCTGGACGGCCGCTGGCGAGCTGCTGTTGTGCGGCGGCGAGGTAGGTATCGGCCGCTTCCTTGTCCTGCCCCATGGCGTGGTGAATCTCAGCCAGGCGCGCCTGCACGCGCAGGTTGTCGGGTTCGGCTTCGAGCAGCTTGCGGAGCAGCACCACGGCCTGCTGCTCGCGGTTGGCCTTCAGGTGCACTTCGGCCAGTTGCAGGTAGAGCGGCCGGGCTTCGCTCATCACGCCCTGTTGGACGTAGAGCTCGGCCAGCCGCTCCAGCGGCTTGCTCTCCTCGGGCGCGAGCTTGGCGATCTTCTTGTAGATGGCGATGGCCTTGGTGACGAAGCCATCGCTCAGGAAGAGTTGCGCGAGCCGCTCGAAATACTCCAGGGCCTGAAACGTGTCGCCCTGGCGCACGAACAGGTCGCCGATAGTCATCAGAGTGACCTGATCCTTGGGCTCCTGGCGGAGGATCTGCTGGTATTCGGCGATGGCCTGGGAGATTCTTCCCTGGTTGAGATGCTTCTGCGCGGTTTCGACGCTCTTGATCTTGTTAAAGGCCATGGGTGACGTTTGCCTGTCTTCTCCGCGATCCCGAGAAGAAGAAACCAGCCCGACCGCGCAGGCGATGGACCCTAAGCCTGCCGGGTCGTGCCTCGAGAGGCCGCCGTGCCGCGGCTCGCGGCAGGAAACTGCTCCGGCGACAGCCGGCCGGGGCCGGCCAAGCGGAAGCGAAATTTACGCTAGCACCGCCCCAAGGCCCAGTCAACGCAACGCATCGGCGCATGCGAACAGCAAGTAATCATCGCGTTCCGTGTCGCGGGCAGCTCGGTAGCGGTCAGGGAAGCAGAGTGATTCCGCGTCCCGTCGCAAACCGCAGGGGCTCGGATGGACAGGTCCTGCAGTCAATCGTCCCGCGCGGCGAAGGGTGCGAGGTCGAGCGGCAGTACTTCCTGGGTGGCGCCGGCGGCCCAGCAGGAGGATTCGCGCACCGGCGCGAAGGAGAACCGGTGCATCGGCGTGGGCCCGTGCAGGCGCAGCGCCTCGAGATGGTCCGGCGTGCCGTAGCCCTTGTTGTGCGCCAGCCCGTACTGCGGATACTGCCCATGCAACTCTTGCATGCGGGCGTCGCGCGCCACCTTGGCCAGGATGGACGCCGCGGCGATCGAGACCGAGCGCGCATCGCCCTTGATCAAGGCCCGCTGCTCGAGGGGCAGGTCGAGCCGCAAGGCGTCGATCAACAGGTAGTCCGGGGAGATTTTGAGTTGCGCCAGCGCTTCGGTCATGGCCTGTCGGCTGGCCTGGTAGATGTTCCAGGCGTCGATGCGCTGCGCCTCGACCTCGGCGACACTCCAGGCCAGGGCGTGCCGGCGGATGCGCTCGGCGAGCACCGTGCGGCGCTCGGCGGTCAGTTTCTTGGAGTCGTCCAGGCCCACGATCCGGCGCTGCGGATTGAGGATGACCGCGGCGGCCACCACTGGCCCGCAAAGCGCGCCACGACCCGCTTCATCGAGACCGGCGATGCGCAGCCAGCCGCGCTGGCGCGCTTCGCGTTCGTAGCGGGAAGAGCACAGCCGCCCCATCGGCGTGGAATCTTAGCATAGCGGTCAGCAAGAGACTTACGTCGCCTTGCGAGGAGTCACTAACAAGATAGAGGAGCGTGCAGGCTCGTATTCGCTATTACCGCCCCGTCTTGGCCTGCCAGCGACGAACTATTTGACGATCATCTTCCCTTCTGGTAATAACGCGGATACTTAACCGGTTGTGAAGCGCAAATACGTGAAAGGGGGCACAAATGTCCTACGAAGTTCCGGAAAAACCTCTCCCGGGCCTGGAGGCCTTTCAGCAAAGAGGCGATGTAGCCGTCCTTTCACAGGCGGCTGTCCTCCTCCTGCTTGGGTCACAGCTTCGCGGAGATGCCCAGGCCTTGCTGAACCGGGCAGTTGGAAGCGAACAGTTCGTTGAGGCTGTTCCGGACGAGGATCTCGATGCCCTCCGCGTTCCACGCTTGGCTGCGTCTCCTGGACTGATTGACCCCCAACGGGCGCGAAGGTTCTTGAATAGGCGCTATGGTCAACTGATCTCGGAAACGATCTCGGGTGCGGTCGAGGTGCCGCTGCCCGAAGAAGTTTTGGTGGATATTGCTGGTAGTTTCTTTCGAGAAACTACTGCTGAGAACGCTACAGATCTCATGGAGGCCTGCATCCGGCATCCTCACGAGCTTGTCCGTGTTGCTGCAGCAGTCGCCTACCTCGAACGAAGTCCTGAATCCGGGCGGTTGACATCCGTTCTTGAGCGGGGCACATACAGCACGGAAGAACTCGTGCGAGATTTGGCCGCTACCGGGCTGGCCCAAGCTGCTCCGTCACATGTTCGTATAAGCCAATTGCAATCCAAGGGCGAGCAACGTGCCCGCAGCGCTGAAGCAGATACGACGCTTTTAGTTCACGGCACCTGGGCGCGAAATAACAGTTGGTGGCAGCCGGGCGGAGATTTTCACACTTATGTACTCCAAAACGTCCGCTCCGATCTTTACAGCCAGCAGGACCGGTTTGAATGGTCAGGGGGTTACAGCGACGACGCGCGGGCGCTGGCGGCGCACGATCTTTGGGCGTGGGTCGATGACCGCTCCGAACAGGGGCTGGACCTGATCACCCACAGCCATGGAGGCAGCGTGGCCATGCTGGCGAACAAGAACGGTTTGAACATCCGGGAACTAGTCTTGCTAAGCTGTCCAGTGCATATGCCGCAGTACCAACCCGACTTCACAAAAGTGCGCAAGGTCCTCTCCATCCGTGTGCACTTTGACCTGGTGATCCTTGCCGACCGCGGGGGCCAGCGATTTCGACATCCTCAGATTCAGGAGAACGTGCTGCCGATCTGGTTTGACCACACCGCCACGCACAATCCGGATGTATGGAAAAGGTACAATGTACCGGCGATGCGGTGACCTGCCGATGATGCTAAAATAGTTGTTGAAATGAAGCTTCTTCAGGTAGCAGGTGTCTTCCTCAACGCTGCCGTCTGGCGGGCCATGGGGGTGCGATCTTCTGGACGCAGGCTCGTCCGTGCCCTCGGCTCTGAGGACGAGAACGTCCGGACGATTGCTGGCATTTTCCTGGTTCGGGCAGGCCAGAGGTCAGAACCACTGCTTCAGGAAGCACTTCAGAGGCGCCAAAACCTTCCGATTGTCTTGACGATCCTCGCGGATATCGGCGATAGAAAGTTTGAGTCGGAAATCCGAGAGTTGAGTGCAGATCACGACCCGCAGGTAGCGAAAGCGGCGAAGGAAGCCTTGCGGATTCTAGCCGCCCATCACTAGCTCGTTCATTCCGGACGACCTTCGTTATTCCGCCGAAGGTGTTTCGACCGTTGCCGCGCCCGGCTCGACGCGCTCGGCCCGCTTGATGCGCGCGGACTTGCCCTTGCGCCCGCGCAGGTAGTAAAGCTTGGCGCGGCGCACACTGCCTTGGTTGACCACTTCGATTGAGCTGATGGTCGGCGAGTTAATCGGGAAAATGCGCTCGATGCCGATACCAAAGCTGACCCGCCGCACCGTGAAGCTGGCCCCGGCCAGCCGCCCGCGCTTGCTGATCACCACGCCCTCAAACGGCTGGATGCGTTCCTTTTCCCCTTCGGCTTCCTTCAAGCGCACGTGCACCCGCACGGTGTCGCCCGGTCGGAACGCCGGAATGTCCTTTCGCAGTTGCCCCTCTTGAATTCTTGCGACCAGTTGCCCCTCTTGAATTCTTGCGACCACTCGATTCATGGCAGATATTCCTGGCAGACCCGCTCGGGTGGGGCCAGCGCAATCAAGACAAACTCGAAGTATAACCAATTCCGGCCTCCTTGCCTAGTGCGGACTCCGGGTCGCCGAAGGGGGAACGCAGCGGCCGGGCAAGGGTTTTACAAGCGGACGGAAAAAGATCAAATGCAGAGGGAACAGAGGAACACAGAGAACGCAGAGAGACACAAAGAGGCCCAGCAAGAGAGACAGGGAAAAGGTGCAAAGGTGGAAACGGCCCTAAGGTGAGAGGCAGAATCATGTTCAGAGGAGTTTCTCCGCGCCCTCTGCGATCCTCTGTGCTCTCTGCGTTGAGATTTTCTCGAGGTAGTGCTGGCCGAGCGGCTTCTACGGCTGCCCCTCGCGCCGCAGTTCTTCGAGCAGTCGGCGGTCCTCTGCGCTGAGCGCCGCCGTGTCAAGCAATTCCGGGCGGTTGCGCAGCGTCTTGGCCAAGGCCATCCGGCGGCGCCAGCGGCGGATCTGTTCGTGGTTGCCGCCCGTCAACACCTCGGGCACGCCCCAGCCGCGAAACTCGGCCGGGCGGGTGTAGTGCGGGCAGTCCAGGATGCCGTGACTGGTGACTTGTGATTCGTGACTGGTGAACGGCCTGGTCTTGGCGCCTGCGACGGGTTCTGCCTCTTGACGACTGACAACTGACAACGGAGAACTGTTTTCCATGCTGAACGATTCATGAACGGCTGAGGCTTCGTTGCCCAGCGCGCCGGGCAGCAAGCGGGTCACTGCGTCCACAATCATCGCCGCTGGCAACTCGCCGCCCGAGAGCACAAAATCGCCCACGGCGACTTCCTCGGTCGCGAGATGTTCGGCGACGCGCTCGTCCACCCCTTCGTAGCGCCCGCAGAGCAGAATGACGCGCTCGAGGCCGGCGTAGCGGCGCGCCGTCTCCTGCCGGAAGAGTTTCCCGGAGGCGGAAAGCAAGACGACCGCGGTCGAAGGCGGCGTCGCGGTGCCTGGCGCCGGACCTTGCGACTCTGCCAGCAGTGCCTCGACGGCCTCAAACAGCGGCTCGGGCTTCAGCACCATGCCTTCGCCGCCGCCGAACGGCCGGTCGTCCACCGTGCGGTGGCGGTCGCGGGTGAACTCGCGCAGGTCGTGCACTTCCACCTCGAGCAAGCCGGTTTCCCGCGCCCGCCGCACGATGCCGTAGTCCAGCGGCCCGTCAAAGAACTCCGGGAAAATGGTGATGATGTCAAACCGCATGGCTAGTCCAGTCTAGCCTAACTGGGTGTGTTGCGCTCATCCGCCGCTGTTGTCATCCCGAGCGGAGCGGAGGATCTGTCGGAGTGATTCCTCGCTGCGCTCGGAATGACCACCAAGCGTCCAGAGCTCCAGGCACTGCACTACGCTGAGTTCGCTGCCCGGCGGAGGCGCGGAATCCACCGCGGCACGGTTTGGCAATATTCTTCATAGGAAGCGCCGAATTTGTGGCGCAGGGCGGGTTCTTCGTACAACAGGACACCGAGGTGGAAACCAACCGCCACAATGCCCGCATAGCGCAACAGCCTGATGTTCTTGAACAGAACGCTTTCGCCAAGCAGGACCAGCAGGACGCTGATGTACATGGGATTGCGCACGAAGCGGTAGAGCCCGCGCGCTACGAGAATCTTCGGGGGATCAATCGGCGCCGGTGTGCCTCGTCCCGTAAACGTGAAATCGAGCGCGCACCACAGGTAGCCGCACGCGCCCAGCACGATCAAAAGCAGGCCCGCCAGGGTGTGGCTGCCGAGAGTAAGCGAACCCCAGCGGCCCCGCGAGAGGTAGAAGTAGTAGGGCATCCACACGGTGACGCTGCCGGGAACAAGAACGGTGAAGACCACCAGCTTGAGCAAGGGTACGAGGACTCCAGGATCGCGCCGGGCCTCCTCGGTCATGCTGCACCGCCTTCCACAGCCTTCCCTTTTCTGGAGTTTACGCTATCGAGGGGCCTTAGGTTTCAGGTTGAGCTCGCGCAGGCCGTCGGGGAGTGCGACTTCGATGCGGCGCGCGGCGACGTCAATGCGCGTGCAGATCTCTTCGGCGAGCGGGATGAGCAGTTCGCCCTGCGGGGTCTGCGTCACGAGCAGCGGCGTGCCGGGGGTCTCCTCCCCGGTGAACTGGACGTCACGGACGACGCCCAATCGCGCTGGAGCACCCGGAGATACAGCGTGCTCCCAGACTTCGCAGCCCATCAGATCCGTGACGTAGTACCGGCCTGCGGGTAGCGTCACACGCTCGACCAGCGGCACCTGCACCTCCAGACCGCGCAGGCGCTCGGCATCGTTTCGCGAATCCACTCCTTCGAAGTGGAAAATGGCCTGGTTCTTGTGCAACCAGCAGGCGCGCACGGCAACGCGCCGCGGCGGATTCTTCCCGTCCCACAGGTAGGCTTCGCGAAGCCGGGTGAACCTCTCGGGGAAATCGGTGAGGATTTCGGCCACCACTTCGCCGCGGATCCCACGCGGGCGCAAGATCCGCGCCAGGGTTACGCCCTCAAAAGAGTCGGCAGGCACTACTCGAGGATTTCCAGCGTGAGGCGCTTCTTCAATTTCATCCCCGCTGCACCGAGGATGGTACGGATGGACTTGGCCGTGCGTCCTTGCCGCCCAATTACCTTGCCGAGGTCGCTGGGGTGGACGCGCAGCTCGAGCACGGTGACCTGTTCGCCTTCAACCGCATGGACCTGAACCTGATCGGGATTATCCACGAGGGCCTTCGCAATCGCTTCTACCAGCTCCTTCATCCTGAGCCTCCGCTTGTGCCGGTATCAGCAGGAGGTTTCGCTGGTGCGTGTCCCGGGGGATACGGGACGTGCCATGGCGGGAAGACACGCTTCAAGCGATCTTTTGCTCGCGCAGGAAGCTGCGCACGGTGTCGCTGGGCTGTGCGCCACACCCGAGCCAATACTTGATGCGCTCGGCCTTCAGCAACACCTCGGCGGGCTTTTTCAGCGGGTCGTAGGTGCCGACCACTTCCACAGTCCGGCCGGTGCGCGGCTTGCGCTTGTCGATCACCACAACGCGGTAAAACGGCTTCTTTTTCTTGCCAATTCTCGCCAGGCGGATGGTTAGCACTAGTTGCGCCCCCTCTTGCCCATTGTAGCTTATTTCCGGGGTTTTCGCTTCTGGCAGGGTTCCGCAAGCCTCCGCGGCGACTGCTCCACAGACCACGCCCGGCAGTTTGTTGCGCGCCTCGCCCCGGGGATCCCTATGACATCCCGGCGAGCTTGCCTAGTCCGCGCAGCTTGCCCTTGGCCGCGGCGGGGCCGAACTGCTTGATCATCCTGCGCATCTGCATGTATTGCTTCAGCACTTGGTTGACCTCCTGGACCGACGTGCCGCTGCCGCGGGCGATGCGCTTGCGGCGCTTGCCGTCAATGAGGCTGTGGTCGTCGCGCTCGGCGGCGGTCATCGAGTTGATGATGGCCTCGACGCGCTTCAGGCGCCCCTCATCCACCTGGGCATCTTTGGGTAGGTTGGCCAGTGGCCCGAGCTTGGGCAGCATGTCCATGACCTGCTCGAGCGGGCCCATCTTGCGGAGCTGGCGCAACTGGTCGCGGAAGTCCTCCAGGGTGAACTCGCTGCGGCGCAGCTTGCGCTCGAGCTCCGCGGCCTTCTTGCTGTCCACGGCCTGCTCGGCTTTTTCGATGAGCGTCATCACATCGCCCATGCCCAGCACCCGCGACACGATGCGCTCGGGATAGAAACCCTCCAGCGCGTCGTATTTTTCGCCGAGGCCCACGAACTTCACCGGCGCGCCGGTCACTTTGCCGATGGAAAGCGCCGCGCCGCCGCGGGCGTCGCCGTCGAGCTTGGTCAGCACCACGCCGGTCAGGCCCAGGCGGCGGTGGAACTCGCCCGCCGAGCGCACAGCGTCCTGGCCGATCATGGCATCGGCGATGAACAGGATTTCCGCAGGTTGTAAGTCGCGCTTCAGCTCGCCCAGCTCGTTCATTAGTTCGTCATCGATGTGGAGGCGCCCGGCGGTGTCCACCAGGATGACGTCGTAGGCGGAAAGCTTCGCTTCGCGGATTGCGCCGCGGGCGATTTCCATTGGCTTGTTGGTTTCCGCCGCGGCCCAGTACGGCAGCCCGACGGCCCGGGCGACCTGGGCCAACTGCTCGCGCGCCGCGGGACGATAGACGTCGGTCGAGACCACCAGCGGACGGTGGCCGTGCGTCGAGAGCCACTTCGCCAGCTTGCCCGTGGTGGTGGTCTTGCCCGATCCTTGAAGGCCGACAATCAGCCAGACCGAAGGAGGTCGCGAGGCAAACAGCGGCTTGGCGTGCTTGCCGAGGAGCTCAGACAACTCGTCGCGCACGATTTTGACGACGTGCTGGTCGGGCGAGAGCTGCAGCAGCACCTCGGAGCCCAGCGCCTTGGCGCGGATCTTGGCGAGCAACTCGTCGGCCACGCCCACGTTGACGTCGCCGTCGAGCAGCGCTTCGCGGATCTGCCCCAGCGCCGCGTCCAGGTGCTCTTCGGTAAGCTTCCCCTGGCCGCGGAGGTTCTTGAATACCCGCTGCAGTTTATCGGTGAGATTCTCAAACATGATTCTGATGGGCGCCGCACACGGGGCGCTTGTAGATTCTCTCTTGTTTGTAAAGGACGGAGATGAGTTTTAGGCACATACCAACTCCGGTTGGGGTTGGAGGGAATAGATTTTAGAACCGTCGTAGGGTTGGTTGTGTTTGAACATGCCGAAGATG
>JACQDH010000133.1 GCA_016201215.1 Acidobacteriota bacterium | reverse complement strand
ACGGACAACCTGCGGCCCGGGATGTACCAGATCACGGTCTTCTCCAACAGGTTCAGACTGCAGACGATTCTGTTTCAACTGAGAAAGGAAAGGGAATAGGACGACTAGGGGGACACCAAAACCAGGGAAAGGAGCCGGGCCACGGGGCCCGGCTCTTTTCTTTTTTGCGGGAATTCTTATGGATGTCTGCCGGGCGCCGCGGCAATCGGCTTCAAATCCTCGCGCGTGAGGATGGCATCGTTGCCGGCTTCTCTGCGGATTTCTTCCAGGATGCGCCGGGCTTCGGCGGAGTGGCGCGCGGCTTCGGTACCATTCCCGGTGAGTTGCAGTGCCCGCGCCAGCAGGTAGTGGTTTCGGGCCCGAAGCGCGCGCAGGTTGAGTTTTTCGCTGGCGCGCAGCGGCGCCTCGAGTTCTTTTCGCGCGGCGGCAACTTGCTTGGTATTCAGCAGGCCCTCGGCCAGATCGAGTGCGCTCTCGGTAGCCAGGTACTTCAGCCCGAGCCCATTGGCCTCCTTCGCCAGCGCGCTGAGGTTGCCCAGAACCGCCTGCGGGCGACCTTCCTTGATGCTGACCTTCGCCAGGTTGATCTGCGCGAGCAGCGTGAGCGGGCGATCTTTCGTTTGCTGGGCCACCTGGAGGGCCTGCTCGAAAGCCGTTCGGGCCGACTTGAAGTCGCCACGATAGAAAAAGCGATCCCCCTGGAAGTTGAGCGTTTGCGCGATGAGGGCCTTGTTCTGGAGTTCCCGGGCCAGATTCAATGCCTCTCCCAGGTTTTTCTGCGCCTCGTCAAAACGCCCGACCAGGCTGAGCGCGTTGCCGTAGCCGCTCAGGCTCTCGGCGAGCAGGCCGTGGTCCTGAAGCTCGCGAAGGGCCCTGACGGCTTCCTCGGTGGACTTCAGCGCGGCGCCGTAGCGTCCCTGATACTCGAAGACGGCAGCCATGTAGTAAGACTCCATCGCCGCGCCGCGTTTGTCCCCCGCGTCGCGCCAGAGCTCCAGCGCGCGAAGGTAATACGTTACCGCCTGGTCAAATTGGCCGAGCCGGGAAGAGGTGTCGGCGAGATTGTGGAGGGTCAGGGCGGTGTCGCCAGGGATTTTGAATTTCTCGCCCAACTGCAGGGCACGTTCAAAGTAGGTAAGCGCGTCGTCGTATTGTCCCTTCAAGAGATAGATGTTTCCAATATTGTTCAGGCACAGGGCCTCGTAGTTCTGGTTGCCCACCTCGCGCTGGATCTGCAAGGCCTCCTTGTCCGCTTTCAGAGCCTCGTCATATTGGCCGCGGTCGGAGTAAAGGGCGCCGAGATCAATCAGCGTGGCGCCGATCCCTTTCTTGTCTCCGATTTCGCGGCGAAACTGTAGCGCCTCCTGATAACTCTTGAACGCCTCGGCCGGCTTTCCCAGCAGGCCCTGGACCTGGGCCATCTCATTGAGCGTGGCGGCCATGCCGCCTTTCTGGCCGAGGCGCCGCTTGATGTCCAGGGACTCCTGATAGTAGCGGAGTGCTTCCCCGGGCTTGTTCAGCCGTTTATAGGCCACGCCGATGGCCTGCAGTATGGCCGCCTTTTCTTCGGCGTTGTCCAGCTCGACGGCCAGGCTCAGTGCCCGGTTCAGGTAGTCGAGCGAACCCTGCGGATTCTTGCGTTTGATCTCCACTCGCCCCGTGGCCAGCAGGGCGTCCACGTGTTTCGGATCGCGGGCCAGAACTTTGGAATAGCGATCTCGGGCCTGGTCGAATGCCCCGGTCGCCTCGTAGAGCCCGCCCAGATTGAACTGCACCTCCGGATCTTCGGGCGAGACCTTGGCCAGGTTTTCGTAGGAGGCGATGGCTTTGGCCGAGTCGTTCAGGATCCGTGCGTGATTGGCCTCGATCAGGTACCGCTCCTGCAGCGGAAGCTTTTCACTCAACTCCACGGCCTTGCGCGAAAACTGCTCGGCCTTGTCGTCGTAACCCAGGTGGAAGTAAGTCTGCCCCAGCTTGGAATAGGCCAGGGCGAATTCCGGATCCTGCTGCGTGGCGGCTTCAAAGCGCTTCACGGCTTCCAGGTGGTTCCCCTGCCGCCCCAGTTGCAAGCCCTCGTTGTAATCGCGCAGGGCCTGCAGGGACTTGGAGGAAGGCTGCAGGGCCTTCGCCCGGAGCTCTTTGAGCATGTCGGGCGATATCGCCAGGTTCTGTTGAATGGACTGGGCCATCTGCTCGATCGCCCGCAGCAGCTCTTTTTCATTGGGCGCTTCGACTTTCAATGGAACCGTGCGCTGCCGCTTCAGATCCTCGAGCGTGGCATCGATCCGGATCTGCTCGCCGATCTTCGCGTAGCTCCCCCAGACCAGTGTCTCGGCGCTGCTGAATTCCGCCAGGCGTTTCAGGGTCGCGGGGTCGAAATCCGCGTTGGCCGGGATGCGCAAGTCCTTTAGAATCTGGTGCAAGCGGTCGGCGGGAACCGTGCGCAGCGACGCCGATTGCCCCACGTCGGTCCGCAGCATCTCGGCCAGGCTGGGCCCCAGCCAGTCCATCGCCGCATCTCCCGACGCGTTGCGGAATGGCAGAATCGCCAGCGAGACCGGCTGGACCGCCGCCCCAGGCTCGAGCGTCAAGTGGAAGGGGAGTTTCTGCCGGAACACAAAACCGGCGAGCGCCAGCACAACGACCATGGCTCCCGCGGCCAGCCACTTCTGGTAGCGCGGCGCATACCGCAGCCAGCGCTGGAGCGGATTCATCGCCCGGCGCACTGCACCCGCTTGCCAGGCCTCCAGGTCCTGCAGGATTTCCCGCGCCGACTGGTAGCGTTGCTGTGCCTCGGTCTCCAGGCACTTCGCCGCGACGTCGCTCAGGAACTGCGGCACCGCCGGATCGATCTGCGCCAGGGGTACGGCGCGCTCCTTGGTGCGCTTGAACATGGTGCCCAGGGCCGTATCCGCCTGGTAGGGCATCTTGCCGGTCAGCAACTCATAGAAGATGATGCCCAGGGTGAACAGGTCCGAGCGCGCGTCCACCTTCAGGCCCTGCACTTGTTCGGGCGACATGTATTCCGGCGTGCCCACCAGCGCCCCGGTCTGCGTCATCCCGCCCAGCTCCATCGAGCGGGCGATACCGAAATCCATCACCGCAACCTTGCCTTGCTGGTCCACCATGATGTTTTGCGGTTTCAAGTCGCGGTGCACCACGCCTTCGGTGTGCGCCGCCTCCAGCGCCAGGCACACCTGCTGCACGATGCCCACGGCCTCGGCGGGGGGGAACTTGCCCCTCTCGACCAGCAGGGACTTCAAGTCCCGGCCCTCGATGTACTCCATGGTGATGAACTTGATCCCGTCGGCCTCGCCAAGGTCGAAGATGCGGATGACGTTGCGGTGGGTCACCTGCCGCGCCAGGATCAGTTCCTGCTTGAAGCGCTGGAGAATTTCCGGGTGGCCGGCCAGCTCGGGACGGATCACTTTCACCGCCACCATGCGGTCCACTTCGCGGTCCTTGGCCTGATAGACCGCGCCCATGCCGCCCTGCCCGAGTTGCCGGATGATTTCGTAGCGGTTGCCCAGCAGCGTGCCGGGGTGCAGCACGGCTAGGGAGGCGGCGTATCCACCGGTTGCTTGCGCGGGAGCCGGCACCGACCAGCCTGTCGCCACGCCCGAGACGCGTCCCGGTTTCTCGACGATCGTCGCATCCTCGCTGACCCGTGCCTGGTCGGCGAGGGTGGCGCTATTGCCCACCGCAGGCGTCTCGGCGAGGGTGGCGCCTTCAGAGCTGGGCGGCGGCGTAAGGGTGAGCGTGGCGCTCGAGATTGGCAGCGGCGTGTCGCATCTTGTGCAGCGGGCGGCCGTGGGAGGATTGCTCGATTGGCACAGGGGGCATTCCATGGCTGTCGCGGTCAGTTTCGCGATTCGACGCCAGTTACACTACGGTTTTTCGCCCGGCGAAACAAGCACCCAGATTCTGCGGCGCTTCTACTTCTGCGCGACCGCGCGGCGCTCGAACCGCTGCGCCAGCCGCGCATGCTCTTCACGGAGTTCCTGCGGCAGGCGCTTGCCGAATTGCGCGAAAAACTTCTTGGTCTCTTCGAGCTCGGGTGCCCAGTCGTCCGGATTGACCCGCAGCAGCTCTTCCATGGTGTTGTGTGTAATCTCCAGGCCGTCGAGCGTGAGCGCGCCCGGCGGGGGTACCCAGCCTATCGGCGTCTCCACGGCCTGGCCCTTGCCTTCCACGCGCTCCAGGATCCACTTCAGCACGCGCACGTTTT
>JACQDH010000122.1 GCA_016201215.1 Acidobacteriota bacterium | reverse complement strand
GTTTCGGGATGCGTCCTCGCCTTTGGACGCCAGCGGGACCCCGAAGGGTTTCAGGGAATCCTGTTTTCAGCGGCGCAAAACTGTGTTAGAAAGGGGCCCATCACGCGAAGAAGACACAAAACCTTGAAGCTCGCTCTGATTGGGACGCACGGCGTCGGCAAGACCACTCTCGCCTACGAAATCTGTTCGCTGCTGAAGAAGGCAGACCAAAACGTCGAACTGGTGACCGAGGTGGCGCGCCGCTCGCCGTTTCCGGTCAACGAGGCCACCACGCTCGAAAGCCAGCTCTGGATCCTGCACGCGCAGATCGCCGCCGAGCTGGACGCCGGCTCGCGCGCTCCGCACGTCATCTGCGACCGCGCCGTGCTCGACAACTACTGCTACCTGGTGAACAAGTTCAGCCGCCAGCCACAGCTCGAACAGTGGCTGGCCTGGTGGATGAACAGCTACTCGCTGCTGGTGGCCGTACCGCCGCTGGCCGACGGCATCCCGCCGGACGGCTTCCGCTCGGAGAACCTGGAGTTCCAGCAGCGCATCCACGAGCTGCTCGTCGAGATGCTCTCCGAAGCGCCCTTCTACCCGCTGCGCGACCGCGTGATGTGGCTGGAACGCCGCGACCGCCGCGTCTGGGGCGAGCTGGTTTTCGCCGCCGCAGCGCCCTTGCTGCGCCCCGCCGAGCACGCCCAGAGCGCCGCCGCCCGCTGAACACTCCCCTAACAACCAGAATCAAGATGGGGGCTACCGCGAGTGCGCCTGGGAGAAGATCAGTCTGCGGCCACAGTCCCTCCGCGGCGGCGCCCGCGGCGGGGCCGCGCCCGCAACGCTCGCTTTCGCGGGGCGGGCTGGCAGCGCGGGCAGAAGTGGCTACCGCGCCCAGCCACCATCACGCGGCGAATCTTCGCCCCGCAACGGAAGCAGCCCTTCCCTTCCCTCTGATACACGCGATGGCGCAGTTGGTAGCTGCCCGGCTGGCCGTTCGTATCCACGTAGTTCGAGACCGATGAGCCGCGCAAGCGAATCGCCGCGCTCAGGACCTTGCGGATCGCGCGGCAGAGCCGCGTGACCTGTTCAGGCTTGAGTCGTGCGGCGTGGCACGTCGGATGGATGCGCGCGCGCCACAAGCTCTCGTCGCAGTAGATGTTCCCCATCCCGCGCAGCACGCGCTGGTCGAGCAGCAACGCCTTGATCATCGCGCGTCGCTCGGCAAGGCGCGCGCGGAATTCTTCTTCGGTGGTCTCCAGGGGATCAAGGCCCAGGTTTCCCAGCAGGCCGTCGAGCGCCGCCTCCGGCACCAGGGCCATGCGGCCGAAGCGGCGGATATCGGTGTAGCGCAACTCGCGGCCGTCGTCGAGCGCGAAGAAGGCGTGGGTGTGCCGCGCCACGGGCTCCTCGGGGAGCCGCGGAGCGAGTTGGCCGGTCATGCCTAGATGGACCAACAGACAGGCCCGCTCGCTCTTGGCCCCCGCCGCGCCGTTGCCCGGAGCTAAGCGCAGGACCAGGAATTTGCCGTAGCGCGCGACCGACTCGATACGGTTTCCGGGAAGATCGCGTTCAAGTGCCGTCGGGTCGTCAATGAAGTCGGTCTTGCCCAGGCGCACCGAGAGGATGCGGCGGCCGGCGATCTGTTCGCGCAGGCCGCGGGCCAGGGTCTCGACCTCGGGCAGTTCGGGCACAGGAAACTTCTCTGCCAAAATACCACAGGCATCGGCCTGCGGCGGCGGCATTGATGAGCCGCGCATCTCGAGACTCGGTTCACTTCGAGAGGATGGCGAAGACGCGGCAGGGGCCGCCTGAGCCGCCTTCGAGCTTGATCGGTGCAACCACCAGAAACGCTCCGGCCTCAGGCAGCGCGCTCAGGTCGGCCAGGTTTTCCAGATGATAGAGCCCGGCGCCCAGCGCCAGCGTGTGCACGGGAAAATCCTTCGACGCGCCGGGATCCGCACTCATGGTGTCGATGCCGATGCCGCTGACTTCGCGCTCGATCAGCACGCGCACGGCCTCGACGGAAAACCCGGGCGAGTGCACCACGCCCGCAGCGTCCAGGTTTCGATAGCGCTGCGGGTCGGGCCAGCGCGAAGCCCAGCCCGTGCGCAGCAGCACAATCGCACCGGCCGGGATGCGCCCGTGCTCGTTCTCCCAGCGCGCCACGCGCTCGGCGCGCAACTCGTAGTCAGCGTCCTTGGCCGCTTCCGCGCGCACATCAATCACGACTGCAGGGCCGAAGAGGTGCTCGACCGGGATCTGGTCCACCGGAGTCTTGCCCGGCGGGAAGTGGATGGGCGCATCCATGTGCGTGCCGTAGTGCTCCAGCATCCAGAAGCTGCGGGTGAAGTAGCCGTTCTTCACGACGGTCGCGTTGTCGCGAGCCTCGAACGTGCGCGTGTCGCCGGGCCAGGCCACGAGCTTGTCGTTGATGGCGTAGCTCAGATCCAGCACGCGCGTACGGCCTGTGGGTATGCCCGCAAGCAGGTTCACCCTGTCCGCGGGCTTTTTCTTCTGTGCCATGACCCATCCCGGCAACAGGATCACGACCAACGCCGCCGCTATCTTTCTTCGCATCGCGCACTCCTCGCCCGTTCATTTCTTGCGGTAACCCGGCCCGCGCACCACGCGGCCAGGCTTTGCGCCGGTGTGCTCGCCGTCCTTGAGCACCTGCGTGCCGTTGACGAACACATGAACGACGCCGGTGGAATACTGGTGGGGCTTCTCAAAGGTGGCGTGGTCCTGGATGCGCGCCGGATCGAATACGACGACATCGGCGAAGTAGCGCGGCTTGAGCCGGCCGCGCTGCGGGATCTTCAGGTTGGTGGCGGGCAGTGAAGTCAAACGCCGGACGGCTTCTTGGAGGGAGAGCAATTTCTCGTCGCGGACATACTTGCCCAGCAGCCGCGCCACATTCCCGTAGGCGCGCGGGTGCGGATTCGATTTCAGGAAGGCGCCCTCGGGGGCGATCGAGCCCGCGTCGGAGCCGAAGCTCACCCACGGAAGCTGAATCTGCTTGCGGATATTTTCCTCGGACATCAGGAAGTAGATCGTGTCCACCCGGCTGCCGTCTTCGATAACCAGGTCCATCGCCGTTTCCTCCGGCGACTTCCCACGTAGGGCGGCCACTTCCGCCAGCGTCTTGCCGGTCAGCGGCTTGAGTGCGTCGTTCTTGAAGCCGGCGAGCAGCGTGCCTTCCGCGCCCGCGCCGAGGTAGAGGTTTTCCCACTGGTCGGTGGGCGTGGACATCTCCTGCTTGACGCGTTCGCGGATCGCCGGGTCCTTCAGCCGCGCGAGCCAAACCTGCAAGCCCCCTTCTTGCACCCACGGCGGCATGGCCGCATTGAGCCCCGTGGCGCCCGCGGGGTAGGTGTACATGTCCGCGGTGATGCGCAGGCCTTGCGCGCGTGCCTGATTGATCTTGGCGATGGCCGCATCCATCTTCGGCCAGTTGGGCTTTCCCGCCGCCTTCAGATGATAAATCTCCGCGGGGACGCCCGCCTCGCGCGAGATGGCGATCAGCTCGTCAAGGGCTTCGAGCAGGCGGCTTCCTTCACTGCGCATGTGCGAGATGTACCTGCCGCCGGATCGGGCGGCCACTTTGCACAGCGCGATGAGTTCCTCGGTCTTGGCGTAGAAGGCCGGCGCATAGATCAGCGATGAGCCCACTCCCAGAGCGCCTTCCTTCATCGCCTGCTTCACCAGGGCACGCATCCGATCGAGTTCCGCAGGTGTGGGCGGGCTGTCTGCGTAGCCGATCTCGTGGATGCGCACGGTCGTGGCTCCGACGAACGAGGCCACGTTTGGCGAAATGCCACGCCGGACAAGGTAATCGAGGTACTCGCCCAGCGTGGTCCACCTGATGTCGTACTTGATGTCGCCCTGCTGCTCGACGGCCAGCTTTTTCATCTCGGCGTTCAGCGGCCCCATCGACCATCCCTCGCCCATCACTTCCAGCGTGACACCCTGCCGGATGTCGCTCTGCGAGCGGCCGTCGTAGATCAGCGAATCGGTGGCCCAGCTCAGCATGTTGATGAAGCCGGGCGCCACCGCCAGTCCCTTGGCGTCAATCTCCGTCCGGCCGCGCGCGTTGTGTAACGGGCCGATGGCGGCGATCTTGTCGCCCCGAATGGCCACATCGCCGAGGACAGGAGGGCCGCCGCTTCCGTCGTAGATCCTCCCGTTGCGGATGACCACGTCGTAGGTTTCGGCCGGCTTCTTTTTCTGCGCGGCCGCAGGCGGCGCCGCGACGAGGCAGACCGCCAAACTGAGGACGATCACACGAACAATTGTGGATTTCATGGAGCTGTATCTTAGGCGATTCGCCGGCTGTGAGTCACCAGTTACAGATCGGGGCTGGGGCAAACCCTTCGCTGCACTCAGGGTAAAGGCAGGCCGGGGGAGGCGACAATGCCGGCCATGCGGAGGATTTCCTGATACTCCTCATCGCTCAGCAGGGAGATGACCAGCCGGACGTTCTTGAGGAATTTCATCTTGCGCAGGGCGTGATTGCCGCGCAATTCGGCCAGCGACACCTGGCGCGGCAGCCGCTCGATGGCGCGCAGGTCTGCCACCAGGTTCTTGGCCTGGGGGTCGTACGGGTCAAGGTAGGGATCGCGGGTGACCTCGGCCAGCGCGTAGATCGAGCGCTCCGGCGCGGCGTGGTAGCAGAGCACGCGGTCGCCGCGGCGCACCTGCTTGAGCTGGCGCAGCGCGTCGGCACTGGAGCCCGCGCCGCGCCACATCTCCTTGCCTTTCACGAACAGCGTGTCCCAGTGGTAGTAGTGCGGGTCCACACTGAACAGCCACTGATGCCGCTTGCCTACGGGTCGAGTCATAAGCTCTGGAGTGTTGCCCAGCTTTCCCGGGCTCGCGGCACTATACACGCGAGATTGGCCGAAGGGGAGAAATTCCTCACCAGGGTGAGCTGGAGGCGTACAAAAAGCAAACATGCTGAGGCCTACGGAACCACCTCACGGCCCGGCTGAGAGATCTTCCTTATTTTGAATGACTTATGGAAGAATGGCGTGGCCAGGGGGCTAGCTGCAGTCCACGAAGATGTCTTCCCCGCGGACCTCGACCGCGTAGCACTTCACCCCGACCGAGGGGTTCACGATGACCTTGCCGGAGGTCACATCGTACTGCCAGCCGTGCCATGGGCAGGTGACCGCCTTATCTTCGAGTTCGCCCTGGCCGAGCGGCCCGCCACGGTGGAGGCAGGTATTGTCGATGGCGTAGAAATTGCCGCCCACATTGGCCAGTGCCAGGGTTGTGCCGTTCACCTGAAACTCACGGATCGTTCCGGCAGGGATTTCGTCCACTTTCGCGGCACGCAGGAAAGCCATGGCTCGACTCCTTCAGGGAACGCACTTGCCCGGGAAAACCTTGCGAGCGGTCTTGGTTCCTCTGCCCCGCTCTACGCGAACTAGCGGGGGGAGGGCGTCTGCGCCACCATCACGCCGCGCTTGAACCCTTCGACCATTCCGGGATGCAGCCGCACTTCCGTGGGCCGCTTGGCCAGCGACATCCGGTCGATCTTGTCCTGCAGCTTCAGCAGCGCGTAAAACAGGCCCTCGGGCCGCGGCGGGCAGCCGATGACGTACACGTCCACCGGGACGATCTTGTCCACGCCCTGCAGTACCGAGTAGGCGTTGAACGGCCCGCCCACACTGGAGCACGCCCCCATGGAAATGCACCACTTGGGGTCCGGCATCTGGTCCCAGACGCGCTTGAGTACCGGCCCCATCTTCAGGGTGACTGTCCCGGCCACGATCATCAGATCGGACTGGCGCGGCGAGGGGCGGAACACCTCGGCGCCAAACCGCGCAATATCGAACCGCGAAGTGGTGGCGGTGATCATCTCGATGGCGCAGCAGGCTAGGCCGAACGTCAGCGGCCAGATGGCGCTCTTGCGCGCCCAGTTGAAGACGTAATCCACCGACGAAATCATGAAGTTCTTTTCAAAGCGGTTGTCGATCACTCCCATACGCTCTCCAGCACGTCCAACACCCTGCAAACACGGCAGTATAGCGCCTGGTGGCAGGCCAGTCAAAGGGCCGCTAAAGGACGCGCAGCGGCGGCGTTCGGGTGTGCGAACTCGCAGGTTTGGTGCCGTGGAGCAGGACCACGGAATGATGGTCGCACCCGCGGCGTCACTGCGAGAACTTGAATATCGCCTCCATCAGCTCGTCGTACGCCCTCGGGTCCGAACGACGAATGGCTTGGGTTGCACAGTTCTCCAAGTAGTTGCGCAACACGATCCGACTCACTTGGCGAAGTGCGCTTTGCACCGCGGCCAGTTGCGTCAGCACTTGCATGCACGGCCGCTGCGCCTCGAGCATCTCTTGAAGGCCGCGGATCTGACCCTCGGCAGCCTTAAGCCTGCGGAGGCAGTTCTCTTTTGTTTCCTCGGAGTAGATCGGCAGCACGGATGTTTTCACTGTTGGCCAATCCTCTTCTGGTTCGGCAGAAGGTGCTGGCCTCGCCCGCGCCCTGCCACCAGATCAACTCTTCTTATCCTTCGCGCCCTGCGGAGGCTCACAGCAACACTGCTCGATGGTTTTCTTTGCCAGCGTGCAGTAGAGTTTCCCCTCACGTTGTTCGCAGCAGCATTTTTCGATCTTCTTGTCGGTGAGCTTGCAGTGGATTCCCGGCTCTTTCTTCGGGGCCTGTGGGGCAGCGAGCAGGATCCCACCTAGGAGCAGTGTCCCCGCCAAAGACCAAGCCAAACGACGCATCTTCGTTCCTCCCTCGCCTCAATGACCCCCACCGGGTGGGGGTCTACTGCCTATCCTCTACCAGACTGGATGGCTTGTCAAGGGCTTGTCTCGTTCCTGCCCTGGCCACTTCGGCAACTCGCTAGAGCACGCGCAACTTAGGCTCGGGAGGACTGGCCCCTGCCGGCTTGGTGCCATGGACCAGCAGGGCGCCTTCGGCGCGGAAGGCGGCCAGCTCCGCCGCGTCGCGGAACCACCTGCCGCTGTAAACGTCCGGCGTCGGCGTAGGGTCGGGAATGCGCCGATGCGCCACCTCAGCGAAACCCGCCGCGCGGAACAGCGCGGCCCACTGCTCGGCCGAGAGCAGGTGCGTAGGCACAGGCAACTTTGCGCCCCACTGGTGGCAGTGCGGGTTGTCGCGGTAATAGTTGATCAGAATCCACGCCGAGCAGCCCTCGCGCAGCACCCGGAAGATTTCGCGGAGCCCCTTGGCCGGGTCGGGCCAGTAATAGGCTGACTCGACGGAGATCACGCGGGTGAAAAACTGCGCGTCCCAGGGGATTTCGTCCACGCTGCCCAGAACAAACATGACATGCTCGAGTCCGCCGCTGGCCTTGCGCGCCTGGCGCACCATCTCGTCCGAGATGTCCATGCCCACCACGCGGCCTTGGGTCACGCGCTGAGCGATCAGGCGCGAAAGCCAGCCGGAGCCGCAGCCCACGTCAAGTACATTCTCGTCGGGTTGGAGGTCCATCAGGGCCAGCGCGGGCAGGACGACGGGCAGGTGGTCGTGCTCCATGCCTTGGCCGCGGCCGGCTTCGGCCCAGCGGTTGAACTCCTCGCGGAGATGGTCGTGCTTGACCGTTTCAGGCATGAGCAAGAAAGCGGAACTCTCGAGGCCTCGCTGCGCTCGGAATGACAAGGCCCGGTGCTCCGCCCATCCCCGCGGGCGCGGCAAGCAGTGCCCCTACTTCTCAACTTTGGCCAACAACTCGACGAATTTCTGCTGGCGCTCGGACTGGTCCTGCCCGGCGTAGGCATCGGCGAGCTGGGTGACGTTCATCGAGCAGAACTTCGGCCCGCACATGGAGCAGAATTTCGCTTCCTTGTAGAAGTCGTCGGGCAAGGTCTCATCGTGCATGGCGCGGGCGGTGTCCGGGTCGAGCGAGAGCTCGAACTGCTTGTTCCAGTCAAACAGGAAGCGGGCGTAGCTCAGCGCGTCGTCGCGGTCGCGCGCCCCGGGGCGGCGGCGGGCGACATCGGCGGCGTGCGCGGCAATCTTGTAGGCGATGACGCCCTGCTTGACGTCCTCGGCGTTGGGCAGGCCCAGGTGCTCCTTCGGCGTGACGTAGCACAGCATGGAAGCACCGTGCCAGCCGATCATCGCCGCGCCGATGGCGCTGGTGATGTGGTCGTAGCCCGGCGCGATGTCAATCACCAGCGGGCCCAGGGTGTAGAACGGCGCCTCGTGGCACAGCTCCATTTCCTTTTTCACCTGGAGTTCGATCTGGTCCATGGGGATGTGTCCCGGGCCTTCGATCATCACCTGGACGTCGTATTCCCAGGCTTTCTTGGTCAACTCACCCAGCACTTTCAACTCGGCAAACTGCGCAGCGTCGCTGGCATCGGCCAGGCACCCCGGCCGCAGCCCGTCGCCCAGCGAAAAGCTGACGTCGTGCTTCTTGAAGATTTTGCAGATCTCCTCGAAGTGCTCGTAGAGGAAATTCTGCTTCTTGTGGGCGCTCATCCACTGGGCCAGCAGCGCGCCGCCGCGGCTGACGATGCCGGTGATGCGGTTGCGCACCAGGGGCACAAACTCGCGCAGCACGCCGGCGTGAATGGTCATGTAGTCCACGCCCTGCTCAGCCTGCTCCTCGATTACCTCGAGCATGAGCTGCGGCGTCAGGTCCTCAGTGCGCTTGACCCGCGTGATGGCTTCGTAGATGGGCACCGTGCCGATGGGCACGGGCGAGGCGTCAATGATGGCTTTGCGGATCGCGGGGATGTCGCCGCCGGTCGAGAGGTCCATCACCGTGTCGGAACCGTAGTGCACGGCGTGATGCAGCTTCTTGAGCTCTTCGCCGGCATCCGAGGTGACCGCCGAGTTGCCGATGTTGGCGTTGATCTTGCACCGGAAGGCGATGCCGATGCCCATAGGCTCGAGGTTGCGGTGGTGGATGTTGGCGGGGATGATGGCGCGGCCGCGGGCCACTTCACTGCGCACCAGCTCGGGTTCGAGCTTCTCGCGCTTCGCGACGAGTTCCATCTCCTCGGTGATGATCCCTTTGCGGGCATAGTGCATTTGCGACACGTTGCGGTCGGCGTTCTGCCCGGCCGTGGCCAGCCCTTCGCTTGCGCTCCCTTCGACTCCGCTCAGGGCAAGCTGGGCAAGCCGCTTCTCAATCCAGGCGTCTCTCAGGCCCATGGTTCCCCCCACTCGCGCGCCGCGGTGGCGGGCGCGTGCGACTGCAAGACATTATGGCACCGCCACCCGAGCCCGGCAACCGGCGCAGCACTACGCCCGCGTGCCGCGAGGAGAGCCGCACCGCCAGCCTTGCGGGGGACTAAAGCCCCTGGGGGGCTGCGCCTGCAACGGCACGGTTGAAGCCGTGCCCTGACCGACAAAACCCGCCGCAAAGATGCCAGCGCGACCAAGTGGCGGGCTTCCCGACCAAAACGGTCGGGACACAAGAACCGCCCGGACAACCGTCGGGGTAAACTCCAGCCCGCCGTTTCATGGACTGAGCAACCGGCCGCGAGTTGCGCCTCATGCGCGGCGGAGGGTGAGGAGGGAGATCTCCGGGGGAACGCCGATGCGGACGGGGGCGCCGATGGTGCCGAGGCCGCGGTTGACATACAAGAAGCAAGACGCTGGAGGCAGGAGGCTTGAACTAGAAGCCGGAGATCGGAGGTCGAAGGTTAGTGACTTCAGCTTAGCGTCTGGAGCCAAGCTAGCGGCAAGGGAAGGCTCCGACGGGGCGGCCAGAGGGCGAGAATAGAGGCCAGCGACAAAGTCGGTGATGAACCGCGCGGGGCTCCACTTGCGCTCGAGGATTTCCACCTGGACCTGGCCTCCGTGGGTATGGCCGGCGAGCGTCAGCTCGATACCGAGTTCCGCGGCGCGGAGGAACGCGTTGGGATTGTGCGAGAGCAGGATATTGGGCGCGTCGCGGCGCACCAAGCGTTCGACGCCGACGAGCTTCGGCAGGCGCCGGCCCGAGGGCGAGCGCTCGCGCTGGTAATCCACGCCAATCAGGTTGAGCGGCTGGCCACGCCATGTCAGTTGCACGTTCTTGCGGCGCATCAGGCGCATGCCCCTGCGGCGAAATATCTCGGCGGCGGAGTCTTCCGCGTCGGCGTAGATTTCGTGGTTGCCATTACAACCCCAGACGCCGAGCGGGGCACGCAGGCGCGCCAGCTCCGCGATGCACTCTTCCAGGGGATCATTCGAGCCAGTGATGAAGTCGCCGGTGATCACCGCCAACTCGGCTCCCAGGTCGTTGGCCATCTCGACGGCGCGGCGCACCTGCTCGCGCGGCATGTAGCCGCCAATGTGAATGTCGCTCAGCTGGACGATGCGCAGGCCGTCGAGCGCAGCAGGCAGATTGGCGATGGGCACCTCGACGCGCTCGATCTGGTAGCGCAGGCGCTCGGCGGCGAAGCCGTAGAGCGCGCCGACAAATGGCACAGCCCCGGCGAAGAAGCTCGCGGTCTGGAAGAAATAGCGCCGGGAAGGATCCGGCAGAGTGTCCGCGCCGGTCTGGAGGGCAGGCAGAAGAACTGGGTGGGGGAGCAAACCGGCCTTCCGGTTTTTCAGGCGCAGCCAGAGCCATTCAACGCCGCGGACCAGCTTGATGGCCAGCAGGGCAACAAAGGCGCTCGAAACCCACAGACCGAGCAGGGCCGAGAGCCAGGAGCCGCGGGAGAACATGTGGCCGTGCGGCGCGGTGGCTCCGCGGAGAATAGAGAGCAGAATCAGGAGCGCGCAGGCCACGCAGGCGCCGCGCAGGCCGCGACGCCACGCCGGCCGCCCGATGCGCCCGGCCAGCCGCCAGGCGCGCACAAACCAGAAGCGCTGCGTGAGATAAACCAGAAACAGGATGACCGAAAGCAGCGCAGCCCGAAAAAGGATGAAACCCCAGTTGGCTTGCAAAAAGACTCCCCCCTGCAAACGAGGCGAAATTCTATCATGCCAGCGGCCGGATCCGCTCCGAAGGCGCTGCGAAGGTGCTCACTCCCGCACGGCTGGCCCGTCCAAGCTGGTGGCGCCTGGGCATGGACGGCTGCCCGGCGACGTGATAGTGTCCCTGGCTCAAACCACCTTCAAGGAGCAGACCATGCGCAAGATTCTCGTGTGTATGACGC